>NZ_JBIATA010000024.1:136925-163249 GCF_042891295.1 Streptomyces sp. NPDC001902 | reverse complement strand
GGTGTCATCAAGACGACGTTCACCGAGGAGACCGAGACCGACCTGTTCGGTGAGCAGGCGGTGCTGTGCGGTGGTACGGCGGCGCTGGTCAAGGCGGGTTTCGAGACGCTGACCGAGGCCGGTTACCAGCCGGAGATCGCGTACTTCGAGTGCCTGCACGAGCTGAAGCTCATCGTGGACCTGATGTACGAGGGCGGTCTGGAGAAGATGCGCTGGTCGATCTCGGAGACCGCCGAGTGGGGTGACTACGTCACCGGTCCGCGCATCATCACCGACGCCACCAAGGCCGAGATGAAGAAGATCCTCGGTGAGATCCAGGACGGCTCGTTCGCCAACAACTGGATCGCCGAGTACAACGCCGGCCTGCCCCGGTACAACGAGTACAAGAAGGCCGACGAGAACCACCTGCTGGAGACCACCGGCAAGAAGCTCCGCAAGCTCATGAGCTGGGTGGACGAGGAGGCGTAACTCCTCCGCACCGCGGTCGGAACGGTCCCGGGGGCGCCGCGCCCCCGGGACCGGCGGCTTTGGCCACCCCGTACACCCTCGTGCGGGTGATCCTTCCACGTTGTCGCAGGATGCCGGGCCCGCCGCCGATACACTCCATTAACAAGCGCGTCAGGCTCACAGCGTCGTGCGTCTTCCACGCGGCATGCCATCCCTCTCCACCGCCTTCGGCCGTCGGGACGCGGCCGTAGACCAGGGACTAGTGAGGACTCACGTGAGCAACCCCGTCGTACTCATCGCTGAAGAGCTGTCGCCCGCCACCGTTGACGCCCTCGGGCCGGACTTCGAGATCCGGCACTGCAACGGCGCCGACCGGGGAGAACTCCTGAGCGCGATCGCCGACGCCGACGCCATCCTGATCCGCAGCGCCACCAAGGTGGACGCCGAGGCCATCGCCGCAGCCTCCAAGCTCAAGGTCGTGGCCCGCGCGGGCGTCGGCCTGGACAACGTGGACGTCTCCGCGGCCACCAAGGCCGGCGTGATGGTCGTCAACGCCCCGACCTCCAACATCGTCACCGCCGCCGAGCTGGCGTGCGGCCTGCTGATCGCCGTGGCCCGCAACATCGCCCCGGCGAACGCGGCCCTGAAGCAGGGCGAGTGGAAGCGCAACAAGTACACCGGCGTCGAGCTCGCCGAGAAGACCCTCGGCGTGGTCGGCCTCGGCCGCATCGGCGCCCTGGTGGCGCAGCGCATGTCGGCCTTCGGGATGAAGATCGTCGCGTACGACCCCTACATCCAGCCCGCGCGCGCTGCCCAGATGGGCGTGAAGATCCTCAGCCTCGACGAGCTGCTGCAGGTCTCCGACTTCATCACCGTGCACCTGCCCAAGACCCCGGAGACCGTGGGCCTGATCGGCGAGGAGGCGCTGCGCAAGGTCAAGCCGCACGTCCGCATCGTCAACGCCGCCCGCGGCGGCATCGTGGACGAGGAGGCGCTGTCCGCGGCGCTCAAGGAGGGCCGGGTCGGCGGCGCCGGCCTGGACGTGTACGCCAAGGAGCCGTGCACGGACTCGCCGCTCTTCCAGTTCGACAACGTCGTGGCCACCCCGCACCTGGGCGCCTCCACCGACGAGGCCCAGGAGAAGGCCGGTATCTCCGTCGCCCGCTCCGTGCGCCTGGCGCTCGCCGGTGAGCTGGTGCCGGACGCGGTCAACGTCCAGGGCGGTGTCATCGCCGAGGACGTCCGCCCGGGCCTGCCGCTCGCCGAGAAGCTCGGCCGGATCTTCACCGCCCTCGCGGGCGAGGTCGCGGTCCGCCTCGACGTCGAGGTGCGCGGCGAGATCACCCAGCACGACGTGAAGGTGCTGGAGCTCTCCGCCCTCAAGGGCGTCTTCGAGGACGTGGTCGACGAGACCGTCAGCTACGTCAACGCCCCGCTCTTCGCGCAGGAGCGCGGGGTCGAGGTCCGCCTCACCACCAGCAGCGAGTCGCCCGACCACCGCAACCTGGTCACCGTGCGGGGCACCCTCTCCGACGGCACCGAGGTGGCCGTCTCCGGCACGCTGGCGGGCCCCAAGCACATCCAGAAGATCGTCGCCGTCGGCGACGACGACGTGGACCTGGTCTTCGCCGACCACATGGGCTTCCTGCGCTACACCGACCGTCCCGGCGTCGTCGGCACCATCGGCCGCATCCTGGGCGACGCCGGCGTCAACATCGCGGGCATGCAGGTCGCCCGTGACCAGGCCGGCGGGGAGGCGCTGGTCGCGCTGACCGTCGACACCGCCATCCCGGCGCCGGTGCTGGCCGAGATCGCCGAGGAGATCGGCGCGAGCTCGGCCCGCGCGGTCAATCTCGAGGACTGACGGCCGGTTCGCTCCGCTGGGGGCGGCCGACCCGGGCGATCCGGGACGGCCGCCCCTTCGCCGTCAGCGCCGCCACCGCGGGGGAGCCGGGCCGGAAGCGCAGCGCCACCGCCGCAAGGAAGACCAGGCCCAGCACGGGGTACGGGGAGGCGAAGGGCTGCAGCCACCACGCCAGGTGCAGATCGAGGTCACCGGCCTTCGGCACGATCCACAGCGTGCGCGCCAGGAAGGCCACAGCGGCCACCCGCAGCGCCCAGCGCGGCGCTTCGGCGGCGAGCAGGATCAGCATCGGCACGCACCACACCCAGTGGTGCGACCAGCTGATCGGGGTGATGAGCAGCGCCGTCACCGCGCAGCACACCACGCCCCAGGCCTCCCGGCCCAGCCGGCCCATCCGCACCGAGACCGCGAGCCCCGCGCAGGCCACCACGAGCGCGGCGACCGCCCACACGGCGCCTGGGTGGGCGGTGTGCAGCATCCGGGCGACGAGGCCCTGCAGGGACTGGTTGTCGACGATCCAGACCTTGCCGATCCGGCTGGTGTCGAACAGGCAGCGGGTCCAGTAGTCGACGCTCGCGCCGGGCAGCGCGAGCGCACCCAGCAGCGTGGTGCCGGCGAAGGCGGCGGCGGCGACCGCGGCCTCCTTGCGCCGGCCGGTCAGCAGCAGGTAGACGGCGAAGATCGCCGGGGTGAGCTTGATGCCGGCCGCCACACCGATCGCGATGCCCTTGCCGCGTGCGCCGTCCGGCCTGCTCAGGTCCCACAGCACCAGCACCGTGAGCAGCAGGTTGATCTGGCCGTACAGCATCGTCTGGAAGACCGGCTCGAGCCACAGCCCGAGGGCCATCGCCAGGAGCACCACCACCCAGCGCGAGCCACGGGCGCGCGGCCACCCCGTCGCCCGGCAGGACAGGTGCGCGAGCAGCCCGAGCAGCAGCAGGTTGCCGCCCATGAAGGCCAGCTTCAGCAGGGGTACGGGCAGCCACGTCGTCGGTACGAACAGCAGCGCGGCGAAGGGCGGATAGGTCGCGGGCAGCTTCCACTCGGTGACGGTGAAGCCGTACAGGTCGGTGCCGTCGACGGCGGCCGCGCCCTCGGCCCGGTAGACCTGCATGTCGGCCATGGGCACGGGCATCGACAGGCACAGCGCGGTGAAGGCGGCCAGCGACACGACCAGCAGCAGCCCGGCCAGGAGCAGTCTGCGGTCGGGGCGCGGTCTGCCGGGGACGGCCGGCGGCGTCCTCCACAGCGCCGGGCGTTCGCGTCCGTGGGCCTCCGTGGAATGAGTCACCGGCTCCCGATCCCCTTGTTTCGCTCCGCGGTGTCCGCGCGGGACGCGCGGGTCGCCCGCGTCCTGCGCGTGTTGATCAAGCCCCCCAACGGCCTCGCGCCACGTTACTTGTGCCCCCTCGGGTCGGCAACAGTCCCATCAGTCCCCGAGCCCGGCCGTCTTGAGGGCTATGTGGAGCAGCAGCCGGTCCTCCCCGTCGTCGAGGTCGAGGCCGGTCAGCCGCTCGACGCGGGACAGCCGGTAGTAGAGCGTCTGGCGGTGTATCCGCAGCTCCGCGGCGGCGCGCCCGGCCTGCCCCGCACGGTCGAGGTACACCTCGGCGGTCCGTGCGAGGTCGGCGTGCGAGGGCTCCAGCAGCGGGCGCACCGCCGGGTCCACCGCCCCGGTGGGCAGCGCGGCCAGCATCCGGTAGGGGCCGATCGCGTCCCACTCCGCCGTGCGCCCGAGACGGGGCTGGGCGCGGGCGGCGCGGGCCGCGGAGACGGCCTCGTGCCATGCCTCGGGCAGTTCGGCGAGTCCCTGGCGCGGGGCGCTGATGCCGGCCCGCGCGCCCGGCTCCGCCGCCTGGCCGTTGCCCTCCATCAGCCGTGCGGCCGCCGTGAGCGCGGGCCCCGACATCGTCGCCGAGCGCAGCCGCACCAGGGCGGCGAGCGCCGCGACCGGGGGCTCCCGGTGCGGCTCGCCCGCGGTCTCCCGCGGCGGCACCACGCACAGCGCGGCGGCGCCCGGCACACCGCGCGGTCCCGGGGCGTCGCCGTCCTCGCCACCCGGCCAGGGCAGGACGCACACCACCGCGTGCGCCTCGTCCGCGTCCGGGCCGAGCGCGGCCCGCAACGCCTCGCGGGCGGCCGTGCGGCCGGGCCCGGGGGCGGAGCCGATGAGATCGCCCAGCGTCCGGCCGGCGTCGGCGCCCGCGCGGGACTCGGCGGCCAGCAGCGCGCCGATGCGGGCGGCGACCGCCATGGCGGCGGCCAGCTGGGCGTCGGTGTACCCGCTGGTGTCCAGCAGCCACACGTAGCCGTGGACGACGCCGCCGTGCCGCACCGGCAGGCACAGCCGGGGCCGGAACACCCCGGCGTCGGGGGCGGCGGGGATGCGGACCGGGGCCGTCGCGCGGGCGATGCCGAAGCGCTCGAACCAGGAGCGGACCTCGGCGGTGGAGCGGCGGGTGAGGATCGACCGGGTCCGCACCGGGTCCATGGCACCGTCGTCGTCGCTGTCGTGCGCGCCGAAGGCGATCAGCCGGAAGTCGCGGTCCTCCAGGGTCGCGGGGGCGCCGAGCAGCGCCGAGACCTCGTCGACCAGCTCCTGGTAGTCACCGCGCACGCCGCCATTCTCCCTCATACATCTGTATGAGGGATGCCGATCGGATGCGTGACAGCTGTCGATGGTGGGCGGGGTAGGTGGATCCTAGATTTCACGGCGACGCTGCCTGCCCCCTGGGCAGCCCTTCCTCCAGGAGGAGACCGTGCTGGGTCCCGTGCTGCTCGCCGCCTCGCGCAGCGACCGTATGCGCCGCGTCGTCGCGGGCGCGCCGATCACCCGCCCCGTGGTGAACCGCTTCATCGCGGGTGACGAGCTGGCGCCCGCGATGGAGACCGTGCGGTCGCTGACCGCCTCCGGCCTGGAGGTCACGCTCGACCACCTGGGTGAGGACGTCACCGACAAGGCGACCGCGCTCGCGACCCGTGACGCCTACCTGCGGTTGCTGGAGGCGCTGAAGGCCGAGGGCCTGGGCACCCGCGCCGAGGTCTCCGTCAAGCTGTCGGCCTTCGGGCAGGCCCTGCCGGCCGGCGGCCACGACATCGCACTGGAGAACGTCCGCCCCGTCGCCGACCTGGCGAGCGAGATCGGCACCACCGTCACGCTCGACATGGAGGACCACACCACGGTCGACTCCACCCTCGCGATCCTCGCCGACCTGCGCCTGCGCCACCCCGGCACCGGCGCCGTCCTGCAGTCGTACCTCTTCCGCACGGAGGAGGACGCCCGCGCCCTCGCCGTCGCCGGCTCCCGCGTGCGCCTGGTCAAGGGCGCCTACAAGGAGCCCGCCACCGTCGCCCACCAGGACAAGGCCGAGGTCGACCGCGCCTACGTGCGCTGCCTGAAGATCCTGATGGCGGGCGAGGGCTACCCGATGATCGGCTCCCACGACCCGCGGCTGATCTCCATCGCCCAGGAGCTCGCGCACCGGCACGGCCGCAAGCAGGGCTCGTACGAGTTCCAGATGCTGTACGGCATCCGCACCGCCGAGCAGCGGCGCCTGGCCGACGAGGGCGAGCGCATGCGCATCTACGTCCCGTACGGCGCAGACTGGTACGGGTACTTCATGCGGCGCCTCGCGGAGCGGCCGGCGAACCTGGCCTTCTTCCTGCGGTCCTTCCTCCCCACCCGCTGAGCCCACGACCCCACAAGGACACAAGGAGATGTCTTCCATGGACGCTGTGACCCAGGTCCCCGCCCCGGTGAACGAGCCGGTGCACTCCTACGCCCCGGGGAGCCCGGAGCGGGCCCGGCTCGAGGCGAAGCTGAAGGAGCTGGCCGGGAACCCGGTGGAGCTGCCGATGACCATCGGCGGCGTGCGGCGGATGGGCGGCGGCGAGCGCTTCGACGTCGTGCAGCCGCACAACCACGGCGCCCGCCTCGGCACCTACGCCAACGCCACGCAGGACGACGCCCGCGAGGCGATCGACGCCGCGCTGACCGCCGCCCCGGCCTGGCGCGCCATGTCCTTCGACGACCGCGCCGCCATCATCCTGCGCGCCGCCGACCTGCTGGCCGGCCCCTGGCGCGAGACGATCGCCGCCTCCACGATGCTCGGCCAGTCCAAGACCGCCCAGCAGGCGGAGATCGACAGCCCCTGCGAGCTGGTCGACTTCTGGCGCTTCAACGTGCACTTCGCCCGCCAGATCCTGGCGGAGCAGCCGATCGCCAACTCCCCGGGTGTGTGGAACCGCCTCGACCACCGCCCGCTCGAGGGCTTCGTCTACGCGATCACGCCCTTCAACTTCACCGCGATCGCCGGCAACCTGCCGACCGCACCGGCCCTCATGGGCAACGTGGTGGTGTGGAAGCCCTCCCCGACCCAGACGCACGCCGCCGTGCTGCTGATGGAGCTGCTGGAGGAGGCCGGGCTGCCCAAGGGCGTCATCAACCTGGTCACAGGCGACGGCGTCGCCGTCTCCGAGGTCGCCCTGGAGCACCCGGACCTGGCCGGCATCCACTTCACCGGTTCCACCCGGACCTTCCAGCACCTGTGGCGGACGGTCGGCAACAACATCGACAAGTACCGCTCCTACCCGCGGATCGTCGGCGAGACCGGCGGCAAGGACTTCGTCGTCGCCCACCCCTCGGCCGACCCGGCGGTGCTGAAGACCGCGCTGACCCGCGGCTCCTTCGAGTACCAGGGCCAGAAGTGCTCCGCCACCTCCCGCGCCTACATCCCGCGCTCCCTGTGGGAGAACGGCTTCAAGGAGGAGTTCGCGGCCGAGGTCGACGGCCTCACCATGGGTGACGTCACCGACCTGTCGAACTTCATCGGCGCCGTGATCGACGAGCGCGCCTTCGCCAAGAACAAGGCCGCCATCGACCGCGCCAAGGCCGACCCGACCGTCGAGGTCGTCGCCGGCGGCACCTACGACGACAGCGTCGGCTACTTCGTCCGGCCGACCGTGCTGGTCTGCTCCGACCCGGAGAACGAGATCTTCCGCGAGGAGTACTTCGGCCCGGTGCTCGGCGTCCACGTCTACGACGACGCCGACGAGGGCGCCTTCGAGGCGATGCTGACCCAGATGGAATCGGTCGCCGCGTACGCGCTGACCGGCTCGGTCGTCGCCCGTGACCGCGCCGCGGTCGCCCACGTCATGGAGCGGCTGCGCTTCGCCGCGGGCAACTTCTACATCAACGACAAGTCCACCGGCGCCGTGGTCGGCCAGCAGCCGTTCGGCGGCGGCCGTGCCTCCGGCACCAACGACAAGGCGGGTGCCGCGCAGAACCTGATGCGCTGGACGTCGACCCGGTCGATCAAGGAGGCCCTGGTGCCCCCGACCGACTACCGCTACCCGCACATGGGCTGACCTCCGCGTCACCCGGACGAGCCCGCAAGGGGCAGGGCCCGGTACCCCCGATTCCGTGGGGTGCCGGGCCTTCGCCGTCTCAGATAGTAGGAAGTCCGAGTAATTGTGGAGACAGATCGGCGGAGCTGTCCTAGCTTTGTAGGAGCCGAACGTCTCGCTCCACCAGCGACCGGCGGACAGCCGTGCACCTGTGGCAGGTCACCCCCTGCAGCGCCGCTCCCCGCCCCGTTCTATGGCGACACAACCCTCTCTTCTTCTCCGGGAGCTGTTCACCATGGACGAGACCGCCCGCAAGAACGCCGCCGAAGCCCTCCAGCGCGCCCTGGACCGCCGTGACAACGGCGGATCGACGGGACACGAGCCGCGTTGACCGGCCACTCCGTTCCCCATCCCCTCCGCCGTCTGCGACGCCTGGCCTACCTGGCCGTCCGCGCGATGGTGAAGTGATCGATCCGTCTGCCGTTCTCGGCGAGCGCCGAGACGACCAGCCGCGCCGTCCCACCGGGCGGCGCGGGCTGCGACTCCACGGTCAGGAACGAGTGGCCGGTGTAGCGGACGCGTGACCACTCCACCGTCTCCGTGACCTTGTGGGCACCTTTCACCCAGTGGTAGGTCTCCACGCCGTCCAGGTCCTTGACGTGCCCTTCGTGGCTGTCCGACACCGGGAAGGCGTACAGGCTCTTCCCGGCGCCGCCCGCCGTGACGTAGACGATGCCGTCGCGCTCGGGGTGCGTGGTCGCCCCGACGGGGACGTCCTTGCCCACGGCGTCGCGGAGCACGGCGTCGGTGCGCTCGTAGACGTGGTTGTGCCCGTTGACCACCAGGTCGACTCGGTGCTTCTCGAAGAGCGGCACCCAGGCCTCGCGCACCCCGCCCTCGGAGGCGTGCGCGCTGGTGGTCGAGTAGGCGCAGTGGTGGAAGAAGACGACGACGAAGTCGACGCCGCGCCGGGCCCGCAGTTCGCCCAGCCGGCGGTCCAGCCAGGCGGTCTGCCGGCCGCCGCTGATCCCGTGGTTGGCCGGGATCTCGTACGACACGTCGTTGGCGTCCAGCGCCACGACGGCCACGTTGCCGTAGCCGAAGGAGTAGACGCCGGGGAGCCGCGCCGGGTCCGGGCCGTTGCCCGGCAGCGACCAGCGGGCCTCCTGGCCGCCGTAGCCGTTGGGGGAGTACCAGGCCTCCATGTCGTGGTTGCCGAGCGCGACCATCCACGGGACGCGTGAGGCGACGCTCTCGGTCTGGGCGAGGAACTGGTCCCACACGCGCGCGTCGTAGGTGTCGCCCTCCGTCCCCCGGCCCGAGTCGTCGGCGTAGCAGATGTCGCCCGCGTGCAGGTGGAACGCGGGGTTCTGAGCCAGGATCAGACTGTCGTTGGCCAGGGCGTGGTAGCTGACACCCTGGTCGCCGAAGGCCGTGAACACAAACGACCTGCGCTGCCCGGGGTCCGGGGCGGTGGCGAAGGAGCCGATCGTCGCGTAGGCGGGCGCCGACGCGGGGTCGAAACCCTGGTGTCCCACGCCGTAGTAGTACGTGGTGCCGGGGCGTAGCCTGTCGAGCGCCGCGTGCAGGTAGTACTGCTCCACCGCGGGCAGTTCCTTGCCGAGCGCTGCCGTGTGCAGCGGGCGCACCTCGGCCTCGATCCGCTGCCCGAGGTCCCAGGGCCGCAGCCCCACCCGGACGAACGGCCCCCGCACCGGCAGCGGCACCTGCCAGGAGACGCGCATCTGGGTCCCGGGGTCGGCGCCGAAGGCCAGGTGCCGGCCGAACGGGGCCACCAGGGCACCGTCCACGTGGACCGCGGCCGGCGGGGCGGGCACCGCGGGGAAGCGCGCCGGCGCGGCGGCCGGCTCCCTCCCGGCGTACGCCGACGCGCCCAGCACACCGGCCCCGGCGACGGTCCCGGCGACCGCGACACCGCCCCGGATCACCCGTCTGCGGGAGTGCCGCTCCCGCAGCCAGGCATGCTGCTCCGCCATGCTCAGACGGCCGGCGAGGTCCTCGTCGATTCCCATGCGTGGAGTGTCCATGGACAGGGAATTCCCTTCCGCCGCCAACTCAGCGCGGTCATACGGGTGAACAGCACCTGGCGCGTACAGGAGGCGTCCGCCATGCGGACATCATGTGTCATTCCATGGACGGCGGAGTAGGGTTCTCGCCATGTCTCGCAGCATCAGTCTCGCAGTGATCCCCGGCGACGGAATCGGCCAGGAGGTGGTGGCCGAGGGCCTGAAGGTCCTGTCCGCCGTCCTTCCGCAGGACGTGAAGCTGGAGACCAAGGAGTACAGCCTCGGCGCCAAGCGCTGGCACGAGACCGGCGAGACCCTGCCGGACGCGGAGCTGGAACAGCTCAAGGCCCACGACGCGATCCTGCTCGGCGCGGTCGGCGACCCGTCGGTGCCCTCGGGCGTCCTGGAGCGCGGGCTGCTGCTGAAGCTCCGCTTCGCCTTCGACCACCACGTCAACCTGCGGCCCTCCCGGCTCTTCCCGGGTGTGAAGGGTCCGCTGGCCGGCGAGCCGAGCATCGACTTCGTCGTCGTCCGCGAGGGCACCGAGGGCCCGTACGTCGGCAACGGCGGCTCCCTGCGCACCGGTACGCCGCAGGAGGTGGCCACCGAGGTCAGCCTCAACACGGCGTTCGGCATCGAGCGCGTGGTGCGCGACGCCTACGCCCGCGCCCAGGCGCGCCCCCGCAGGAAGCTGACGCTGGTCCACAAGAACAACGTCCTCGTGCACGCCGGCCACCTGTGGAAGAACATCTTCGACAAGGTCGGCGAGGAGTACCCCGAGGTCACCACCGACTACCTGCACGTGGACGCCGCGACGATCTTCTTCGTCACCCAGCCCGAGCGCTTCGACGTGATCGTCACCGACAACCTCTTCGGTGACATCCTCACCGACCTGGCCGCCGCGGTGACCGGAGGCATCGGCCTCGCCGCCAGCGGCAACATCAACCCGGGCGGTGCGTTCCCGTCGATGTTCGAGCCGGTGCACGGCTCCGCCCCGGACATCGCCGGCCAGGGCAAGGCCGACCCGACCGCCACCGTGCTCTCGGTCGGCATGCTGCTGCGGCATCTCGGTTACACCGCCGAGGCCGAGCGGATCGAGGCCGCCGTGGCCGCGGACCTCGCCGAGCGCTCCGGGACGCGCAGCACTTCCGAGATCGGCGACGCGCTCGCCGCGCGAGTAGCCGGCTGACCGCCGGGTTGGCCTCCGCCAGTCGGCCCGGCCGGTCAGTGACCGCTCCACGACTGACCCTGACCTCTCGGGCCGCGCATGTACGTCTCCGGCCCCGCCGCTGCGATAATCAGCGGTGGGGCCGCTGTGCGAGGGGAAACTCGGACGTCCTAGCACCTCGGGACGGCGGGTGCGGTCCGCCCTGACCCTGACGCGAAGGACACGACAGATGACGACGCCCACGATCGAGCTCAAGCCCTCCTCGCGCCCGCTGCCCGCCGCGCAGCGCGAGGCGATCCTCGCCAACCCCGGCTTCGGCCGCCACTTCACCGACCACATGGTGACGATCCGGTGGACCGAGGGCCGTGGCTGGCACGACGCGGAGCTCGTCCCGTACGCGCCGCTCTCCATCGACCCCGCGAACATGACGCTGCACTACGCGCAGACGATCTTCGAGGGTCTCAAGGCCTACCGTCAGCCCGACGGGTCCGTCGCCACCTTCCGTCCCGAGGCCAACGCCGAGCGCTTCCAGGCCTCCGCCCGCCGCCTGGCCATGCCCGAGCTGCCCGTCGAGACCTTCCTCGCCGCCGTCGACGCGCTCGTCACCCAGGACGAGGCGTGGGTGCCGAGCCAAGGTGAGCAGTCGCTGTACCTGCGCCCCTTCATGTTCGCCACCGAGGTCGGTCTCGGCGTCAGGCCGGCCAACGAGTACCTGTTCATGGTCATCGCCTCCCCAGCCGGGGCCTACTTCCCCGGTGGCGTCAAGCCGGTCTCCGTCTGGCTCTCCGAGGAGTACGTCCGTGCCGCGCCCGGCGGCACCGGCGCCGCGAAGGCCGGCGGCAACTACGCCGCGTCGCTGGTCGCCCAGGCCCAGGCCATCGAGCACGGCTGCGACCAGGTCGTGTGGCTCGACGCGATCGAGCGCCGCTGGATCGAGGAGATGGGCGGCATGAACCTGTACTTCGTGTACGGGGACACGATCGTCACCCCCGAGCTCACCGGCTCCCTCCTCCCCGGCATCACCCGCGCCTCGCTGCTGCGCATCGCCGCCGACCTCGGCTACGAGGTCCGCGAGGGGCGGATCTGCGTGGACGACTGGAAGAACGGCAACGCGGACGGATCGCTGACCGAGGTCTTCGCCTGCGGCACCGCGGCCGTCATCACGCCGGTCGGTTCCGTGAAGTCCACCCGCGCGGACTGGACCGTCGGCGACGGCGAGCCGGGCGAGGTGACCATGAAGCTGCGCAAGGCGCTGCTCGACATCCAGACCGGCCAGACCCCCGACACCCACGGCTGGATGCACCCTCTGGGCGGCTGACCGCCCACCGCCCCCGTAGGGCGCCGCGTCGGGCAGGACCCGGGCGGCGCCGCACCGCTGTCCGTGCGACGGCGGGGCCGGGCGGGGGAGCGGCCCCGCCTCACACGGTGACCGTGACCGCGACCCGTTCCGGGGTCGGCGCCGGCGGCACGGGGTGCGGGCGGCCCGCGTTGAGCACGAGGTACACCGCGGCCGTGACGGCACCCGATATCAGGAAGCTGAGGTCGATCCCGCCGGTCACGGACAGCAGGGGTCCGCTGTAGGCCGGGGTGTCGACGGCGAGCAGCCCGATGGCGGACCCCGCCGCCCAGGCGAGCGTGGCCTGCACGTTCCAGCCGCCGCGGTACCAGTACAGACCGCCGCGGCTGCGCCGGTTGTAGACCTGGAGGGCGTCGGTGTCGTAGCGGCCCCGGCTCCGGGCGAATCCGATGAGGGTGACGACCGCCCACGGGGTGCCCACGGCGGTGAGCAGCAGGACGAACGAGGTCATCGCGTCCTGGGCGGCCCAGGCGAAGTGCCCGAGGTAGACCAGTGCGGTGGAGACCGCGGCCACCACGTAGGTCGCCTGTGTGCGCGTCGCCCGCGGGAGGATCGCGTCCAGGTCCAGGCCCATGCTGTAGAGCATCAGCCCCGCGTTGCCCACCGAGCCCGCCGACGCGTTGGCCAGCAGCAGCACCAGGTACCAGGCGGGCGCCGCCGCGACCAGCGGCCCCGCGTAGTCCTCGCCGGCCCCCACCGCGAGCGCCGTGAAGGTGCCGAAGAGCTGGGGCACGAGCAGTCCGGCGACGAGCCCGGCGCAGGTGGCCCGGAAGACCCGCGGCTGGGAGAAGCGGCGCGGCGATATGTAGCGCGTGTAGTCGCCCAGCAGCGTGATGAACGCGATCGGCCCGCTCAGGCCCGCCGAGACCGTGGCGAGCAGCCAGGTCGGCCAGAAGCCGCCGAGCAGGTACTGCGTTCCGGCGGGCGCGGCCGTCGTGAAGTCCCCCGCGTACGCGAGGACCCCGATGACCAGCAGCACCGTCAGCCCTATGGACAGCGCGCGGCTGAGCCGCAGCAGCATCCGGTAGCCGAAGACGGCGGACGTGGCGGTGCAGGCCGCGAGCAGGGCGTAGACCACGGCGTAGCTCCAGCCGCCGGCCGGCAGCCCGACGAGCCGGCCGAGGCAGCCGACGACGGCGTCGCCGCCGACCCACAGGGTCAGCGCGGTGTAGCCGAGCGACAGCAGCAGGCCGATGACCGAGCCGAGCAGCCGGCCGCGCACGCCGAAGTGGGCGCCGCTGCTCGTGGAGAGGTTGGTGGCGGTGCGCAGCGAGACCAGCGCGAGCGGGGCGACCAGCACCGTGCCGACCACGGTGCCCAGGAGCAGGGACGTGACGGAGGCCCACCAGCCGAGGCCGAACGAGACCGGGAGCCAGCCGAAGACGATCACGCCCAGCGCGAGGTTCGAGCCCAGCAGGATGCTGACCAGGTCGCGGGGGCGACTGGTCCGTTCCTCGTCGGGGACGGTGTCCACTCCGCGTTGTTCGATCTGCATGGCGGGCTCCCTTGCCGTGCCGGGAAAGTTTGAACGCCACTCAATTTCCTCCCACCCTGCGCCGAGGTCAATACTTCCCCTGGGTGGCTTTCAGGTTTAGAGTGGTGCTCTAATCGGTGATCGATGTGGGAGGTCGATGTGGGAGGTGCGGAGACGTGAGGCTCACCCCGACCGAGCGCGACCGGCTGCTGCTGTTCGGCGCCGCGGAGCTGGCCCGGGCCCGCCGGGCGCGCGGGCTGCGGCTCAACGTGCCCGAGGCCACCGCCCTGATCGCCGACACGGTCTGCGAGGCGGCGCGGGACGGGGCGCGCCTCGCGGAGGCCGTCGAGGCCGGCCGTGCCGTGCTCGGCCCCGGTGACGTGCTGCCCGGCGTGGCGGACGTCGTCACCGAGGTCCACGTGGAGGCCGTCTTCGACGACGGCTCGCGGCTGGCCGTGGTCACGGACCCGATCGGCGGGGGCTCGCTGGGGTCGGACGCCCCCGGCGCCGTGCTGCCGGGCCCGGCCCATCCCGAGCAGCCCCCGGAGGTGCTGGTGGCCGTGCGCAACACCGCCTCCGTACCGGTCAGCGTGACCTCGCACTTCCACTTCTTCGAGGCCAACCCCCGGCTGGACTTCGACCGTTCGGCGGCGTACGGCATGCGGCTGCACGTGCCGGCCGGTTCCTCCGTGCGCTTCGGGCCGGGGGAGGCGCGGGAGGTCGGGCTGGTCCCGGTCGGCGGCGACCGTGTGGTGATCGGCTTCGCCGGGCTCGTCGACGGTCCGCTCGACGCGCCCGGCGCGAAGGCGGAGGCGCTGCGGCGGGCCGCCGCGTGCGGATACCTGGGGGCGCGGTCATGAGCATCGACCCGTACGAGTACGCCGCCGTGCACGGACCGCGTGCCGGGGACCGGGTCCGGCTGGGCGACTCGGGCCTGGTGGTCCGCGTCGAGTCGGACTCCCAGCGGCCCGGGGACGAGTTCCTCGCCGGGTTCGGCAAGACCGCCCGCGACGGGCTGGCGCTCAAGGCCGCCGCCGTCCGCGACACCTGCGACGTGGTGATCAGCAACGTGCTGGTCATCGATGCGGCCGTCGGCATCCGCAAGGTGTCCATCGGCATCCGCGAGGGCCGCATCCACGCCATCGGCCGGGCCGGCAACCCCGACACCCTCGACGGGGTGGACGTCGTGGTCGGCACGGGCACCTCCATCGTGTCCGGCGAGGGGCTGATCGCCACCGCCGGAGCCGTGGACACCCATGTCCACCTGCTGTCCCCGCGCATCATGGAGGCCTCGCTCGCCTCCGGGGTCACCACGATCATCGGCCAGGAGTTCGGGCCCGTGTGGGGCGTGGGCGTCAACTCGCCCTGGGCGCTGCGGCACGCCTTCAACTCCTTCGACGCCTGGCCCGTCAACATCGGCTTCCTCGGCCGCGGTTCGTCCTCCGACCCGGCGCCGCTGGTCGAGGCGCTCGCCGAGGGCGGGGCGTCCGGCTTCAAGGTCCACGAGGACATGGGCGCCCACACCCGCGCCCTGGACACCGCGCTGCGCGTGGCCGAGGAGTACGACGTCCAGGTCGCCCTGCACAGCGACGGCCTGAACGAGTGCCTGTCCGTGGAGGACACCCTGCGCGTGCTGGAGGGCCGCACGATCCATGCCTTCCACATCGAGGGCTGCGGCGGCGGGCACGTCCCCAACGTGCTGAAGATGGCGGGCGTGCCCAACGTCATCGGCTCCTCCACCAACCCCACCTTGCCGTTCGGCCGCGACGCGGTCGGCGAGCACTACGGGATGATCGTCTCCGTCCACGACCTCAAGCCCGACCTGCCGGGCGACGCCGCGATGGCCCGCGACCGCATCCGCGCCGGCACGATGGGCGCCGAGGACGTGCTGCACGACCTGGGGGCGATCGGCATCACCTCCTCCGACGCCCAGGGCATGGGCCGCGCCGGTGAGACCGTACGCCGCACCTTCGCCATGGCCGGGAAGATGAAGTCCGAGCGCGGCCCCCTGGAGGGGGACGGCCCGGACGACGACAACGCCCGCGTGCTGCGCTACGTCGCCAAACTCACCATCAACCCGGCGATCGCCCACGGCCTCGCCCACGAGATCGGCTCGATCGAGGTCGGCAAGCTCGCCGATATCGTGCTGTGGCGACCGCAGTACTTCGGCGCCAAGCCGCAGATGGTGCTCAAGTCCGGCTTCCCCGCGTACGGGGTCACCGGCGACCCGGGCGCCGCCACCGACACCTGCGAACCGCTCGTCCTCGGCCCGCTGTTCGGGGCCCACGGCGCGACCGCCGCCGACCTGTCCGTGGCGTTCGTGGCCCGCCCCGCCCTGGAGCTGGAGCACGACCGGATGCCCACCCGGCGCCGTCGCGTCGCCGTGCGCGGCACCCGCGGCATCGGCCCGGCCGACCTCGTCCTCAACTCCCGCACCGGGCAGGTCGACGTGGACGGCGGGACGGGCCTGGTGACACTCGACGGCGACCCGCTGCGTTCCGAGCCCGCGGAACAGGTGTCGCTCAGCCGTCTCTACTTCTTGTGACAAGGACCAGCACCATGCCCGCCACCCCCGCCGCCGACGGCTACACGATGCCGCCCGAGTGGGCCCCGCACACCCGCACCTGGATGGCGTGGCCGTCCCCCAGCGTCACCTTCGACGGCGCCGAGGACCTGGCCGTGTCCCGCGGGGCCTGGGCCGCCGTGGCCCGGACGGTCGCCCGCTTCGAGCCGGTGACCGTCGTGGCACGCCCCGAGGACGCCGCGGGCGCCCGGGAGCTGCTCGGCTCAGGCGGCGCGCACGTCACGGTCACCGAGGCGCCGCTGGACGACGCCTGGATGCGGGACATGGGCCCGACCTTCCTGACCGGTGCCGGACGCCTCGCGGCCGCCGACTGGACGTTCAACGGCTGGGGCGCCCAGGAGTGGGCGGCCTGGGGGCACGACGCGGAGATCGGCGCCTTCGTCGCCGGACGGGCGGGCGCGACCCGCTACGGCACGTCCTTCGTGAACGAGGGCGGCGGCATCCACGTCGACGGCGAGGGAACCGTGCTGCTCACCGAGACCGTGCAGCTCGACCCGGGCCGCAACCCGGGCTGGACCAGGGAGCGGGTGGAAGCCGAGGTCCACGCCTTCCTCGGAACGCGCAAGGCGATCTGGCTGCCCCGCGGTCTCACCGCCGACTACGGCCGCTTCGGCACCCGCGGGCACGTCGACATCGTGGCGGCCTTCGTCCGCCCCGGCGTGGTCGTCGTCCACAGCCAGCAGGACCCGGCCCACCCCGACCACGCCGTCTCCCGGGAGGTCACGTCCCTGCTGCGGGCCGCCACCGACGCCAAGGGCCGGCCGCTGGAGGTCGTGGAGCTGCCCGCGCCGCAGGTCCAGGAGGTGGACGGGGAGCTGGTCGACTACTCCTACGTCAACCACTACCTCTGCAACGGCGCCGTGATCCTGTGCGCCTTCGACGACCCCGCCGACGAGGTCAACAAGGCCGTCTTCGAGCGGCTCCTCCCGCAGCGGGAGGTCGTGCTGGTGGACGCTCGTACGATCTTCGCCCACGGTGGTGGTATTCATTGCATCACCCAGCAGCAGCCCCAGGTGTGACCGCCCCGGAGGAACCGTGACCGGACCCGCCCGCCCTCGGCGGCGGCTCAAGCAGCCCCGCGAGGACGTGATGGCCGCCGCCATGGCGACCATCGCCGAGCGCGGGCTGGCCGAGCTGACCATCGCGGGCCTCGGCCGGCAGGTCGGCATGAGCAGCGGCCACGTCCTCTACTACTTCGGCAGCAAGGACGAGCTGCTGCTGCAGACCCTCGAATGGAGCGAGGAGCAGCTCGCCGCCGAGCGCCGGCGGGTGCTGGGCAGCCCCACCGCTCCCCGGGAACGGCTCGACGCCGTCATCGACCTGTACCTGCCCGACGGGCGCCGCGACCCGCGATGGACGCTCTGGTCCGAGATCTGGAACAGGACGACGGCCGCCGAGGAGGTGCTCCGCCGACAACTCGATCTCGAACTGGTCTGGCACCGCGACCTGGTCGCCCTGCTCGCCGAGGGCATCTCGCGCGGCGACTTCCGGCCACTGGATCCCGAGCGCTTCACCGTACGGCTGAGGGCGCTGCTGGACGGCTTCGGCGTGCCCCTGGTCATCGGGCTGCCCGGGCTGGACCGCGAGCAGGCCTTGGAGCACGTCAAGGAGTTCCTGGACGACGCCCTCACCCCGGCGCCCACCGCCTGACGGTCGGCCCGCGGCCGACCGGGTGCCCGCATCCTGAGACCGTGTCCCACGCCCGCGGGTCCTGTGGCAGACTGCCGATGTGCCCTCGTTCGCCATGATTATCGGCAGCAGGCGCGCCGGTCCTCAGTGATCGCCGAACCGCAGACCACCGCGGAAGCGACCACCGTGTCCCAGACCCGCGCGCAGACCTCTCGCACCCGCGAGGGGTCTTTTCGTTTCCCGGCCCACCCGTGCCGGAGGCGGTGCAGCGCGAGGGAAGATGGGGGCAAGTGGAGCCCGGTCCTCCGGAACCACTCACCCGACAGGAGTTGGAACGAACCATGACGGCCGTACTGGACGACAGCTTCCACGTCTTCGACACCACGCTGCGCGACGGCGCGCAGCGCGAGGGCATCAACCTCACCGTCGCCGACAAGCTGACGATCGCCCGGCACCTGGACGACTTCGGGGTGGGCTTCATCGAGGGCGGCTGGCCCGGCGCCAACCCGCGCGACACCGAGTTCTTCGCCCGCGCCGCCGCCGAGCTGGACCTGTCGCACGCCCAGCTGGTGGCCTTCGGCGCCACGCGTCGCGCCGGCGGCAATGCGGCGGAGGACCCCCAGGTCAGGGCGCTTCTGGAGTCGGGCGCACCGGTCATCACCCTGGTCGCCAAGTCCCATGACCGGCACGTCGAGCTGGCCCTGCGGACCACGCTGGAGGAGAACCTGGAGATGGTCCGGGACACCGTCTCCTACCTGCGCTCCCAGGGCCGCCGGGTCTTCGTCGACTGCGAGCACTTCTTCGACGGCTACAAGGCCAACCCTGGGTACGCCAAGGAGGTTGTGCGCGCCGCCCACGAGGCCGGCGCCGACGTCGTCGTCCTGTGCGACACCAACGGCGGGATGCTCCCCGCCCAGATCACCGCCGTCGTCCGCACCGTGCTCGCCGACACCGGCGCGCGTCTCGGGATCCACGCCCAGGACGACACCGGCTGCGCCGTCGCCAACACCCTCGCCGCCGTCGACGCGGGCGCCACGCACGTCCAGTGCACCGCCAACGGCTACGGCGAGCGGGTCGGCAACGCCAACCTCTTCCCGGTCGTGGCGGCGCTGGAGCTCAAGTACGGCCGCAAGGTCCTGCCCGCCGGCGCCCTCGTCGAGATGACCCGCATCTCGCACGCCATCGCCGAGGTCGTCAACCTCACGCCCTCCACCCACCAGCCGTACGTGGGAATCTCGGCCTTCGCCCACAAGGCGGGGCTGCACGCCTCGGCGATCAAGGTCGATCCCGACCTCTACCAGCACATCGACCCGGAGCTGGTCGGCAACACCATGCGCATGCTGGTCTCCGACATGGCGGGCCGTGCCTCGGTGGAGCTCAAGGGCAAGGAACTCGGCATCGACCTCGGTGACGACCGCGAGCTGATCGGCCGGGTCGTGGCGCGCGTCAAGGAGCGCGAACTCGCGGGCTACACCTACGAGGCCGCCGACGCCTCCTTCGAACTCCTGCTGCGCGAGGAGGTCGAGGGCCGCCCGCTGCACTACTTCCGGGTCGAGTCCTGGCGCGCCATCGTCGAGGACCGCCCCGACGGCACCCACGCCAACGAGGCGACGGTCAAGGTGTGGGCCGACGGCCAGCGCATCGTCGCCACCGCCGAGGGCAACGGCCCGGTCAACGCGCTGGACCGCGCGCTGCGCGTGGCGCTGGAGCGGACCTACCCGCAGCTGGCGAAGCTGGAGCTGGTGGACTACAAGGTCCGCATCCTGGAGGGCAAGCACGGCACGGAGTCCATCACCCGGGTACTGGTCTCCACCTCCGACGGCATCAGCGAGTGGTCCACCGTCGGTGTCGGCGAGAACGTCATCGCCGCCTCCTGGCAGGCCCTGGAGGACGCGTACGCGTACGGGCTGCTGCGCGCCGGCGTGGAGCCGCGCCGGAACGACTGACGGCCGCCCTCCGATGAGCTCGGCGGTCGCGGACACGGACACGGCCGTGGACGCGGACCCGGCACCAACCGTGTCCGCGTCCGCGTCCCCTTCCACGGCGGCCCAACTGCCGTGCATACGCGCGTAGAACGCCGGGCACACTCCTCCTGCTCCACCTGCTCCAGCTGCACAGCCGCCCCACCGGAAGCACGGTCACCAGCAGGAGGAATCCCCGATGAAGATCCGCTCCGTCCTGAGCGCACTCGTCCTCGCGCTCGGAGTGCTGTTCGCCCCCGGCGTCGGTCTCGCCGCGTCCCGCGACGCCTACGCCGTCACCAAACTGACGCACGCCCAGGCCACGACGATGTTCCGCAACGCCGGGATCACCTGGTCCTCGTCAGGTGGCTGTTCCAACCGCAACAACGCGACCTGCACGTCCTTCGACCAGCTCAACCAGGCGACCGCCCAGGGCGCGGTCACCCTGAAGGGCGCCACCGGCTGCGCCCTGAACATCACCGGCGGCACCGAGACCGGTCACGCGAGCGGCACCTACTCGCACTGGAACGGCTACAAGCTCGACTACGGCAAGAACAGCTGCGTCACCAACTACATCCACAGCGCCTTCACCTACATCGGCCTGCGCGGTGACGGCGCCCCCCAGTACCGCTCCGGTTCGGGCAACATCTACGCCGACGAGGGCAACCACTGGGACGTCCTGTACTACAACTGCGGCGGCTGCTGATCCTCGCCGGGTGAGCCGCCCGCGGCCCGGTCCCGGCCGGGCCGCGGGCGGTCCCGCACCTCGACGACGGGCGCGTCGCAACCGTCGGGCTCCGGCACCACGACCTCGTTGCGGCCCGGCTCCAGCAGCGGCCAGGGCAGGCTTCCGTTCGGCCGGCCGGGAGGGCGGTCACGCCCAGGCCCGCACCTCCACCGGGTCGCCCACCGCGATCGTGCCCGGCCGGAGCACCGCGGCCTTCATCGCGAAGCTCACCTTGTTGCCGTACTCCGGCTCCCGCCGGTAGCCGGCCAGGGTGCGCACCGGCTCGGGGCCGGCCGTACGGCCGGTCGCCTGGTCGACCAGCGGCACGGAGCAGCGCATCGCGCGGACGGAGTAGCCGAGCCGGGCGGTGCCGACGTCCATGAGCCGCACCCGGTCCTCGGTGTGGGGCTCGCTCCAGCCGGCGACCACGATGTTGGGGCGGAAGCGGTCCATGGGCACGGGCGTGCCGCCGCGCTCGGTGATGCGCCGGTTGAGGTCGTCGAGCGAGGCCAGCGAGGCCACCGAGAGGGCGTGGGCGTCGGCGAAGTTGACCTTGCCGGGGTGCTCGCCCCAGCCGTCCCGGTCGAAGCCCGGGCGCACGCGCACCAGGCGCGAGGGCGCCCTCAGCGCCTCGGAGAACCAGCGTGCGGCCTCCTCGCCCTGGTCCACCGCCGGCCCCAGCGGCCGGTCGAACAGGACGACCTCACGCGGCGGCCCCTCGTACGCCACCTCCAGCGTCAGTTCCCCGGCGCCGGGCGCCGACAGCGCCAGGTGCTTGCCGTCGTCGGTGACGTCCGCGTGCACCACGGCCATGCGGGGCAGCGCCCGCTGGCTGCGGAAGGACCCGTCGGCGGCGTCGACCACCATGAACGTACGGTCGTGGGCCAGACCGGTCGCGCCGACGGCGACGCCGACCAAGGGCACGCCGGCACAGCCCTTGACGGGGTAGCAGGTCAGCGAGTGCACGGTCGCGGTGGTCATGGGGCTCGTCCTTCCCGGGGCGGAGAAACCCATTCGATCACGCTCCCGCTCCCGGCGTACGGTCATCGCGTGACCGATGACACAGCGATACGGATCAGGCCCGGACAGGCCGCGGACGCGGACGCGCTCACCGCGGTCTTCCTCGCCTCCCGGGCGGCCGCGATGCCCTGGCTGCCCCGGCTGCACACCGACGAGGAGACCCGGTGGTGGGTCGCGAACGTCGTCCTGGAGCAGTGCCGGGTGTGGGTCGCGGAGCAGGCCGCGACCGGTGCCGCGGCCGGTTTCGCGGCGCTCGACGGCGACTGGCTGGAGCACCTCTACCTGCGGCCCGACGCGCGCGGACGTGGCATCGGCTCGCGGCTGCTCGACGAGGTCGTGCGCCACCACCCGGACGGCCCACTGTCGTTGCACGTCTTCCGGCGCAACGCCGCGGCACGCGCGTTCTACGAACGGCACGGCTTCCGGGCCGTCCCCGGCAGCGAGAGCACCGCGAACGAGGAGGGCGAGCCCGACCTGACCTACCGTCTGCCGCCCGTGGCCGACCGGTGACCAACGGCACACGTACCGACCAGTAACGCGGAGGTCCCGCGGATCATAAAGTGAGCGCCGTACGCTCCCCACCCTCGACCCCGGGAGACCGCATGCGTTCCGCGAAGGACTTCTTCCGACCGCTGGCCGTGGGGGCCCCGGCCCCCGTACGGGAAGTACCGTTCCGGCCGTCGCGGATGATCCACTTCTTCGATCCGAGCAACGAGAAGATGGCCGCGAAGGTCCCCTCCATCGCCCCCAAGGTGGACGTCCTGCTGGGCAACCTGGAGGACGCCGTCTCAGCCGACCGCAAGGAGGCCGCCCGCGCCGGGCTGGTCGACACGGCCAAGGCCCACGACTTCGGGGACACCCAGCTGTGGACCCGGATCAACAGCCTGGACTCGCCGTGGGCGCTGGACGACCTGCTGACCCTGGTCACCGAGATCGGCCACAAGCTCGACGTCGTGATGGTGCCCAAGGTGGAGGGCGCCGAGGACATCCACTACGTCGACCGGCTGCTCGCCCAGCTGGAGGCCAAGGCGGGCATCGAGCGGCCGATCCTGGTCCACGCGATCCTGGAGACCGCCACGGGCGTGGCGAACGTCGAGGAGATCGCCGGGGCCAGCCCCCGGATGCAGGGCATCTCCCTCGGCCCGGCCGACCTGGCGGCGAGCCGTCGCATGAAGACCACCCGCGTCGGCGGGGGACACCCGGGGTACCTCGTGCGGGAGGACCCGAAAGGCCCCCTGGGCGCGGAAGGGGACGCGGAGCTGCCGCGGCTGACCTTCCAGCAGGACCTGTGGCACTACACGATCGCGCGCATGGTCGACGCCTGCGCCGCGCACGGGATCCTGCCGTACTACGGGCCCTTCGGCGACATCAAGGACACCACCGCCTGCGAGGACCAGTTCCGCAACGCCTTCCTGCTCGGCTGCGTCGGGGCGTGGAGCCTGCACCCGGTGCAGATCGACATCGCCAAGCGGGTCTTCTCCCCGGCGCCGGCGGACGTCGCCTGGGCGCGCAGGGTCATCGACGCGATGGGTGACGGCACCGGAGCGGTGATGATCGACGGCAAGATGCAGGACGACGCCACGGTGAAGCAGTGCCACGTCGTCATCGAGCTCGCGGAGGCGCTGGCCGCCCGCGACCCGGAGCTGGCGCAGGCGTACGAGGCCGCGTACAAGGAGCAGGAGCAGAACCGATGACCGACGCGATCCTGCGGCCGCGCCGCTCCGTCCTCTACATGCCCGGCGCGAACGAGCGCGCCCTGGAGAAGGCGAAGGCCCTCCCCACCGACGCGCTCATCCTCGACCTGGAGGACTCCGTCGCGCCGGACGCCAAGGCCGACGCCCGCAAGCGCGTCGCCGCTGCCGCCGCCTCCGGGGAGTACGGGTACCGGGAGGTCACCATCCGGGTGAACTCGCCCGGCACCCCCTGGCACGAGGACGATCTGCGGGCCGCCGCCGAGGCGGGTCCCGACGCCGTGGTCGTCCCCAAGGTCGACTCGGCCGCGACCGTGCACGCCGTCGAGCGGGCCCTGGAGGCCGCCGGCGCCCCGGACCGCACCGCCATCTGGGCGATGGTGGAGACCCCGCGCGCGATGCTGGACGCCCGTGCCGTCGCGGCGGCCTCCGAGCGGCTGCGCGTACTGGTCATGGGCACCAACGACCTCGCCAAGGAGCTGCACGCCGAGCACGTCCCGGGCCGGGCCCCGCTCCTCACCGGGCTCTCTCTCGCCCTTCTGGGTGCGCGCGAGGCCGGCAAGGTGATTTTGGACGGTGTCTACAACGACGTCACCGACGAGACCGGCTTCGAGGCGGAGTGCGTCCAGGGCCGGCAGTTCGGCTTCGACGGCAAGACCCTCATCCACCCCCGGCAGGTGGAGATCTGCAACAGGGTCTTCGCCCCCTCGCAGGAGGAAGCCGAC
Source organism: Streptomyces sp. NPDC001902 (assembly GCF_042891295.1). Taxonomy (NCBI): domain Bacteria; kingdom Bacillati; phylum Actinomycetota; class Actinomycetes; order Kitasatosporales; family Streptomycetaceae; genus Streptomyces; species Streptomyces sp. NPDC001902. Next base: position 139,229 of record NZ_JBIATA010000024.1, on the reverse strand, counting down.
AGGGCGCGGCGCATCATCGAGGCCTTCGAGGAGGCCGTGGCCGAGGGCCGCGGGGTGGTCACGGTGGACGGCCGGATGATCGAGAACCTCCATGTGGATGACGCCCGGCGTGTCCTTGCGCTGGCCGAGGCGGTATCCGGAAGGTAGCGGTCCCGTTGCGTCCGGGTGGACGACCGCTACAAAGAAAAGGTCCCGCACGTGCCGTGCGGGGCCTTTCTTGTGTTGGTTCTGTCCAGATGCTCCATGAAGCGGGTCCGGACACTGTACGAAGTCGACGCCGATTATGACGGCCCTCCGCTCGTATGGTCGATGTCATGAGCGTTTTGGACGAGGTGCCGACCCAGCCCGCCGAGGCCGAAGGGGCCGAAGAGGCCGCGCAGCCGGCGAACGACGCCCGCGGGCGCGTCGCGGAACTGCACGCCATCCGCGAGCAGGTCCGGCTCGGCCCCAGCGAGAAGGCGACCCAGGCCCAGAAGGCCAAGGGCAAGCTCACCGCGCGCGAGCGCATCGAGCTGCTGCTCGACGAGGGCTCCTTCAACGAGGTGGAGCCGCTGCGCCGGCACCGCGCCAGCGGGTTCGGCCTGGAGGCGAAGAAGCCCTACACCGACGGGGTCATCACCGGCTGGGGCACCGTCCACGGGCGGACCGTCTTCGTGTACGCCCACGACTTCCGGATCTTCGGCGGCGCGCTGGGGGAGGCCCACGCCAGCAAGATCCACAAGATCATGGACATGGCCATCTCGGCCGGAGCCCCGCTGGTCTCGCTCAACGACGGTGCCGGCGCCCGCATCCAGGAGGGCGTCTCGGCGCTCGCCGGCTACGGCGGCATCTTCCAGCGCAACACCCGTGCCTCCGGTGTGATCCCGCAGATCTCCGTGATGCTCGGCCCCTGCGCCGGCGGCGCCGCGTACTCCCCGGCCCTGACCGACTTCGTGTTCATGGTCCGGGAGACCTCCCAGATGTTCATCACCGGCCCGGACGTGGTCCAGGCCGTCACCGGCGAGAAGATCTCCCAGAACGGGCTCGGCGGCGCCGACGTCCACTCCGAGGTCTCCGGTGTCTCGCACTTCGCGTACGACGACGAGCAGACATGCCTGGAGGAGGTCCGCTACCTGCTGTCGATGCTGCCGCAGAACAACCGCGAGAACCCCCCGTCGGTCCCCGCCGCGGACCCGGCCGACCGGCGCGGCGACGTCCTGCTGGACATCGTCCCCGCCGACGGCAACCGCTCGTACGACATGCACCAGGTCATCGAGGAGCTCGTCGACGACGGCGAGTACCTGGAGATCCACGAGCGCTGGGCGACCAACATCATCGTGGCCCTGGCCCGCCTCGACGGCCAGGTCGTCGGCATCATCGCCAACCAGCCCGCCTCCCTCGCCGGCGTCCTCGACATCGAGGCCAGCGAGAAGGCCGCGCGCTTCGTCCAGATGTGCGACGCCTTCAACATCCCGCTCATCACCCTCCTGGACGTCCCCGGCTTCCTGCCCGGCGTCGACCAGGAGCACGGTGGCATCATCCGGCACGGCGCCAAGCTGCTGTACGCGTACTGCAACGCGACCGTGCCGCGGATCTCGCTGATCCTGCGGAAGGCGTACGGAGGTGCCTACATCGTCATGGACAGCCAGTCGATCGGCGCCGACCTCACCTACGCCTGGCCGACCAACGAGATCGCCGTCATGGGCGCCGAAGGCGCCGCCAACGTGATCTTCCGGCGCCAGATCGCCGAGGCCGACGACCCCGACGCCATGCGCGCCCGCATGGTGAAGGAGTACAAGTCCGAGCTGATGCACCCCTACTACGCCGCCGAACGCGGCCTGGTGGACGACGTGATCGACCCCGCCGAGACGCGCGAGGTCCTCATCCGCTCGCTCGCGATGCTGCGCACCAAGCACGCCGACCTGCCGTCCCGCAAGCACGGCAACCCGCCCCAGTAAGGGAGAGACGAACCCCGTGAGCACTCCTGCCGACAGCACCTCCGCCGCGCTCGTGCGCGTGGAGCGCGGCCACGCCAGCGACGAGGAACTGGCCGCACTCACCGCTGTCCTGCTCGCCCGCGCGGCGGCCCAGGGCCAGGACGCGACCGACTACGTCAAGCCCCGCTCCACGGCCGGCTGGCGCCGCCTCGAGCGGCAGTCCGGCTTCAGCGCGCCGCACAGCTGGCGCAGCTGACCCTCCGGCTCCGAACGGCGGCGCGGGCCCCCCCCGCGGGGGGCGCGCCCCCCGCGGGGGGCGGGGGCGGCCCCCCCCCAAGGCCCCCCCCCCGGGGGGGCAGCGCGGCACCCCCCCCCCCGCCCCCCGGGC
>NZ_JBIATA010000024.1:0-136915 GCF_042891295.1 Streptomyces sp. NPDC001902 | reverse complement strand
CGGCCCCGGGCGGGGGGGGGGGCGGGGGGGGGGGGCGGGGGGCGCCGCCCCCCCCCCCGCGGGGGCCCCGCCCCCCCCCCCCCCCCCGGGGGGGCCCCCCCCCCCGGGGGGGCCCCCCCCCCGCCGTCGTCGTACGGGGACGTCCTCACCACATGCCGCCCGCGATGTCGTCGAAGACGGCCTCCCACAGCCCGTCGCCCGTGCCGAACGGGACGGGATCGACGGCGGTCAGGGCGTCGCGGATCTCCTCGGCGATACGGATGAGGTCGTCGATCTCGGGGAACACGCCGGGAGGGTCGTAGTCTGGGCGCCTGAGCTGCAGCAGGCACATCCCGTGGACCATCGACGAGACGTCGGTGTGGATCCACTCGATCCTGCGCACCTCGTGGTCGACCACGTGCACCCTTCCGGTGCCGCCGTCGAGGGCCACCTCGGCGTGGAGGGCCCGGCCCAGGTGCAGCCAGCGGTGGACGCCGGGGGAGAACCCCTCGTAGTCCGTCAGGTCCTCGACGAGGGACGCGTCCCGCAGCGGCGTCGGCCCGCCCGCGAGGTCCCTCCGGAGCTCGAAGAGCACACCGTCGGCCACCGGCAGGCCCACGTCCGCCAGGAAGCCGCGGGTGGGCCCGTGCGTGAGCCCTGCGTCCTGCCCCGTGGCACGGTGCCCCGTGGCGCGGACGCGCACGATCTGCTCCGGGGCGAAGACCTCGGCAAGGGAAGCGGCCGTCACGGGGGCGATCACCCCAGGCCGCCGGGGATGCCGAGGTGCGCCGGGTCGTCCGGTTCGAAGGGTGTGGGCAACGGTCCTCCTGTGGTCCGGCCCGACGCGAAGGCCCCGCACATGTCGTGCGGGGCCTTTCGCGTCGTACGGGAAGCGGGAACCGCTACCGCAGCCGCGCCATCAGCGCGTGTTCGACCAGCGTGATCAGCGCGCTCTTCGCCTCGGCGCGGTGCCGGGCGTCCGTGGTGATGATGGGGGCCTCGGGACCGATCTGGAGGGCCTCGCGGACTTCCTCGGGGTTGTACGGCTGGTGGCCGTCGAAGCCGTTGAGGGCGATGACGAACGGCAGACCGCTGTTCTCGAAGTAGTCGACGGCCGGGAAGCAGTCCGCCAGCCGGCGGGTGTCCACGAGGACGACCGCGCCGATGGCGCCGCGCACCAGGTCGTCCCACATGAACCAGAAGCGGTCCTGGCCCGGCGTGCCGAACAGGTAGAGGATCAGGTCCTCGTCCAGGGTGATACGGCCGAAGTCCATCGCCACGGTCGTCGTGGTCTTGTCCGGCGCGTGCGTCAGATCGTCGATCCCCGCGGAGGCGGAGGTCATCACGGCTTCGGTACGCAGCGGGTTGATCTCCGATACGGCACCGACGAACGTGGTCTTGCCCACGCCGAAGCCGCCCGCCACCACGATCTTCGCCGAGGTGGTTGAGCGAGCTGGACCGCTAGAGCTTGCGAAGTCCACTGAGCACCCTTTCGAGCAGTGTCACGTCTGGCTGTCCGCCCGAGGCATCGTCGCCACCGGGCTGGTGAATGGCGACGAGCCCGGCCTCCGCCAGGTCGGCGACGAGGATTCGGGCGACGCCGAGGGGGATGGAGAGGAGCGCGGAGATCTCCGCGACCGACTTGATCTCCCGGCAGAGGATGCAGATCCGCTGGTGCTCCGGCAACTGGCCCCGCAGCTGGACCGGGTCGGCGGTCGTGCTGACCAGTGCCTCGATGGCGAGCTGGTAGCGCGGCCGGGTGCGGCCACCGGTCATGGCGTAGGGACGTACCAGACCGGACGGCGGCTTGGAACGCCCGGTCTGCGCTGTCCGAGGCGGTGGCGCCTGCGGGGGTTCGTACGGCTGGATCCTCGGCTGCCGGTGCGACGGCGTGGGGCCGGGACCTGGGTCCTGGCTGGGTGCCGAGGGGAAGTCGAACCGCTTGAAGGGCGGCTGCTGTTGGTGATTGCCGTACTGATCTCCGCCTGGGGGCGTTGCCACGGTTCCTCCTCCAGCTGGGTAGCGCGTCTGAAAACCCTACGGGTCTCCAGACGCGCCCGCATGCCTGTCCGTTAGTTGAGCAGGCTGCCCTGCAATTCCGCACGCAGATCGGGCGTGAGCACGTTGCCCGCGCGGTCGACCAGCAGGGCCATCTCGTAGCCCACGAGGCCGATGTCGCACTCCGGGTGCGCCAGCACGGCCAGCGAGGAACCGTCCGAGACGGACATGATGAAGAGGAAGCCGCGCTCCATCTCCACGACGGTCTGGTTCACGTGCCCGCCCTCGAAGATGCGCGAGGCACCCGCGGTCAGCGAGGTCAGACCGGAGGCCACCGCGGCCAACTGGTCCGCACGGTCCCGCGGGAAGCCTTCGGACATCGCCAGCAGCAGACCGTCGGCAGAGACCACAACCGTATGGGAGACCCCTGGGGTCTGGTCCACGAAACTGGTGATCAACCAGTTCAGGTTCTGTGCCGCCTGGCTCATCGGACTCAACTAACGCTCCTGGTGCTTGGGGCCGAAGCCCTGGCCGTTCGTGTCAGTTCCCGCAGTGCGTCCCTGCTGGACACCGCGCCGCAGATTGCTCAGGCGGCCACGGACGTCCTCGGGTGCACGGGAGACCATCGGTCCGCCCTGCGGAGTCTGCTGTGCGGTACCCGGGACCAGGTTGGCCTTGGGGACCCGTCGGGGCAGGCCGGAGGGGGTGACCCCGCCCGCCTTGGGCTTGCGGGCCTGTTCGGCCCGCTGCCAGTTGTCGTCGTTCGTGGAGCGCCACTCCGACTCCCCGTCCGACGCGGGTACGGAGGGCGCCGGCTGCGCCGGGAAGCCGTCCGCCGACTGGGGCTCCGGCTGCGCCGGGGCCGCCTGGCCGGACTGCTGCCATCCGCGGTCGCGGCGCGGCAGCCCCGCGTCGGTCACCGAGGACTGCAGCGGGCCGGTGGCCGGAGCCGGTCGGTCGAAGCCTACGCGCTCCGGGGCTTCGAAGGGGGTGGCTGTGGCGGAATCGGCCGTCGCCTGGGCCGGGAAACCCTGCGGCTGGGCCGTCTGCGGCAGTTCGCCGCCGGGCGTCGCCGTCCACTGCTCCTGGGCGTACCCGTTCTGCTGCTGCCAGTCGTCCTGGGCGTAGCCGTTCTGCGCAGCGGCGTACCCCTGCTCGGCGTAGCCGCCTTCGGTGTACACCGGCTCCTGGAACCCGGGCTGCGCGTCGTAGCCGTGCTGCTCCTGGAACGGCTGGGCCTGCGGCTCCTGGTAGCCCTGCTGGTCGAAGCCGTTCGCCGGGAAGCCGTTGTCCTGGAAGCCGTTGTCCTGGAACGCGGCCTCGGCGCCGGTCTCCTGGTAGCCCTGTTCCCGGGCGTCGCCCTCGAACGGCAGCTGCTCCGGGGCACGGTCGCCGGCCGCGGCCTCGAGCTGGGCACGGCGCTGGTCGCGCATGAGCGAGCGGCCGACCGGGTCGAGCGAGCGGGTGTCGGCCGGGGCCTCGGCGCGCTCGTAGCGCGAGTCGTCGAAGCCGAGCTCCGCGGCGGTCGGCCCGTAGGCGGCGAACTGCGGGGTCTCGAGCTCCGGCACGATCCGGGACACGGTGAAGTCGTCCTCCAGCGGCATCTCCTCGCCGCCGCCACCGTGGGTGATCGGCTCGGGGAGCATGACCAGCGAGGTGGTGCCGGCCTGCTCGCCGGACGGGCGCAGCTGGACGCGGATGCCGTGCCGGTCGGCGAGGCGGCCGACCACGAACAGGCCCATGCGCTTGGAGATCGACGCGTCGACGGTCGGCGGTTCGGCCAGCTTGTGGTTGATGTCCGCGAAGTCCTCGGCGGTGAGGCCGATGCCCTTGTCGTGGATCTCGACCATGACGCGGCCGTCGGGAAGCCGGGTCGCGGTGACCCGCACCTTGGTCTGGGGCGAGGAGAACGTGGTGGCGTTCTCCAGCAGCTCGGCCAGCAGGTGCACGAGGTCGGTGACGGCGGTGCCGTGGATCTCGGTCTCGGGGATGCCGACCAGTTCGATGCGCTCGTACGCCTCCACCTCGGAGGCCGCGGCGCGGAGCACGTCGACCAGCGGGACCGGCTGGTTCCAGCGGCGGCCGGGCTCCTCGCCGGCGAGGACCAGGAGGTTCTCGCCGTTGCGGCGCATGCGGGTCGCCAGGTGGTCCAGCTTGAAGAGGTTCTCCAGCTGGTCCGGGTCCGCCTCGTTGTTCTCCAGGTCCGTGATCAGCGTCAGCTGGCGCTGGATGAGGCCCTGGTTGCGGCGGGAGAGGTTGGTGAAGATCGCGTTGACGTTGCCACGGAGCAGGGCCTGCTCGGCGGCGAGCCGAACGGCCTCGCGGTGGATCTGGTCGAAGGCGCGGGCGACCTCGCCGATCTCGTCGTTCGAGGTGATCGGGATCGTCTGGACGCGGGTGTCGACCTTGCCCGGATCGGTGCGGGAGAGCTGGTCGACCAGGGCCGGCAGGCGCTGCTCGGCGACCTCGAAGGCCGCGGTGCGCAGCCGTCGCATGCTGTTGCTCATCGAACGGGCCACCATGGCGGCCACGATGAAGGCGATGATCAGCGCGACGAGCACGATGGCGGAGTTGACGATCGCTTCGATGCGGGCACTGTCGGCGATGTCGCTCGAGTCGTTGTACGCCTGGTTGGCCAGGTGCTGCTCGACGCTCTTGTAGGCGTCGAAGGCGAGGGTGGTCGCGCCGAACCAGCTCTCCGCGGTCACGCCCTGGGCCTTGAGCTGCTCGGTGCTCTGACCGGAGGCGATCAGCTTGATCATGTTCTCCAGGCTCGGCGGAGCCTTGAAGGGCTGGCCGGCCTGCTTGGCCGCCTGGGAGGCCTGGGCGACCTGCTCCTTGCCCTTCTCCAGGGCCGCGTCCTGCGCGTCCAGCAGTCGCTGGTAGTCCGCGTCGGTGCCACCGCCCCGGTACTCCTCCAGGGCGACCTGCTGGAGGTAGGCGTACGAGGTGAAGGCGGTCAGCTGGAGCTTCAGCTCGCCGTCGACGAGCTTGTCGCGGTCCTCGACGAGCAGGTGGGTGCCGATGGAGCGGGTCAGCGACTCGGCGGCCTTGGTCAGTTCGAGCGCGTAGAGGGTGCGGCCGTAGGAGGCGATGCTGTTGGTGCCGAAGCCCAGCTCGTTCGCGAGCTCCATCAGCGGGTGCTGGACCTCGACGTACTTCTCCTCGGTCTGCACGCCCGGGAGCTGCCGGGTGAAGGCCGTGTCACGCAGCTTCGCCAGGACCTTCTCGCCCTCGCGGATGTTCGCCACGCGGCGCTGCAGCCGGTCGCTCACGGGCAGCTCGGCGACGGCCGCGTCGAACTTCGCGGCCGCCTGGTCGGTGGCCGCGCGGGTCGCGACGACGTCCTTGTTCTCGGTGTCGCCGGCCAGCAGGGGAACAACGCTGAGGTCGCGTTCGTTCAGCACGGCGTTGGCGTAGTCCACGGCGGCGCGCACGGCGTTGGCGGTCCGCACCGCGTCGTCGGCGTCCTGCCAGGTCTGCACCGAGCTCTGCACCCGGAAGCCGCCGAAGACCAGGGCGACCATCACCGGGATGAGGAGGATGACGTTCAGACGGGTGGCCACCCGCCAGTTGCGCATGGCGAAGCGGCTGCCCGAGCTCGTCACCGGCTCGGGCGCGGTGGCCGCCTCGGGGGCAGCGGCCTGGGCCGTGCCGTATCGCGCAGGCGGGGTGAAATTGCCACGCGGGTGGTCCGCGGGACCCGGCTCTGCTCGCCTCGTGTTCCTCACTCGACCAACAACCTCTCGGCGACGGCGCGGGCGGCGCCGTTCCTACTCTCGGGTTTCGATGAATTCCAGCACGTCATGGGGGTGCTCCACAAACGTCCGGCGAGGACTGCGAAGCCATGATCACGCGCCGGTTAAAACGGGCATAAGCGTAAAGCGGTGGCAATTCACTGGGTAGATGTATGCGCAGTGAAGCCGACTGGGCGCGGGCGGTGTTCGGGTTGTTCCGATTCGCGGTCGAAACGTTATGAACAGAAGGACCGGCCATGTCAAAAGACACAGCCGGTCCATACGCGAAGTGGCAAGCTGGAATGCTTACTTGAGACGAGCGAGCAGCGCGTGTTCGACGAGCGTGATCAGCGCGCTCTTCGCCTCGGCGCGGTGCCGGGCGTCCGTGATGATGATGGGGGCGTCCGGGCCGATCTGCAGCGCTTCCCGGACCTCGTCGGGCGTGTACGGCTGGTGGCCGTCGAAGCCGTTGAGGGCGATGACGAACGGCAGACCGCTGTTCTCGAAGTAGTCGACGGCCGGGAAGCAGTCGGCCAGCCGGCGGGTGTCGACCAGGACGACGGCGCCGATGGCACCGCGGACCAGGTCGTCCCACATGAACCAGAAGCGGTCCTGGCCCGGCGTACCGAACAGGTACAGGATCAGGTCGTCGTCGAGCGTGATACGACCGAAGTCCATCGCCACGGTCGTCGTGGTCTTGTCGGCCACGTGCGTCAGATCGTCCACGCCCGCGGATGCCGAGGTCATCACGGCCTCCGTACGGAGCGGGTTGATCTCCGAGACCGCCCCGACGAACGTGGTCTTGCCCACGCCGAAGCCACCCGCCACCACGATCTTCGCCGAGGTGGTGGACCGGGCCGCGGGCGGCGCACCGTACGCCGCCTGCTGCCCCGGCCTAGAGCTTGCGAAGTCCACTGAGCACCCTTTCGAGCAGTGTCACATCAGGCTGTCCGCCGGCCTCGCCGCTGCTCGGCTGGTGGATGGCGACCATACCGGCCTCAGCCAGGTCGGCCACCAGAATCCGGGCCACCCCCAGCGGGATCCCCAGCAGTGCGGAGATCTCGGCGACCGACTTGATCTCCATGCACAGGTGGCAGATGCGCTGGTGTTCGGGGAGCAGCCCCTGGTAGGCACTCGGGTCCGCGGAGGTGCTGACCAGTGCCTCGATGGCGAGCTGGTAGCGCGGCCGGGTGCGACCACCGGTCATGGCGTACGGCCGCACCAGCGGCTGGTCGCCTTCGCCCCCGTACGGCGCATGGTGGGGCGCGCCGTACGGGCCGGGCGAGGCGGGCGGCGGGGTCATGAATGGTCCTCCGGGTAAGAGCGGACGCGTGTCGCGAGTAGTCATGGGGCGTGCATTCGGCCGGGCTCCGGGGAGGAGCTCAGCCCATCAGGCTGCCTTGGAGTTCTGCGCGCAGGTCGGGGGTGAGAACGGCGCCCGCTCGGTCGACGAGCAGGGCCATCTCGTAGCCCACGAGGCCGATGTCGCACTCGGGGTGCGCCAGTACGGCCAGCGAGGATCCGTCCGAGACCGACATCAGGAGGAGGAAGCCGCGCTCCATCTCCACGACGGTCTGGTTGACGCTGCCGCCCTCGAAGATGCGGGACGCGCCCGCGGTCAGCGAGGTGAGGCCGGAGGCGACGGCCGCCAACTGGTCGGCGCGGTCACGGGGGAAACCCTCGGACATGGCCAGCAGCAGGCCGTCGGCGGATACCACCACGGTGTGGGACACCCCGGGGGTGTTGTCCACGAAGTTGGTGATCAACCAGTTCAGATTCTGTGCCGCCTGGCTCATCTGACTCAACTAACGCTCCTGCTGGTGAGTGGTGCCAAAGCCGCGGCCGTCGGTCGTTCCCGTACCGGCCTGGCGACCCTGCTGGATACCGCGACGGAGGTTGGTCAGGCGTCCGCGCACGTCGTCGGGGGCCCGGGAAACCTGCGGACCGCCCTGTGGGGCTTGTTGGGGAGCACCGGCTCCCGGGACGAGGTTGGCCTTGGGGACCCGCCGCGGCAGCCCGGAGGGGGTGACCCCGCCCGCGGACGGCTGGCGGACCTGGCCCGCGCGCTCCCACACCTCGTCGTTCGGCGAGGACCGCCACGCCGCCGAGTCGCGCCGCGGGGGCTGCGAGGGCTGCGGCGGGTGCGCAGGCGGCGCCGCGTGCTCGGCGCGGGCCCGCTGCGGCTGCTGCGGGTGCTGCTGCGGGGCGGGCTGCTGCGGGCGCTGCGGCGGCCGGGTGGGCGCTGCAGCGCCCGGGCCGTTGCCGTTCTGTTGCGGGCCGACCGGGCCCCGCTCGACGTGCACCTGCTGCATGCGCTCGGCGCGACCGGTGCGGAACCAGTCCGACTCGAGGGAGTCGAAGATCGGGCTCGGCTCGTCGTGGCGAACGGGGGCCGGAGGCAGCGCCATCGGCTCGTTGACGGCCGGCAGCGGCTGCCGGTCGGCCTGCGGGGCCGCGGGACGCTGCTGGTGGGCGGCGCCGGGTCCCTGGGCGTACCCGCCGGAGTGGCGCGGTCCCTGGGGCGCCGCCGGGGCGGCCGGCGGGGTCTGCGGCGCCTGCTGCACCTGGGGTGCCGCGGGGCGCTGGAAGACGTCGCTGCGGGTGAACTGGCCCTGCTGCTGCGGGGCCTGGCCACCGTGCTGCGGCATCTGCGGCATCTGCTGGGGCTGGCCGCCGTGCTGCGGCATCTGCGGCATCTGCTGGGTCTGGGGGCCGCCGTACGCCGGTGCGGTGTGCGGCATGGCGTTGAAGTCCGGGCGCTCGAACTGCGCCGTGGACTCCAGGTCCTCGTGACCGCGCGGCATGTCGGCCTCGGGGCCGTGGGCCGCGCCCATCGGCTGCGGCGCCGCCGGACGCTGCGGGGGAGCGGCCGGTCGCTGCGGCTGCTGCTGCGGCCTGCCCTGGCCACCGGGGACCTGCTCGTTGGCCCAGCTCGGGCCCGAGCGCTGCGGCCCGGGCGCCGCCGGAGCACCGGGGCCGGCCGGACGGCCGCCCTGCGGACCCATGCCGGGACCGGAGTTGAGGGCCGGACGCGACGCGGAACCGGACACCTGGCCGCGCTGTCCACCGCGGTGCATGCCGGCGAGGCCGGTACCGCCGCCGCCACCCATGGCCGGCGCGGGAGCGCCCGGAGCCGCGGCGGGGGCACCGCCCGGCTGCTGACCGCGGTTGCCCGCGCCGGGCTGGGGCTTGGCGCCACCCTGGGTGACGTCCACCGGCAGCATGACGAGCGCGGTGGTGCCGCCCGAGTCGGACGGACGGAGCTGGATCCGGATGCCGTGCCGCAGGGACAGGCGGCCGACCACGAACAGACCCATGCGGCGGGAGACGGAGACGTCCACCGTCGGCGGGTTGGCGAGCCGCTCGTTGATGTCGGCGAGGTCCTCCGGGGACAGACCGATGCCGGTGTCGTGGATCTCGATCAGCACGCGGCCGTCGGGCAGCGCGTGACCGGTGACCCGCACCTTGGTCTGCGGGGAGGAGAACGAGGTCGCGTTCTCCAGCAGCTCTGCGAGCAGGTGGACGAGGTCGTTGACGACGCGGCCGGTGACCTCGACCGCCGGCACCGAGGTGAGCTCGATGCGCTCGTACTGCTCCACCTCGGAGGCGGCGGCGCGGAGGACGTCGACCAGCGGGACCGGGCGGGTCCAGCGGCGGCCGGGCTCCTCGCCCGCGAGGACGAGGAGGTTTTCGCCGTTCCGGCGCATACGGGTCGCGAGGTGGTCGAGCTTGAAGAGGTTGGACAGCTGGTCCGGGTCGGCCTCGCGGGACTCCAGTTCGGAGATCAGGCTCAGCTGACGCTGGATCAGGCCCTGGCTGCGGCGTGAGAGGTTGGTGAACATCGCGTTGACGTTCCCTCGCAGCAGCGCCTGCTCGGCGGCGAGTCGGACCGCCTCGCGGTGGACCTCGTCGAACGCGCGGGCCACCTGGCCGATTTCGTCGCGGGTGTGGATGCCGATCGACTCGACCGAGGTGTCGACGTCCTGCGGGTCGGACTCGGAGAGCTGCTTGACCAGCTCGGGCAGTCGCTTCTGGGCGACTTCCTGGGCGGTGTCCTGCAGCCGGCGCAGCGAGCGGACCATGGACCGGGCGACGACGAAGGCGCCGACGACCGAGATGCCGAGCACGAGGAGGATCAGCGCACCGCTGATGATCGCCTCTTGCTGGGCCTCGTCGCGCAGCGTCAGGGCCTTCTGCTGCATCTGCTGCAGCAGGGTCTGCTCGATCTGGCCCATGAGCTGGATCTTGGTCTTGGCGTCGTCGTCCCAGTCCAGGTACTTGCCCTGGAAGTTCTGGATGCTCGACTCGGAGGCCGCGATGCGGTCGGCCTGCTCACCGACCTTGTTGACGATGTCGTTGCCGCCGTTGAGGCCCTTGAGGAGCTCCTCGGCGTTCGTCCGGCCGTAGATCTGGCTGAACTGCTTGAGTTCCGTGCCCTCGGAGCGGTGGACGCCCTGCAGGTAGCGGAAGTCGTTGGAGCTGAGGGTCTGGTTGTCGGCCAGGGCGGCGCTGATGATGGCCCGCTGCATGGAGTCGTACTCCTTGGCGGACGAGAACGCCGCCAGCGCGCGGGTGCTGGAGATCATGTCCGAGTTACCGGTCGCCTCGGCCATCTCCTGGGAGAGGTCGATGAGCGAGCGGATGAGCTCGTCGTACTCGCTGACCGTCTGCGCGATGTAGCCGGGCTGGTCGTACGCACGCTCGCGGATGGCCTGCAGGGTGCCGAGCTGGCGGCTGATCGAGGTCAGCGAGGCGTTGACGCCCGTGAGGTCCGGGGAGACCTCGTTGGCGGCGCTGACGAACGCCGTGCGCGCCAGCTTGGTCTTCGCCTGCGCGGCCACGATGTTGTCGTCGCCATCGTCGCGGGGCGTGCTGGACAGCGGGCCGGCCGAGACGTCTCGCTCCTCCTGGAGCGCGGCGGCGAGCTTGGTCGCCTGCTCCGTGAGGTCGGTCAGCGAGGTCATGGCCTCCAGCTGCTGCACGTTCTCCAGCGAGCTCTGGATGCGGAGCGCACCCAGGGTGGTCGCGGCGACCACCGGCAGCGCGAGCAGCGACACCAGACGAGTGCTGATGCGCCAGTTGCGCATGGCTATTCGGGAGCCGTGCTTCGGGCCGGTGCGCACACCGCTTCCCGGCGTGGCGCTGCTCTGTGCGCCCGCGGTTCCGGCGTCTGCGGTTTCATCCCGGCGGGCGGGACCGTGATCGGTCCCACCGCGCTGTTCCGGGTCGCCCGCAGCGCCGCCATCCCTCTTGAAACGTCCCTGCACTAGCGTCGCAACCTCTGGACCAGGCGTCCCCCGCACGGGCGGCAGGACGGTGTCGAGTCTTCGGAGTCCCGCCCTCCCCGGCGGATACCCATTGGCCGCCGCCGCTCGGCGATCGCACGCTCCCCCCTGCGCGCCGGCATCTGTTGATACGGCGGTCCGGGGAATTCCAGCACAGTGCCGCACGTCCAACAAGGGCCGACAGGTTTCGAGTGGAATACGTGACTCAGTGCGTCCGGTGGATCACACGGTGTCGGTGGCCTTTCGGATGTCTTCCGGCAATCCGGGCTTTCTTCAGGGGTGTTGGGGTCCGCCGGCCGGTGCCCGGCTGCTGCCAACCGGGGGTGAAGAGTCCGGATGGGCCGTGATGTCGGTTTCGCTGGTATCGGGCGGCCGACCGATTCGCCCTGCTTGTCCCCGCGTTCGTGAGCAAAATCACAGACCGTCAGTTGTATTGGTCATCCAGATCGGGGAATGGGCGCCGATAGATTGACGTTTGACACAGCCGTGTACTACGTCAACCGCGCCTGCCCGGGCGCCCGGTAACAACACGAGGTTCTGACCGGCCCATGAAGACGACCATGATCATGCGACCCATAGCCAACCCGCGCCGCACCACCCTCGCGCACCTGGCGGACGCCGAGGACACGCGGACCGCAGAGGTCGCTCCGGCCGTCGAGGACGCGGAAGCCGTCGTGCTGCCCCGGCAGACCGCCAACCCCCGCCGCACCGTCCTGACGGAGCTGCCGACCGCCTGAGGCGCGGCTCGGCGGGCGGGTCCGGGAGCCACCCCCGGGATAACCTGGAGCGTCAGTCTCCGGCCAGTGAGGTGAGCTGCTTCCCGTGCGCATCGCCAGGTTCTCCATCGACGGCAATGTCGCCTTCGGCGTCGTCGAGGGCGACGAGTCCGTCCCGGACGGACTCGTCCTCGACATCATCAAGGGCATCCCGTTCGCCGAGTACGAGCGCTCCGGCACGAAGGTGCCGCTGAGCAAGGTCCGGCTGCTGCCGCCCGTGCTCCCCAGCAAGGTCGTCGCGATCGGGCGGAACTACGCCGAACACGCCGCCGAGCTGGGCAACGAGGTGCCGGAGGTCCCGGTCGCCTTCTTCAAGCCGTCCACCTCGGTGATCGGCCCGGGCGACCCCATCGTCTACCCCTCCTTCTCGCAGGAGGTGCACCACGAGGCCGAGCTCGCCGTCGTCATCGGCCGGATGTGCCGCGAGGTCCCGCGCGAGCGCGTCGCCGAGGTCGTCCTCGGGTACACCTGCGCCAACGACGTCACCGCGCGGGACGCCCAGAAGGCCGAGAAGCAGTGGGCCCGCGCCAAGGGCTTCGACTCCTCGTGCCCCATCGGCCCCTGGATCGAGACGGACCTCGACCTCGCCGCCGCCAACGACCTCGCCGTCACCGCCACCGTCAACGGCGAGCCGCGCCAGTCCGGCCGCACGAGCCAGATGATCCGCTCCATCGAGGACCTGATCGTGCACATCACCGAGGCCATGACGCTGCTCCCGGGCGACGTCGTCCTCACCGGCACCCCGGCGGGGGTCGGACCGCTCCACGTCGGCGACGAGGTCGCCGTCACCATCGAAGGCATCGGCACTCTCACCAACAAGGTGATCAAGCGTGACTAGCGCAGCACCCGTACGCGTACGTTTCTGCCCCTCGCCGACCGGCAACCCCCACGTGGGCCTGGTCCGCACCGCCCTGTTCAACTGGGCGTTCGCCCGCCACCACCAGGGCACCCTGGTCTTCCGCATCGAGGACACCGACGCCGCCCGCGACTCCGAGGAGTCGTACCAGCAGCTGCTGGAGGCCATGCGCTGGCTCGGCTTCGACTGGGACGAGGGCCCCGAGGTCGGCGGCCCGCACGCGCCCTACCGGCAGTCGCAGCGCATGGACGTCTACAAGGACGTCGCCGCGAAGCTGCTCGGGTCCGGCCACGCGTACAAGTGCTACTGCACCACCGAGGAGCTCGACGAGCGCCGGGAGGCCGCCCGCGCCGCCGGCCGCCCCTCCGGCTACGACGGCCACTGCCGCGACCTCACCGCCGAGCAGGTCGACGCGTACGAGCGCGAGGGCCGCGAGCCCATCGTCCGCTTCCGCATGCCCGACGAGACGATCACCTTCACCGACCTCGTCCGCGGCGAGCTGACCTTCACCCCGGACAACGTGCCCGACTACGGCATCGTCCGGGCCAACGGCGCCCCGCTGTACACGCTGGTCAACCCGGTCGACGACGCGCTGATGGAGATCACGCACGTGCTGCGCGGCGAGGACCTGCTGTCCTCCACCCCGCGCCAGATCGCGCTCTACCGCGCGCTCGCCGAGATCGGCGTCGGCAACGGCACGACCCCGCACTTCGGCCACCTGCCGTACGTCATGGGCGAGGGCAACAAGAAGCTCTCCAAGCGCGACCCGCAGTCCTCCCTCAACCTCTACCGGGAGCGCGGCTTCCTCCCCGAGGGCCTGCTGAACTACCTGTCGCTGCTCGGCTGGTCGCTCTCCGCCGACCGCGACGTCTTCACCGTCGAGGAGATGGTGGCCGCCTTCGACATCGACGCGGTCAACGCCAACCCGGCGCGCTTCGACCTCAAGAAGGCCGAGGCGATCAACGCCGACCACATCCGCCTGCTGGACGTGAAGGCGTTCGCCGAGGCCTGCGGCCCGTGGCTGAAGGCCCCGTTCGCCCCCTGGGCGCCCGAGGCGTTCGACCAGGCCGCCTTCGAGGCGATCGCGCCGCACGCGCAGACCCGTCTGACCGTGCTCTCCGACATCACCGACAACGTCGACTTCCTCTTCCTCGACACGCCGGTGGAGGACGAGGCGTCCTGGCAGAAGGCGATGAAGGACGCGGCCGCCGCCTCGGCGCTGCTCACCACCGCCCGCGAGAACCTGGCGGCCGCGGACTGGAACGCCGAGGCCCTGAAGGACGCCGTCCTCACCGCCGGCGAGACCCACGGCCTCAAGCTCGGCAAGGCCCAGGCGCCGGTCCGGGTCGCCGTCACCGGCCGCACCGTCGGGCTGCCGCTCTTCGAGTCCCTCGAAGTGCTCGGCCGCGAGCGCACCCTGGCCCGCGTCGACGCCGCCCTGGCGAAGCTGGCCGGCTGACCGCGGTACGCCGATCCGCCCCGGGCCCTTGACCAGGAGCCCGGGGCGGCACGCTTCCCGGACCACGCCATGCGCCGCAGGACCAGGCCCCCGATCCCCCCGCTGCCCCAGCGCCGCGGGGTCGACCCCGTGCGCGTGCGGCTGCCCGGCACCGGGACCTGGGCGACGGTCCGCGACCACCTGGTGGACCGGCTCGGCGCCGCGGTCTCCCCGGAGCGGCTGGACGCCATGTTCGCGGCGGGGGAGGTGCACGGCGCCGACGGGCCGCTCGCCCGCGACGCCGCCTACCGTCCGGGCGGCCACGTCTGGTTCCACCGGGAGCTGCCGGACGAGGTCCCGGTGCCCTTCGACATCGAGGTGCTCCACCGGGACGACCGGCTGCTCGTCGTCGACAAGCCGCACTTCCTCGCCACCATGCCGCGCGGCGGCCACGTCGTGGAGACGGCGCTCACCCGGCTGCGCCACGACCTCGCGCTGCCCGAGCTGAGCCCGGCCCACCGCCTCGACCGGCTCACGGCGGGCGTGGTGATGTTCGTGATCCGCCCCGAGTTGCGCGGCGCCTACCAGACGATCTTCCGGGACCGGCTGGCCCGCAAGGAGTACGAGGCGGTGGCCCGGCACGACCCCGCCCTGGCGCTGCCGCGCACGGTGGAGAGCCGGATCGTCAAGGAGCGCGGGCAGATGGCGGCCCGGGAGGTCCCCGGCGAACCCAACGCCCGCAGCCACGTGGAACTGCTGGACCACCGTGACGGGCTGGCCCGCTACCGGCTCCGCCCGGAGACCGGCCGTACCCACCAGCTGCGCGTGCACATGAACGCCCTGGGGGTGCCGATCCTCGGCGACCCCGTCTACCCGCACGTCCTGCCGCCCGCGGCGCCCGGTGACTTCTCCCGCCCGCTGCGGCTGCTGGCCCGGGTGCTGGAGTTCGACGACCCCGTGACGGGCGAGCGGCACCGTTTCGAGAGCGGCCGGACGCTGTTCACCCGGTGTCCGCCGCGCGCCGGTACCCCGGACGGAGCACAGGGCTAGAGTCGGCATATGCCGATCCGCGCCGTGCTCTGGGACATCGACGACACGATCTTCGACTACTCGGGCGCCGAGCGGACCGGAGCGCTGCGTCACCTGGAGGCCGAGGGCCTGCTCGGCGCGTTCGGCGGCGAGGAGCGGGCGCTGCGGACGTGGCGCGAGGTCATGGAGACGCACTACACGCGCTTCCTCACCGGCGAGCTGACCTTCACCGAGCACCGCAGGGAGCGGGTCAGGGCCCTGCTGGGGCCGGCCGTCGGCGACGCCGCGGCCGACGCCTGGTTCGCGGCCTACTACGTCCATTTCGAGGCCGCCTGGGCGGTCTTCCCCGACGTCGTACCGGCCCTGGAGGCTCTCACCCCCGGCTACCGGCACGGCCTGCTGTCCAACTCCGGCACCGCCCACCAGGAGCGCAAGCTGACCCGGCTGGGCCTGCGCGACCGGTTCGAGTGCCTGGTGTGCTCGCAGGAACTGGGGCACGCCAAGCCCGCGCCGGAGGCCTTCCTGGGAGCGTGCCAGGCGCTGGGACTGCCGCCGGCGGAGGTCGCCTACGTCGGCGACAAGGCCGACACCGACGCGCGCGGCGCGGACGCGGCGGGCCTGTACGGAGTGTGGCTGGACCGTACGGGTTCCGTCACCGCGCCGGACCTGCGGCGGATCACGGGGCTCGCGGAGCTGCCCGCACTTCTGGCGGCGGATACTCGTTTTGGAGCCCCGTCACCGATCGGGTAATGTTCTTCCTGCGCCGCCCGGGCGGGCCGAAAAGGCCAGCGCGGGAAGCGCGGCCAAACAAAACCCCCCACGGGGGGTTGAGTTTTGGTGGGGTATGGTGTAATTGGCAGCACGACTGATTCTGGTTCAGTTAGTCTAGGTTCGAGTCCTGGTACCCCAGCGCAGATCTTCTGCAAAGCCCCCGTTGTGTAGCGGCCTAGCACGCTGCCCTCTCAAGGCAGTAGCGCCGGTTCGAATCCGGTCGGGGGTACTGATCTCTCTGGTAGGGATCGCTAGGGCCCCCGTTGTGTAGCGGCCTAGCACGCCGCCCTCTCAAGGCGGTAGCGCCGGTTCGAATCCGGTCGGGGGTACTTGACACACCATGGGGTATGGTGTAATTGGCAGCACGAGTGATTCTGGTTCATTTAGTCTAGGTTCGAGTCCTGGTACCCCAGCACATTTCCACAAGACTTGCCCCCGTTGTGTAGCGGCCTAGCACGCCGCCCTCTCAAGGCGGTAGCGCCGGTTCGAATCCGGTCGGGGGTACATCGAGGAGAGGCCCTCCGCTTCGGCGGGGGGCCTCCCCTGTTTCCCCGTCCGCGCCCGTTCCCGGCGGCCCGCCTCACCCAACTCCGAAGCGGCGGCGGGACTCCTCGGCCTCGGCGAGCCGGCGCAGGCTCAGCAGCACGGGCTCGTAGAGCACCGTGAGCGTCACGGCGGCGGCCGCCTGTTCCAGCGGGGTGTCGTACGTCTCGACCAGATCCAGGTCGTGGACGGCCTGTTGGGCGGCAAGCCGCGCGTAGGGCGCCAAGTGCCGTGCGCTGCTGGGGTATCCGAGGCGGGTCAGGGCGGCGACCGCCGTGACGAGCATCCGGTACGCGGGGGAGGGGCCGTGCTCCTCGCTGCCGTACCGCCAGCCCAGTTCGGCCATCAGCCCGTCCACCTCGCGGCGGGCGGTCCCCGTCGCCGGGTCGTCCTCGTCGGGCTCCGGGCCGTGCGGCAGGACGAAGGTGGCGGCGCCGAGCCGCAGGTGCTGGTTGAGCGACTCGTCCTCCACCGCGGCGAGCACCTCCCGCGCGGTGGCCACCGGCACCTTGCCGATCTGGATCAGCGCCCGGACGAACCGCAGCCGGCGCAGGTGCTCCTCCCCGTACTCGGCCTGCGTGGCCGTGACGCGACGGCCGGGCGGGAGCAGCCCTTCGCGCAGGTAGTACTTGATCGTGGCCGTCGCCACGCCGCTGCGTTCACTCAGCTCGGCCAGTCGCATTCCCTTGCGCCCTCCATTGGATAGTGGCACTATCCAAGCATGGATAGTGCCACTATCCAAGATGACCGACAGGGGTTCCTCATGTCCGCGCAGGTGATTCCGGGCCGCAACACCGCCGCCGCTGAGGGCGGCATCGTCGTGTTCCTCATCGGGATGCGGATCAACCGCTTCCGGTCCCTGGGAAGCTGGCTCCCGGTGTTCCGGGCCATGCCGCGGATGCTGCGGGAGCTGTCGCAGGACGACGGGAGCGGGTTCCTCGGGTACCGGCTGCTGTTCGGCGGGCCCCGTGTGATCTACGTCGTCCAGTACTGGAAGTCCACGGAGCAGCTCTTCGCCTACGCCTCCCAGCAGGACAAGCAGCACCGGCCCGCGTGGGCGGCGTTCAACCGTCGCGCGCGGGCCGGCAAGGGCAGGGTGGGCTTCTGGCACGAGACGTACGCCGTGCCGGCGGGCGGCTACGAGTCCGTGTACGTCGACATGCCCGCCTTCGGGCTGGGCGCCGCGACCGGGGTCGTCCCGGTGGGCCGCCGCGGCGAGACCGCGGCCCAGCGGCTGAAGGCGGGCGAGGGGCGGGCGGCCTGAGGCCGGCGTCCCGGGCTCAGCCGCTGCGGCGCAGGGACTCGGACAGGCGGGCGGCGGCGTCGACGACGGACTGCGCGTGCATGCGCCCGGGGTGCCGGGTGAGCCGCTCGATCGGGCCGGAGACGGAGACCGCCGCCACGACGCGGTTGGAGGGGCCGCGCACCGGGGCCGAGACGGACGCCACGCCCGGTTCGCGCTCGCCGATCGACTGGGCCCAGCCGCGGCGCCGTACGCCGGACAGTGCGGTGGCGGTGAAGCGGGCCCCCTGCAGCCCGCGGTGGAGCCGCTCCGGCTCCTCCCATGCGAGCAGGACCTGGGCGGCGGAGCCGGCCTTCATCGGCAGCGTGGAGCCGACCGGGACGGTGTCCCGCAGTCCGGACAGCCGCTCGGCGGCGGCCACGCAGATGCGCATGTCGCCCTGGCGACGGTAGAGCTGGGCGCTCTCGCCGGTCATGTCCCGCAGATGCGTGAGCACCGGCCCGGCCGTGGCCAGCAGGCGGTCCTCGCCCGCCGCGGCGGCCAGTTCGGACAGCCGGGGGCCGAGGATGAAGCGCCCCTGCATGTCGCGCGCCACCATCCGGTGGTGCTCCAGGGCGACGGCGAGACGGTGCGCGGTGGGGCGGGCGAGACCCGTGGCGCCCACGAGCCCGGCCAGGGTGGCCGGGCCGGACTCCAGTGCGCTGAGCACCAGAGCCGCCTTGTCGAGAACGCCGACGCCACTACTGTTGTCCATGCAACGATACTCCCGTCTCACTCTGTGAAACGCAAGTTCAATTTTCCGGCGGACGCGGCACGCTGGAATGCACAGGGCCGCTGCGGCCACTCCCCACAAGGGGGCGGACACGCAGGGCAACGACGAACAGGCCGGCAGAGCGGCCGGTCGGAGGGAATGCGATGGCACGGACACTCGCGGAAAAGGTCTGGGAGGATCACGTCGTACGGCGCGCCGAGGGCGAGCCCGACCTCCTCTTCATCGACCTGCACCTGCTCCACGAGGTCACCAGCCCGCAGGCCTTCGACGGTCTGCGGATGAACGGCCGCCCGGTGCGCCGGCTGGACCTCACCATCGCGACCGAGGACCACAACACCCCCACCCTCGACATCGACAAGCCGATCGCCGACCCGGTGTCGCGCACGCAGCTGGAGACGCTGCGCAAGAACTGCGCCGAGTTCGGGGTGCGGCTGCACCCGCTGGGCGACGTCGAGCAGGGCGTGGTGCACGTCGTCGGCCCGCAGCTGGGCCTGACGCAGCCGGGCATGACGGTCGTCTGCGGTGACAGCCACACCTCCACCCACGGCGCCTTCGGCGCGCTGGCGTTCGGCATCGGCACCAGCCAGGTCGAGCACGTGCTGGCCACCCAGACCCTGCCGCTGGCCCCGTTCAGGACCATGGCGATCACCGTCGACGGCGAGCTGCCCGAGGGCGTCAGCGCCAAGGACCTGATCCTGGCGATCATCGCCAGGATCGGCACCGGCGGCGGCCAGGGCTACGTCATCGAGTACCGCGGCTCGGCCATCGAGAAGCTCTCGATGGAGGCCCGGATGACCATCTGCAACATGTCGATCGAGGCGGGCGCCCGGGCCGGCATGATCGCCCCCGACCGGACCACCTTCGACTACCTGCAGGGCCGTCCGCACGCCCCGCAGGGCGAGGACTGGGACGCCGCGGTCGCGTACTGGAGCACGCTCAGGACCGACGAGGACGCCGTCTTCGACCACGAGGTCGTCATCGACGCCGCCTCCCTGTCCCCGTTCGTCACCTGGGGCACCAACCCCGGCCAGGGCGCCCCGCTGAGCGCGTCCGTGCCGGACCCGGCCGGCTTCGAGGACCCCAGCGACCGCCTGGCCGCCGAGAAGGCCCTGGAGTACATGGCCCTGGAGCCCGGTACGCCGCTGCGCGAGGTGAAGGTCGACACCGTCTTCGTCGGCTCCTGCACCAACGGCCGCATCGAGGACCTGCGCTCCGCCGCCTCCGTCGTCAAGGGCCGCAAGATCGCCGACGGCGTGCGGATGCTGGTGGTGCCCGGCTCGGTCCGGGTCGCCCTGCAGGCCGTGGAGGAGGGCCTGGACAAGGTCTTCAAGGAGGCCGGCGCCGAGTGGCGGCACGCGGGCTGCTCGATGTGCCTGGGCATGAACCCCGACCAACTGGCCCCCGGTGAGCGCTCCGCGTCCACCTCCAACCGCAACTTCGAGGGACGGCAGGGCAAGGGCGGCCGCACCCACCTGGTGTCGCCGCAGGTCGCGGCCGCGACCGCGGTCACCGGCCACCTCTCGTCCCCCGCCGATCTGCCCGGCGCAGCCGTCCTGGAGGCCTGAGAACGATGGAAGCTTTCACCAAGCACACTGGCCGCGCCGTCCCGCTGCGCCGCAGCAACGCCGACACGGACCAGATCATCCCGGCCCACTGGCTGAAGAAGGTCACCCGCAACGGCTTCGAGGACGGCCTGTTCGAGGCCTGGCGCAAGGACCCCGAGTTCGTCCTCAACCGGCCCGAGCGCCAGGGGGCGACCGTCCTGGTCGCGGGCCCGGACTTCGGCACCGGCTCCTCCCGCGAGCACGCGGTGTGGGCCCTGCAGAACTACGGTTTCAAGGCGGTCATCTCCGCGCGCTTCGCCGACATCTTCCGCGGCAACTCGTTGAAGAACGGCCTGCTCACCGTGATCCTGCCGCAGGAGACGGTCGAGGAGCTCTGGAAACTGACCGAGTCCGACCCGACGGCCGAGATCACCGTCGACCTGGAGGCCCGCGAGGTCCGCGCCGAGGGGATCACCGCCCCCTTCGAACTGGACGACAACGCCCGCTGGCGGCTGCTCAACGGCCTGGACGACATCAGCCTCACCCTGCAGAACGAGGCCGACATCACCGCCTACGAGGCCAAGCGCCCCTCCTTCAAGCCGCAGACCCTGCAGGTCTGAGCGGTCCGGCGGCCCCCGCGGCCGCCGCCGGCCCACCTCCGCAGCGCCCCCCGCCCCCACCGGGCGGGGGGCGCTGCGGCGTGTTCGGCTCCACACCTCGTGACAACTCACCGCAGATGACACAATCGGCACATGGAACACGATGGCCAACTCGAGCTGTACGGGTTCCTCGCTGCCAGGTTGAAGCAGGCCCACACCCGGGTGGCGGGTCTGCAAGTGCCGGAGGACGTCAGGATGCAGTTGACCCGGCGGCTGCTCGTCATCACCGCGGCCGCGAAGCACGATCTCGCAGGTGCGGCAAGGCGTCTGGAGGAACTGATGAAGGACCTCGACGAAGGCCGATTCCCCGATCAAAGGTCTTCCTGAGCCCCGAGTTCGTTGCGGCACAAGGGTGATTCGCCCGTTTCGTATTTGATTTGCGGTATATATCCGCCTAGCGTGCGAAAAAGCCCGAACTTCATCGCCGGGCAAGTTTCCGAAGGGGAAGACGTGAACAAGGCGCAGCTCGTTGAAGCGATTGCCGACAAGCTCGGCGGCCGTCAGCAGGCCGCGGACGCGGTCGACGCCGTCCTGGACGCGATCGTCCGCGCGACGGTGAGCGGGGACCGGGTCTCGGTCACCGGCTTCGGCTCGTTCGAGAAGGTGGAGCGTCCCGCCCGCTACGCCCGCAACCCCCAGACCGGGGAGCGGGTCCGGGTCAAGAAGACCTCCGTCCCGCGCTTCCGCGCCGGTCAGGGCTTCAAGGACCTGGTCAGCGGGTCGAAGAAGCTCCCCAAGGTCGGAGAGGTCTCCGTCAAGAAGGCGCCCAAGGGCAGCCTGAGCGGAGGCGTCACCGCCAAGGCCACCACCAAGAAGGCCGCCGCGAAGAAGACGACGGCGAAGAAGGCCACCGCTGCCAAGGCGGCCACGGCCAAGAAGACCACCGCCGCCAAGGCCACGGCCAAGAAGACCACCGCGGCCAAGGCGACGACGGCGAAGAAGGCGACCGCCAAGAAGACCACGGCGAAGAAGGCGACCGCCAAGAAGACCGCCCCGGCCAAGAAGGCGCCCGCCAAGTCGGCGGCCCGGAAGACCGCCACCAAGCGGACCGCGAAGCGGTAACGATTCCGCGGACCCGCACACGCCGACGGGCCGGGTACCCCTGACTCAGGGGCACCCGGCCCGTGCCGTCATGTGCTCAGGCCCCCGGGTCGGGGAAGGTCTGCAGCGTCACGAACACCACCCGGCGCCCGTCCCCGCTGCCCTCGGTGCGGATCCGCACCCGCTGACCGGGCCGCAGCAGCCGCAAGCCCCCGGCGTCGAACGCCGCCGCGTCGAACGGCAGCGGCGTCCCGTCGTCCAGCAGCACGCTGCCGGCGCGGGTCTCGGGGTCGTAGGTGTACGCGGTGGCCTGCATGGGCCCCAGCCTATCGGGCACCGCTTCCCGGGGCCGGTGCGCCCGCGGCCGGGCAATCGCCGGGCCCGGGCCCCGCGGGACCCTCCTGCGGAGCCGCCCGAAGTCCGGGCCGCAGCAGCGCCCGCGTGTACGGCCCGACCCCCAGCACCAGGGCGGCGGCCAGGTCCTCGCCCGTATCCACGTCCCGGCGCACGGAGTCCACGTCCGGCAGGACGATCTCGTGGGCGCCGGAAGCCCGGTGGCGGGCGCGTGAGGGCCCCCCGAAGGCCGGCGCGAGGGCGGTACCGGCGGTGGCCGCAAGCAGCGTGGTGCCGATTCCGGCCGCGTCGGCCAGAAACGACCGTCCTGGGCGCCGGGCGGCCGCGCGGAGCACCGCTGCCAGTTCGGTGGGCCGCAAGGCCGGGAGATCGGCGTTCAGGGCCGCCACGGCCGCGGTGGGGTGGCGCCTGCGGACCACGTCGGCGCCGTGCCGCAGCGCGGCGTTGAGCCCGGCCGCCGGGGAGTCCGCCTGGACGCGTGCCCCGAGGGCCGACAGCGCGGCCCCGGCGAGCGGATCGTCGGTGACGACCGTCACATTTCGTACCGCCTCGCAGGAGAGGGCGGCGGCCACGGTGTCCTGCGCGAAGGCCAGTGCCAGTCCGGGCCGCACGGGGCCGACGGCCTCCGCGAGGCGGCTCTTGGCGGCGGCCAGCGGCTTCAGCGGGACGACGAGCGACCATTCCACGGGTGGTGACACCGAACTATTGTGCTCGGGTCCCCCAGGCCCACCGCCACCCTGCCCCCAACCCCCCTTCCCGGCGGCCCGCCTCCGGGTGCACGATCTCCCTGGTGCGTGCCCGGGCCTCCTGGCCTCGGTGCTTCCGCCGGGGAGTACCCCGAGGGCCTTTCGCCCTGGCGTTACGGTGGCCCTACCGGCGACACTTGTGCGGCCGCACCGGCCGTACGGTGCCGCCGACCACAGCAGGCCGCGGTCCGGTGATCCCGGGTCGGCGGCGGAACGAGGAGGAGTTCTGGTGTCCCGCCGCAGAATCGGCTTCTGGTACCGGCTCGCAGCCGTCATCGCCAAACCGCCGCTTGTCGTTCTCTTCAAGCGGGACTGGCGCGGAATGGATCACATTCCGGTCGAGGGCGGATTCATCACGGCGGTCAACCACAACTCGTACCTCGACCCACTGTCGTACGCGCATTTCCAGTACAACAGCGGCCGGGTCCCCCGCTTCCTCGCGAAGGCGCCGCTGTTCAAGCCCGCCTTCGTCGGCGCGATCCTGCGCGGCACCGGCCAGATCCCCGTCTACCGGGAGAGCACCGACGCCGCCAACGCCTTCCGGGCCGCGGTGGACGCCATCAACTCCGGCGAGTGCGTCGCCTTCTACCCGGAGGGCACGCTGACCCGCGACCCCGAGTTGTGGCCGATGGTGGGCAAGACGGGCGTCGCCCGGGTCGCGCTGATGACCAAGGCCCCCGTGATCCCGGTCGCCCAGTGGGGCGCCAACGAGGTCATGCCGCCGTACGCGAAGGAGAAGAAGCTGCGCCTCTTCCCGCGCAAGACGCTGCGGGTCGTCGCCGGGCCGCCGGTGGACCTGTCGGCCTTCTACGGACAGGAGGCCAGCGTCGAGGTGCTCAAGGACGCCACCGACACCATCATGGCCGCGGTCAGCGAGCTGCTGGGCGAACTGCGCGGTCAGACCCCGCCCGCCGAGCGCTTCGACCCGCGCAAGCAGAAGGGCAGCACCAAGTGACGACGCGCTGTGCGGTCTACGGCACGGGCTCCTGGGGCACCGCCTTCGCGATGGTCCTCGCCGACGCGGGTGCCCAGGTCACCATGTGGGGCCGCCGCCCCGAGGTGGTCGAGGCCGTCAACAGCACGCGCAGCAACCCGTACTACCTGCCCGGGACCGAGCTGCCGGAGTCGATCCGGGCCACCACCGACCCCGCCGAGGCCGCCCGGGACGCGGAGTTCGTGATCCTCGCCGTACCGTCGCAGACGCTCCGCGGCAACCTGGCCGACTGGCAGTCGCTGCTGCCCCGCGACTCCGTGCTGGTCAGCCTGATGAAGGGCGTCGAACTCGGCACGGCCAAGCGGATGAGCGAGGTCATCGAGGAGGTCGCCAAGGCGGGCCCGGAGCGCGTCGCCGTGCTGTCCGGCCCCAACCTCGCCAAGGAGATCGCCGCGCGCCAGCCCGCCGCGAGCGTGGTCGCCTGCCGTGACGAGTCCGTCGCCAAGCGGCTGCAGGCCGCCAGCCACACCGCGTACTTCCGCCCGTACACCAACACCGACGTCGTCGGCTGCGAACTCGGCGGCGCTGTGAAGAACGTGATCGGCCTGGCGGTCGGCATCGCCGACGGCATGGGCCTGGGCGACAACACCAAGGGCTCGCTGATCACCCGCGGACTGGCGGAGACCACCCGGCTCGGCATCGCGCTCGGCGCCGACCCGCTGACCTTCTCCGGCCTGGCGGGTCTGGGCGACCTGGTCGCGACCTGCTCCTCGCCGCTGTCGCGCAACCACACCTTCGGCTTCAACCTGGGCAAGGGCATGACGCTGGAGGAGACCATCGCGGTCACCCGGCAGACCGCCGAGGGCGTCAAGTCCTGCGAGTCGGTGCTCGACCTGGCCCGCCGGCACGGCGTCGACATGCCCATCACCGAGACCGTCGTCGACATCGTGCACAACGGGAAGCAGCCCGTCGTCGCGGTCAAGGAGCTGATGTCGCGCTCCGCGAAGTCGGAACGCTGACGTCCGGAACGGTAAGGTCAACGCGACATGAGCATTCAGCCTTCTTCCCGCAAGCCGCGCGTCGCCGTCGTCTTCGGCGGACGCAGCTCCGAGCACGCCATCTCGGTCGTCACCGCAGGCGCGGTGCTGAGCGCGATCGACCGCGACAAGTACGACGTGCTGCCGATCGGCATCACCACCGACGGCCGTTGGGCGCTCACCGCCGACGACCCGTCCCGGATGGCGATCGCCGACCGCACGCTGCCCAGCGTCGCGCAGCTCACCGAGTCCTCCGACGGCACGGTGCTGCTGCCGGTGGACCCGGCCAGCCGTGAGGTCGTCTACAGCGAGCCCGGCTCGGTGCCCAAGGTCCTGGGCGACGTCGACGTCGTCTTCCCCATGCTGCACGGCCCGTACGGCGAGGACGGCACCCTCCAGGGCCTGCTGGAACTCTCCGGCGTGCCCTACGTCGGCTCCGGAGTGCTCGCCTCGGCCGTGGGCATGGACAAGGAGTACATGAAGCGGGTCTTCACCTCCTTCGGCCTGCCCGTCGGCCCGTACGTCGTGATCCGCCCGCGCGAGTGGGAGAACGACCCGGCCGCGGCCCGCAAGAAGGTCGTGGACTTCGCCGCCGACCACGGCTGGCCGGTCTTCGTGAAGCCCGCCCGTGCCGGGTCCTCCATGGGCATCAGCAAGGTCGACGACCTCGCCGGCCTGGACGAGGCGATCGAGGAGGCCCGCCGGCACGACCCCAAGGTGCTCGTGGAGTCGTTGCTGCGGGGCCGCGAGATCGAATGCGGCGTCCTGGAGTTCGAGGACGGCCCGCGCGCCTCGGTCCCCGCGGAGATCCCCCCGGTCACCGCGCACGACTTCTACGACTTCGAGGCGAAGTACATCGACTCCGCCGAGGGCGTCGTCCCCGCGCCGCTGACCGCGGAGCAGACCGCGCAGGTGCAGCGGCTCGCCGTGGCCGCCTTCGACGCGGCCTCCTGCGAGGGCCTGGTCCGTGCGGACTTCTTCCTGCAGGACGACGGCGAGTTCGTGATCAACGAGATCAACACGATGCCCGGCTTCACGCCGATCTCCATGTACCCGCGCATGTGGCAGGAGAGCGGCGTCGGCTACGCGGAACTGGTGGACCGGCTGATCCAGGCCGCGCTGCGGCGCTCCACCGGCCTGCGCTGAGCCGCGAGCGGCCGGGAGCGGTCCGCCGGACCCGTCAGAGTTCGGAGGGGATCGTCGTCTCCACGGCGCGTCCGAGGTCGGTCAGCGGATCGACCTCGGGCGCGTACTCGGCCGGCACCGTCACCTCGACGAAGGTCCTGCGGCCGGTCGTCGTGAAGCGGTAGCCGTCGTCGGTCTTCTCGATGAGCCAGCTCACGCCGTTGACCTCCACCGCGTCCGCGGTGGGGTTGTACGCCGTGCTGCCCGGGGTCAGCATCTCGGGTCGCGGCACGCCGCAGCGCAGCACCACCGTAGGATCCCCCCATCCGGCGGTGAGGTCGGAGACGGGGCTCACCGACCGCTTCGACAGGCCGTCGACCTTCCGCGGCAGCGCGTCGTGGAGGGCGCCGCACATCCGGGCGGCGGAGGCGGAGGGTGACGGGACGGCGACCCCGCCCGCGGCACCGCCGGAAGCGGAAATCCAGACCGCCGCCGCGGACGAGCACGCGACGGCGGACAGGGAGACGAGCGCGACCCGGCGGTACATCACCCGCCGAGCCTACAGGGGGCCTACAGATGGACGACCGGACAGGTCAGGGTGCGGGTGATGCCCTCCACCTGCTGCACCTTCGCCACCACGAGGCGCCCCAGGTCGTCGACCGTGTCGGCCTGGGCCCGCACGATCACGTCGTACGGACCGGTGACGTCCTCGGCCTGGATGACCCCGGAAATCTTGGAGATCACCTCCGCTACTGCCGAGGCCTTCCCGACCTCGGTCTGGATCAGAATGTACGCCTGTACCACGGAACCTCCAGGGCGGCTACGAGGATCATGTGGGAGGGAACGTCACGGTACCGCGTCGCCGCATGCCGCGGGGAGACCCGCGCGGTACCGGCCGTGCCGAAGCCGTCGCGCAAGCGCACACAGAAGGGGACCGGCCAGGTGAAGGGGACAGTCAGATGAAGGGCACCGTGGGCGAACTGGGGGAGTTCGGACTCATCAGGGAGTTGACCGCCCGGCTCACCTCCAGCCCCGCCGTCCGGCTCGGACCGGGTGACGACGCCGCCGTGGTCGCCGCCCCGGACCGGCGGGTGGTGGCCACCACCGACGCGCTCGTGGAGGGGCGGCACTTCCGCCGCGACTGGTCCACCGCCTACGACGTGGGCCGCAAGGCCGCCGCGCAGAACCTCGCCGACATCGCCGCCATGGGTGCCGTCCCGACCGCGGTGCTGCTCGCCCTGGTCGTCCCTGCCGACCTGCCGGTGACCTGGCCGGTCGAGCTGATGGACGGCATCCGGGACGAGTGCCAGGTGGCCGGCGCGGCCGTGGTCGGCGGCGACGTCGTCCGCGGTGACACGATCATGGTCTCCATCACCGCACTGGGTGACCTGCGCGACCGCGAACCCGTCACCCGATCCGGTGCCCGCCCCGGCGACGTCGTCGCCGTCACCGGCTGGCTGGGCTGGTCCGCGGCGGGACTCGCCGTCCTCTCCCGGGGGTTCCGCTCGCCGCGGGCCTTCGTCGAGGCCCACCGCCGTCCCGAACCGCCGTACCACGCAGGTCCCGCCGCCGCGGAACTCGGCGCGACGGCCATGACCGACGTGAGCGACGGGCTCGTCGCCGACCTCGGCCACATCGCCGCCGCCAGCGGCGTCGCCATAGACCTGTCCTCCGCCGACATCGACATCCCCGCGCAGATGGCCGACATCGGCCAGGCCGTCGGGGTCGACCCGCTGCACTGGGTGCTGACCGGGGGAGAGGACCACGCGATAGTCGCCGCCTTCCCCCCGGACACGAAGCTGCCCGCCCGCTGGCGGGTCATCGGCCGGGTGGTGAAGGCCACCACGGCACCCCAGGTCACCGTGGACGGCGCCCCCTGGGACAAGGCGGGCGGCTGGGACCACTTCGGATCCGAGTAGCGACGGCGACTAGATTCGCCGTATGACGATCCCACCGCGTGTGCTCACCGTCGCCGGCTCCGACTCCGGCGGCGGCGCGGGCATCCAGGCCGACCTGAAGACCATGCTCGCCCTCGGCGTCCACGGGATGAGCGTGGTCACGGCCGTCACGGCGCAGAACTCACTGGGCGTCCAGGGCGCCTGGGACCTGCCGGTGGACGCCGTACGGGCCCAGTTCCGCAGCGTCGTGGACGACATCGGCGTCCAGGCGGTCAAGACCGGGATGCTCTCCTCGGCGGAACTCGTCACCGCCGTCGCGGAACTCCTCGCCCCGCTCGACGTCCCCGTGGTCGTCGACCCCGTCGGCGTCTCCAAGCACGGCGACCCGCTGCTCGCCGCCGACGCCGTCGACGTCGTACGGACCCGCCTGCTGCCGCTGGCCACCGTCGCCACCCCCAACCTGGACGAGGTGCGCCAGATCACAGGAGTCGTCGTGGACGGCGAGCCCGCCATGCGCGAGGCCGCGGCGGCCGTCCTCAAGTGCGGCCCCCGCTGGGTCCTGATCAAGGGCGGCCACCTCAGCGGCGCCGCCGTCGACCTGCTCACCGACGGCAGCCGCGAGCACTGGCTGCGCGCCACGCGCCACGACAACCGGCACACCCACGGCACCGGCTGCACCCTGGCGTCCGCCGTCGCCTCGTTCCTGGCGCGGGGCCTGGACGTCCCCGAGGCGGCCCACGCCGCCAAGGAGTACGTCACCGGCGCCATCGCGGCGGGCTTCCCCCTGGGCGGCGGCATCGGCCCCGTGGACCACGCCTGGCGGCAGCGCTGAGGTGAACCGGCGGGAGGGCACAGCAGAAAGCCGGTCCACCACGAGGGTGGACCGGCTCCGGTAGCCGCAAGGCTGCGCTACGACGTCCTATGCGTCAGCGCGCGACCTTGCCGGCCTTGATGCACGAGGTGCAGACGTTGAGGCGCTTCGGCGTCCGACCGACCACAGCACGCACCGTCTGGATGTTGGGGTTCCAACGACGGCGAGTACGGCGGTGCGAGTGCGAGATGTTGTTGCCGAAGCCCGGCCCCTTGCCGCAGACGTCGCAGTTGGCAGCCACGGGTCACTCCAAAGACTTCAGATGCACTAACGGATAAATCCCGGCGGCATCCGGCATCCGTCAAAATGATTGAAGGAAGACCAGTGATGCCGAGGGACGGCCCGGGACAGCCCCAGGCAACCGGAGCAGCATACTACGTCCGCTCCTGTCCCTCGAAATTACCATGGTCAGCGGTACGGGCGGTCGCCCGGAGGGCCCCGGCGCTCAGTACGCTGCGTGCGGACACCTCCCCACCCCAGGTCCCCGGCCGCCCCCGCAGGAGGAACACGTGCCGCCGACGCTCGACCCTCCCGCGGTGCGCGCATGGTGCCGGCTGTCCCTCCAGGCGCTCGGCCGGGCCCGCGAGGAGATCGACGCGATCAACGTCTACCCCGTCGCCGACGGGGACACCGGCACGAACCTGTTCCTGACCGTGGAGTCCGCCGCCCAGTCCGTGGACGCCGTCTTCGAGGGCCACGCCGCCTCGGGCGGCATCCCGGACCTCACCTCGTGCCTGCGCTCCATGGCGCACGGCGCGCTCATAGGAGCACGCGGCAACTCCGGGACGATCCTCGCCCAACTGCTGCGCGGCATGGCCGAGGTCCTCGCCGAGGACGCCGGTGACCTGCGGCCGGCCCTGCGCCGGGCCGCGGAGTCCGCCTACCAGGCCGTCGCGCATCCGGTCGAGGGCACGATGCTCACCGTCGCCACGGCCGCCGCGGAGGCGGCCGCCGCCGTGACCGGCGACGTCCACGAGGTCTCCCGGGCCGCGTACGAGGCGGCCCGCCTCGCGCTGGCGGCAACTCCGCGGCAACTGGCCGTCCTCGGCGACGCCGGTGTCGTCGACGCCGGCGGCCGCGGCCTCGTCGCCGTCCTGGGCGCCCTCGCGGACGCGGTTTCGGGACAGGCCCCGATGGGCCCGCTCGACGACGCCCTGCGGGTGCCGTTGCCCAGGGGCGCGTCCCAGATCGTGCCCTACGGCTGCGCGACCGGCGGGGACGGCGCGGACCCGCACGCGGTGCCCGGCGGGCCGGACTTCGAGGTCATCTACCTCCTGGAGGCACCCGACCGCGCCGTCCCCGCGCTGCGCACCCGGCTGGACCGGCTCGGCGACTCCCTCGTCGTCGTCGGCGGGGACGGGCTGTGGAACGTCCACGTCCACGTCGACGACGTGGGCGCCGCCATCGAGGCCGGGATCGAGGCGGGACGGCCGTACCGCATCAAGGTGACGCACTTCGGCGACCAGGCCCGCGCGCTCGAGCAGGGCCGCCGCGGGGCCACCGGCGGGCGGGGCGAGCGCACGCTCCGGGCCGTGGTCGCCGTGGTGCGCGGCGACGGCCTCGCCGAGCTGTGCACCCAGGCCGGGGCCACCGTGGTCGCCGTACGGCCCGGAGAGCCGCCCGCGAGCGGCGACATCGCGGAAGCCATCCGCCGTGCGCACGCCCGCGAGGTCGTCCTGCTGCCCAACGACGTCGAACTGCGGCACGCGGTGGGCGCCGCGGCCGAACAGGCGCGCACGGAGGGCGTCCGCGTGGCGCTCATCCCCACGCGGTCCGCGGTGCAGGGCATCGCCGCCCTCGCCGTCCACGAGCCCACCCGGCGCTTCGACGAGGACGTCGTCGCCATGACCTCCGCGGCCGGCGCCACGCGCTACGCCGAGCTCGCCGTCGCGGAGGCCCAGTCCTGGACCATGGCCGGCGTCTGCCAGGCCGGGGACGTCCTCGGCCTCATCGACGGGGACGTCGCGGTGATCGGCGGCAACCTCGTCGAGACCGGGATCATCGTCCTGGACCGCATGCTCGCCGCGGGCGGGGAGATGGTCACGCTCGTCATCGGGTCCGACGCGCCCGCGGACCTGGCGGACCGGCTCGAGGCGCACGTCCGTGACAGCCACCTCGCGGTCGACACGGTCGTCTACGACGGTGGCCAGGAAACGTGCCCCCTCCTCATCGGCGTCGAGTAGCCGCCCCCGCGTCGCCGCGTGCGGCGCCGTTGTGGTTGCCGTTGGGGGTTTCCCCGCCGCCCGCCCTCCCCCCCCGGCCGAAGGCTGGGGGAGGGCGGGAGGGCGGGGGATGCCCGCCGCAGGCGCAACGCACCCGCACACGACCACCCGGGCAGCCCGGCGCAGCCGCAGCACCCCGGGCCGCAACACAAACTTTGTCGGCCCCGTGCGCAAAGATGGACGCGATGTCTGCTGCCCTTGACGAACCGCTCGCAAAATCCGTCGGCGGCCGCACCGCAAAGGTGTTCGCCGACCATCTCGACCTGCGCACCGTCGGCGACCTGCTGCACCACTACCCACGCCGCTACGCGGAACGCGGCGAGCTGACGCGCCTGTCCGACCTCCCGCTGGACGAACACGTCACCGTGGTCGCGCGCGTCGCCAAGGCGACGAAGAAGACCTACGGCCCCGGCAAGTCGCGCCTCGAGGTGGTCGTCACGGACGGCAGCGGCTCGCTGACCCTGGTCTTCTTCGGCCGGGGGGTGTTCAAGCCGGAGCACGACCTCCTCCCGGGCCGCCGCGGGATGTTCGCCGGCAAGGTGTCCGTGTTCAACCGGGCCCTGCAGTTGGCGCACCCCGAGTACCAGTTGCTGGACGCCGAGGACGGCAAGGAGGCCGTGGACGCCTTCGCCGCCCGGCTGATCCCGATCTACCCGGCGTGCAAGCAGGTCAATTCGTGGACGATCGCGAAGACCGTCGACACCGTGCTGACCTCCCTCGGCGCCACGCAGTGGTCCGGCACGGGCGAGCCGCTGCCCGCCACGCTGCGGGAGTCGCGCGGGCTCGTGGCGCTGCCGGAGGCGCTGGAGAAGATCCACCGCCCGCGGTCCAAGGCCGACATCATGATCGCCAAGGAGCGCCTGAAGTGGGACGAGGCGTTCGTGCTGCAGGTGGCCCTCGCGCGGCGCCGGGCGGCGGAGGACGCGCTGCCCGCCGTGCCGCGCGTGCCGGCGGAGGACGGACTGCTGAAGGCCTTCGACGCGCGGCTGCCGTTCACGCTCACCGAGGGCCAGGAGCAGGTGTCGGCCGAGATCTTCGCGGACCTGGCGACGGACCACCCGATGCACCGGCTGCTCCAGGGCGAGGTGGGTTCCGGCAAGACGATGGTGGCGCTGCGCGCCATGCTCGGCGTGGTCGACACGGGCGGCCAGGCCGCGATGCTGGCGCCGACGGAGGTGCTGGCGCAGCAGCACCACCGGTCGATCACGGAGATGATGGGCGACCTCGCCGAGGGCGGCATGCTCGGCGGCTCGGACCTGGGCACGAAGGTCGTGCTGCTGACCGGTTCCATGGGGGCCGCCGCCCGCCGCCAGGC
Source organism: Streptomyces sp. NPDC001902 (assembly GCF_042891295.1). Lineage (NCBI taxonomy): Bacteria > Bacillati > Actinomycetota > Actinomycetes > Kitasatosporales > Streptomycetaceae > Streptomyces > Streptomyces sp. NPDC001902. Next base: position 104,742 of record NZ_JBIATA010000024.1, on the reverse strand, counting down.
GCTGCTTGACCTGGTGACCGGCGAGGCCGGGATCGTCGTGGGCACGCACGCGCTGATCGAGGACAAGGTGGGGTTCCACGACCTGGGGCTGGTCGTGGTCGACGAGCAGCACCGCTTCGGTGTCGAGCAGCGCGACGCGCTGCGGGGCAAGGCCAAGCAGCCGCCGCACCTGCTGGTGATGACGGCGACTCCGATCCCGCGCACCGTCGCGATGACGGTCTTCGGCGACCTGGAGACCTCCGTGCTGGACCAGTTGCCGGCCGGACGTTCGCCGATCGCCACGCACGTCGTGCCGGCGAAGGACAAGCCGCACTTCCTGTCGCGCGCCTGGGAACGGGTGCGCGAGGAGGTCGAGAACGGGCACCAGGCGTACGTGGTGTGCCCGCGGATCGGCGACGAGGAGCCGGACCCGAAGAAGAAGTCCGCGGAGGACGAGGCGGAGCGGCGGCCGCCGCTGGCGGTGCTGGAGATCGCCGAGCAGCTGGCCAAGGGGCCGCTGGCGGGGCTGCGCGTGGAGGTGCTGCACGGGCGGATGCAGGCGGAGGCGAAGGACGACGTGATGCGCCGCTTCGCCGCCGGCGAGGTCGACGTGCTGGTGGCGACCACGGTGATCGAGGTCGGCGTCAACGTGCCGAACGCCACCGCCATGGTGATCATGGACGCGGACCGCTTCGGCGTCTCGCAGCTGCACCAGTTGCGCGGCCGGGTCGGGCGTGGTGCGGCGGCCGGTCTGTGCCTGCTGGTGTCCGAGATGCCGGAGGCGACCTCGGCCCGCGCCCGGCTGGACGCCGTGGCCGGGACGCTGGACGGCTTCGAGCTCTCCCGCATCGACCTGGAACAGCGGCGTGAGGGCGACGTCCTCGGGCAGGCCCAGTCCGGGACGCGCTCGTCGCTGCGCATGCTCACGGTGATCGACGACGAGGACGTGATCGCGGCGGCCCGGGAGGAGGCCACCTCGCTGGTCGCCGCGGACCCCGGACTGGAGGGTCAGCCGGACCTGCGCAGCGCGCTGGAGAGCCTGGTCGACGCGGACCGCGAGCAGTACCTCGACAAGGGCTGACGGACCGTCATTGTCAGTGCCCCCTGGGAGAATGGACACAGTCCGCGCCGATCCGCTCGGGAATAGGCGTAGTTGGACCTTTGGGGGCTGATTTCATGTCGTTCCGTCACCTCAACGAACTGCCGCTCGGTGAGAAGGTCTTCCGGATCGAGCTCTCCAGCGACGACGACACCACCGTCACCCTGACCCTGGCCGGCTGGTCCGAGGACGACCCGGACACCCTCCTCGCCTCCGGCACGCTCACGCTGCCGCTGACCGACGTCCCGTCCCTGCGCATCGCCCTCAACCGTGCCCTGCGCGCCCTCGCCCTCGTGGCCGACGTGGCCGAGCCCATACCCGACCGCGACGTGCTGCGCGAGCTGTTCCCGGGGCACGGCGCGCCCTGGGTGCCGCAGCACGAGGAGGAACTGGTCCGCCGGTTCCACGACGGCGAGTCCATCGCCCGCGTGGCCGCGCGCTTCGGCCGTACGCCCGACTCCGTCCGGACGAAGCTGCGTGAGCTCGGTCACGACCCGCGCCGCCCCGAGCACTGCCCGCCCGACGGCTGCCTGTCCTGGTCGCGCTACGCCTCGCCGGCGCTCGTCGGGGCCGTGGAAGAGCAGGGCCGGGACTGACCTACGTATCGTGGGGGAGCGGCGCCGCGACGGCGCCGTTCCCCCCGCCCACGAGACGAATGAGCCGCAGATGACCCGCGTGATCGCCGGAGCCGCCGGTGGCCGTCGCCTGGCCGTGCCGCCGGGCAACGGAACCCGACCCACCTCCGACCGGGCGAAGGAGGGGCTGTTCTCCACCTGGGAGTCGCTGCGCGGCGTCCTGCACGGGGCGCGGGTCATCGACCTGTACGGGGGATCGGGCGCCGTCGGCCTGGAGGCGCTCTCACGCGGCGCGGCGCACGTGCTGCTGGTCGAGTCCGACCCTCGCGCCGCCCGCGTCATCCGGGAGAACGTCCGCGCCCTCGGGCTGCCCGGCGCCGAGGTGCGGGCCGGAAAGGCCGAGAAGGTCGTCGCGGGACCGCCTCCGACGGACCCGTACGACCTGGTGTTCCTGGACCCGCCGTACGCGGTCACCGACGACGAGCTGCGCGAGATCCTGCTCACACTCCGTACGCAGGGCTGGCTCGACGCGGACGCCGTCGCCACCGTGGAGAGGAGCACCCGAGGCGGGGAATTCCGCTGGCCCGAGGGGTACGAAGGGATCAGGGCCCGGCGGTACGGCGAAGGGACGCTTTGGTACGGTCGCGCCGCCGACGTCACCGACGCGTCATGAACCACCCGCAGAACCCTCAGAGCGAGGAGTCACCGTTGCGCCGCGCAGTCTGTCCGGGGTCCTTCGACCCCGTCACCAATGGACACCTCGACATCATCGCCCGAGCCTCGCGCCTGTACGACGAGGTCTACGTGGCCGTGATGATCAACAAGTCGAAGAAGGGCCTCTTCTCGATCGAGGAGCGCATCGCCCTCATCGAGGAGGTCACCGCCGGGTACGGCAACGTGCGCGTGGAGGCCTTCCACGGCCTGCTGGTGGACTTCTGCAAGCAGCGCGACATCCCCGCCATCGTGAAGGGCCTGCGCGCGGTCAGCGACTTCGACTACGAGCTGCAGATGGCCCAGATGAACAACGGGCTGTCCGGCGTGGAGACCCTGTTCGTCCCCACCAACCCCACCTACAGCTTCCTGTCCTCCAGCCTCGTCAAGGAGGTGGCGCAATGGGGCGGCGACGTCGCGCACTTGCTGCCCCCCGTCGTGCTGGAGGCCCTCAAGAAGAAGCTCGCGCAGCAGTAGAGTCTGGAACGTGGACGTCCAGAAGAAGCTCGACGAGATCGTGGCCGCCGTGGAGGCCGCCCGGTCCATGCCGATGTCGGCCTCCTGCGTGGTCAACCGTGCCGAGTTGCTCGCCATGCTCGAAGACGTACGGTCGGCGCTGCCCGACTCGCTCTCCCAGGCCCAGCAGCTGCTGGGCGGGCGGGAGCAGATGGTCGAGGAGGCCCGGGCCGAGGCCGGCCGGATCATCGGCGCCGCGCACGCGGAACGCGGTTCGCTGATCTCCGACACCGAGATCGCCCGCCGCTCGCAGCAGGAGGCCGAGCGCATCGTCACGGAGGCGCAGCGCGAGGCCACCGAGATCCGGGCCGAGGCCGACGACTACGTCGACAGCAAGCTCGCCAACTTCGAGGTCGTGCTGACCAAGACCATCGGCTCGGTGGACCGCGGTCGCGAGAAGCTGCTGGGCCACGGCCCGGCCCTCGACGAGAACGGCTACCCGTACGCGGACGAGGACGACGCGCCGGAGCGCAGCGGGGACCCCGAGACGCTGCGCCGCCGCGCGGACGAGTACGTGGACGCCAAGCTGGGCGCCTTCGAGGCGGTGCTCAGCAAGACCCTGGAGGCCGTCGGACGGGGCCGCCTGAAGCTGACCGGCCACCGCCCCATGGACGAACTGGGCGCCCACGACGCGGACCCCGAGGGCCAGGTCCCCGGGCAGTCCGACGCCGAGTACCTCGCGGGCCTGGCCGCCCCCGTGGCCCCCGGCGACTACCAGTACGACCCGAACGCCGTCCAGCAGCCCGACTACGGCTACCAGCAGCCGGACCCGTACCAGCAGCAGGTCCAGCAGCCGGACCCGTACCAGCAGCAGGGCCAGTACGCCGACCCGTACGCCGCCCAGCCGCAGCAGGCCTACTACGACCCGAACTACGGCTGGCAGCAGCCGCAGCAGAGCGGTTACGAGCAGCAGCAGTACGTCGTGCAGCAGCACCAGCAGGGGCAGGGCGCGGCGCTCGACGAGACGAGCTTCTTCGACACCAGCATGATCGACCTGAACCGGCTGCGTGAGCTGGAGCAGGAGCGCGGTTTGGGCTGAGCCCGGGGGACCGGTATCCTGATCCCTCAGCCGTGTGATCCCCGGCGCTTTGGCGTGCCCGCCGTCGTGGCGACGGGCACGCGCCGAACCGAAGAAAGCAGGAGCCCTGAACACCCGCCTCGACCACCGCAACCCGCTCGTGTTCGACACGCACGAGCTGGGTCGTCGTCCTGGGGCGATGAAGAAGGTCTCCCGCTCGGTGCCGGCCCCCAAGGACATGGGCATCGAGGTCATCGGTGTCCGCGAGGGCACGGAGATCGAGCTGGACCTCCGCCTGGAGTCGGTGATGGAGGGGGTGCTCGTCACGGGCACCGCCCGCGCACCGCTCTCGGGGGAGTGCGTAAGGTGTCTGGAGCCGCTCGAGCGTGAGCTCGAGACGGAGTTCCAGGAGTTGTACTCCTACCCCGACGCCGACACCCGGACCGGTGGGCACCACGGTGCCGCCGACGCCGGTGACGACGCCGAGGAGGAGGACACTCTCTTCCTCGAGGGCGACTTGTTCGACCTCGAGCCCGTGCTGCGCGACGCGGTGGTTCTCGAACTGCCGCTGCAGCCGGTGTGCCAGGACGACTGTCCCGGTCTGTGCTCCGATTGCGGGGCGCGGCTGGCGGACGACCCGGACCACCACCACGAGGTCACCGACATCCGTTGGGCGGCCCTGCAGGAAATCCAGCTGAGCGGTGCCGAGGACGGCGCCGACGAGAACCAGGAGAAGTAGCCGTGGCTGTTCCCAAGCGGAAGATGTCGCGCAGCAACACGCGCCACCGCCGTTCGCAGTGGAAGGCTGCGCCCGTGAGCCTGGTGGCGTGCGAGCGCTGCCACGAGCCGAAGCAGCAGCACATCGCGTGCCCGAGCTGCGGCACCTACAACCGTCGTCAGGTCCTCGAGGTCTGATCGGCGGGTGAGGGGCTCCATGTCGTCAGACGGCGCAACGTCGACGGACGCCGGTAAGGCAGCCTCGTCCCCCGCGGTTCTGGAAGGGCGGCTCGGGTACACACTCGAACCCGCCCTTCTGGTGCGTGCGCTGACCCATCGCTCGTACGCGTACGAGAACGGCGGTCTGCCCACCAACGAGCGCCTGGAGTTCCTCGGGGACTCCGTGCTCGGCCTGGTGGTCACGGACACGCTCTACCGCACCCACCCGGACCTCCCGGAGGGCACGCTCGCCAAGCTGCGGGCCGCGGTGGTCAACTCCCGAGCCCTGGCCGACGTCGGCCGTGGCCTCGACCTGGGCAGCTTCGTCCGCCTCGGCCGGGGCGAGGAGGGCACGGGAGGCCGGGACAAGGCGTCGATCCTCGCGGACACCCTCGAGGCGGTGATCGGGGCGGTCTACCTGGACCAGGGCCTGGACGCCGCGTCGGAGCTGGTGCACCGGCTCTTCGATCCACTGATCGAGAAGTCCTCCAACCTCGGGGCGGGACTGGACTGGAAGACCAGCCTCCAGGAACTCACCGCGGGCGAGGGCCTCGGTGTCCCGGAGTACGTGGTCTCCGAGACCGGACCGGACCACGAGAAGACCTTCACGGCTGCCGCCCGCGTCGGTGGTGTCGAGTACGGCACCGGCACCGGCCGCAGCAAGAAGGAAGCAGAGCAGCAGGCCGCCGAGGCCGCCTGGCGCGGGATCCGCGCCAAGCGCGACGCGAACGGCACTGTCGCGAGCTGAACCCGTCAGGCCCGTCCGGCCGGCCCCCGAGGCCGACCGGGCGGGCCTTCCGGTTCCCCGGGCGGGGAACCGCCTTCCGAGAGGAGCGCACCGCGTGCCGGAGCTGCCCGAGGTCGAAGTCGTACGCCGCGGTCTGGACCGCTGGGTCAGCGGCCGCACCGTCGCCCGGGCCGAGGTGCTGCACGCCCGCGCCGTGCGCCGCCACCTCGCCGGCGGCGCGGACTTCGCCGACCGGCTGGCGGCGCAGACCTTCGGTCCCGCCCTGCGCCGCGGCAAGTACCTGTGGCTGCCGCTCCAGGACTCCCCGCTCGCGCTCCTCGGGCACCTCGGCATGAGCGGCCAGCTGCTCGTCCAGCCCGAGGACGCGCCCGCCGAGACCCACCTGCGGATCCGGATCCGCTTCGAGGACGACCTCGGCACCGAGCTGCGCTTCGTCGACCAGCGCACCTTCGGCGGCCTGTCGCTGCACGAGTGCGTGCCCGGCGACCCCGAGCGGCTGCCGGTCCCCCTGTCGCACATCGCCCGTGACCCGCTCGACCCCCGCTTCGACGACGCGGCCTTCCACACCGCGCTGCGCCGCCGCCGCACCACGATCAAGCGGGCGCTGCTCGACCAGTCGCTGATCAGCGGGGTCGGCAACATCTACGCGGACGAGGCGCTGTGGCGCACCAGGCTGCACTACGAGCGGCCGACCGCGACCCTGACCCGCCCGGTCACCACCGAACTGCTCACCCACATCCGCGAGGTCATGACCGACGCCCTCGCCGCCGGCGGCACGAGCTTCGACAGCCTGTACGTCAACGTCAACGGGGAGTCCGGCTACTTCGACCGCTCCCTGGACGCCTACGGCCGCGAGGACGAGCCCTGCCGCCGCTGCGGCACCCCGATCCGCCGCCGTCCCTGGATGAACCGGTCGAGCTACTTCTGCCCGCGCTGTCAGCGACCGCCGCGCGGTCCGGGCGGCACGTCCGCCGTCACCGTCCGCCCGTCGTAGCGCCGCTGCGCCGCCAGCACCTCCGGCATCCGCGACTCCACGAGCCCGATCAGCGCGAGCAGCCGCTCGGCCGTGTCCCGGCCCAGCGGTGTGAGGCTGTAGTCGACCCGCGGCGGGTTGGTGGGCCGCGCCTCGCGGTGCACCAGCCCGTCCCGTTCGAGCGCGTGCAGGGTCTGGGAGAGCATCTTCTCGCTCACCCCGTCGACGCGGCGGCGAAGCTCGTTGAACCGCAGTGCCCCGTCGACCAGCGCGCCCAGCGTCAGCGAGCCCCAGCGGCCGGTCACGTGCTCCAGCGTGGGGCGCGACGGGCACGAGCGGGCGAACACGTCGAACTCCGGGTTCGCTGTGCCGGCACCATCACTGCCGCCGGTGGCGTCGCCGGCCCGCACGGACGTCTCCATGGGCGTGAGCGTACTCGTCCACAGCGCCACCCGTGGGGTTGCGCTTCCCCTCGGTGAGTTACGGCCCCGAATCCCCGGCGTGGCCGAGGCCTTACGGCGCACAATGGGCGGATGCTTCCCGACGGCCCGCCCGCTCCGCCCGCCCCCGCCGCCCCCTACGCCGAGACCGCCGAGCCGCAGCCGGAGATCCCCCTGGTCGGCGGTGACGTGACCGAGGGCGTCGTCCGCGTCGGCGACACCGTCCGCCGTCCGACCGGCGCCCACAGCCCCCTGGTGCACGCCCTGCTCCGTCACCTGGAGGACGTCGGATTCGCCGGCGCGCCGCGCCTCCTCGGCATCGACACCGCCGGCCGGGAGGTGCTGACCTACGTGGCGGGGGAGGTCGCCGGACGGCCGCGGCCCGCCTGGATCGCCGACGAGGGCCGCCTCGTCTCGGTCGGCCGCCTGGTCCGCGCCTACGACGACGCGGTAGCCGGCTTCACCCCACCCGACGGCGTCCAGGCCCCGGCCGGTCCCGCGCCGCACCCGGACATGCCTCCCGCGCCCGCGCATCCCGCCGAGGTGATCGGGCACATGGACTTCACGCCGGACAACATCGTCTTCCGGGCCGGCCGGGCCGCCGCGCTCATCGACTTCGACCTGGCCAGGCCGGTTCCCAGGGTCGAGGAGATCCACAACGCGATGCTCTACTGGGCCCCCATCGGCGACCCCGCCGACGCCGACCCCCAGTTGCGCGACGTGGACGTCCCCCGGCGCTGCCGCCTCCTCGCCGACGCGTACGGCATGTCCGGCATTGACCGCGGCCGCCTGCTGGAGGTCGCCGTGCTCCGGACCCGCCGCGCGTGGTTCTCCATGAAGCGGATGGCCGAGACCGAGGGCGGCGGCTGGGCCCGCATGTGGCACGAGGGGGTCGGCGACCAGATCAAACGCCGCGAGGCCTGGCTGGAACGCCACGGCTCCTCGATCGAGGCGGCTCTCACCGCCCCTTAGGGCACGACGCACACCGCGCCCGAACCCCGGGCGCCACCTGCTCCGGGAGGCTGCCGGGCCGCCCTCCGGCGGCGTGTCCTTCTCGACCACACCCACCTGTACGTGCCCGGAGCCGTCGGCGCTCAACGGAGCGCCGACGGCCGGTGGCCGGCTCAGTAGCCGAAGTCCTGCGTCCACCAGGGGCCGCCGTCGCCGAAGACGGCGCCGACACCGATCGTCTTGTAGTCGCAGTTGAGGATGTTGGCGCGGTGCCCCTCGCTGTTCATCCAGGCGTCCATGACCTCCTGGGCCGTGGCCTGGCCGCGGGCGATGTTCTCGCCGCCGAGGTCCTTGACGCCGGCCTGCGCGGCGCGGTCCCAGGGGTCGTCGCCGTCGGGGTCGGTGTGGTCGAAGAAGGCCCGGGCGGCCATGTCGGCGCTGAAGTCGGAGGCGAGCTCGGAGAGCTTCTTGTCGTCGCGCAGCGGCCGGCAGCCGGCGGTGGCCCGGACGGTGTTCACCAGGGCGAGGACGGAGACCTCGGCGACGCTCTGGTCGCCGTCCTGCGCCTCGTCGCCGCCCGGCACGAGGGTGGCCGCGGGCGGGGAGGGGACGGTGGCCGGCGCGGAGGACGCGGAGGGCTGCGGAGCGGTGGGGGTGGCAGCGCCGTCGTCCGGGGCGGAGGTGGAGGCGGAGGGGGTCGGCGTCGCGGTGGTCGCCGGTGCCGACGGGGCGGCGGGGGGCGCGGTCGTACGGGCGTTGCCGCGGCTGGCGGGTGCGGAGGTATCCCGGCCGGCGGGGACGGCGCCGACGTCCTGGGGGCTCGCGGTGTTCGGCAGCCCGGCGGCCTGGACCTGGCCGGGAGCGTCGTCGTGGTACGAGAACCCGCCGGAGCCGTCCGGCGAGGGCAGCAGCCCGCTGGAGACGCCGATCGCACCCACGGCCAGCGCGGCGGACGAGGCCAGGAGCCCGGTGCGCACCGGGTTCTGCTTGCGCCGCCGGGCCCTGCTGCTCTGCCCGCGGTGGCGCGGCGCCTCCTCCGAGAACGGCGCCGGCTCAAAGGCTTTACGGCTGTGGCGGCCCATCCGGTGCAGTCCTTTATGTCGACGGTGTTCACCCGAACGGGTGAGTCCTGTTGCGGCGCGACTGTACCGAAAGACAGGCGGGGCAGGTGTGAACCCTGGGCAACTGAGGGGTTAGCGTGCTTTCATGAACGACGCTGTCCGACTCACCGCCTGGGTGCGAGGCCGAGTGCACCAAGTGGGTTTCCGCTGGTGGACGCGGGTGAACGCACTGGAGATCGGCGGACTCGACGGGTATGTGAGCAATCTCTCGGACGGCCGCGTGCAGATCGTGGCCGAAGGTGAGCGGTCGCGCTGCGACGGTCTGCTCGACTGGCTGCGGACCGGCGACACGCCCGGACGCGTCGACGGCGTCACCGAAATCTGGGGCGAGCCGCGCGGCGGTTACGACGGCTTCGCGATCCGCTGACCCACCGACCCGCACACCGCCCCGTCCTCGCAGGTGAGGGGTGAGGTGACAGATCAACGGCAATCTCACGTGGCAAGAGCGACAAGGAGGTTGCCATTTCGCGCACCGCGTGCGAGGCTGCCGACATCGAGGACGCGGTGATCTTCGGGGAGCGGTCGACGGCCCTGTCCTCCACGCCACGCGGGACGCCCGCGGCGCCCTCTCGCGCCGTGTTTTCTTAGGCGCACCCGACGCCCGGGCTGTGATCGTGTTGACCGTCTAACTATTTGGTGAGACGCTGGAAGCCCCGCGCACCGCAGCTGTAGGCATGGCAAAGGGCAGCTTCGGCGCACACGGCGCGGGTGCCTATAACCCCTCACTCACGACCCACACCGCTCCCCGGTCGGTCACTCAGCGTGGAGGACCATCCATCATGGCAAAGGCGCTTCTCGGTTACGTCGGCGGCCCCGACCCTCGACTCCTCGCCGAGATGCGAAGGCTGCAGCAGCGTGTCCAGGACCTGGAAACCGAGCTCGTACGGATCCAGGCCGAGAACGATGCGCTGGCCGCTGCCTCGCACGAGCTCGTCGACGTACCTCACGCGGAGCCGGTTCTCGCCTGACCCGGCCTTTCGGCCGGTCAGGGGAAACGACTCCGTTTGGGAATGTGCAAGGGACGCCCCGGCGTCCCTTCGTCGTTTGCCGCCCCGTTCGCCCTCCCATGATCTCCGCCCTTGCATTGCATGTGCCCCCCGCATTCCTCGGTGAAACCGGGAGCGGGAGGTAGAGTCCAGCGGCGTGCACCTCAAGAGCCTGACCCTGCGCGGGTTCAAGTCATTCGCCTCGGCGACGACCCTGCGATTCGAACCCGGAATCACCTGTGTCGTCGGCCCGAACGGTTCCGGCAAGTCCAACGTCGTGGACGCGCTGTCCTGGGTCATGGGCGAACAGGGCGCCAAGTCGCTGCGCGGCGGCAAGATGGAGGACGTCATCTTCGCCGGCACGACGGGACGGCCGCCGCTCGGCCGGGCCGAGGTGTCGCTCACGATCGACAACAGCGACGGTGCCCTCCCGATCGATTACGCCGAGGTCACCATCACGCGGATCATGTTCCGCAACGGCGGCAGCGAATACCAGATCAACGGTGACACCTGCCGGTTGCTGGACATCCAGGAACTGCTCTCCGACTCCGGTATCGGCCGCGAAATGCACGTCATCGTCGGCCAGGGACAACTGGATTCGGTGCTGCACGCCGATCCGATGGGCCGCCGCGCCTTCATCGAGGAGGCGGCCGGGGTCCTCAAGCACCGCAAGCGCAAGGAAAAGGCGCTGCGCAAGCTGGACGCCATGCAGGCGAACCTGGCCCGCGTCCAGGACCTGACCGGTGAGCTGCGCCGTCAGCTCAAACCGCTGGGCCGGCAGGCACAAGTCGCCCGCCGGGCGGTGGTCATCCAGGCCGACCTGCGCGACGCCCGGTTGCGACTGCTCGCCGACGACCTGGTCACCCTGCGGAAGGCGTTGCACGCCGAGGTCGCCGACGAGGCCGCGCTCAAGGAGCGCCGCGACGCCGTCGAGGCGGAGCTGGCGGCCGCGGTACAACGCGAGGCGCGGCTGGAGGAGCAGGTCAGGGCGCTCGCGCCGCGGCTCGCCGAGGCCCGGGCCACCTGGTACGGGCTGTCGCAACTGGCCGAGCGGGTGCGCGGCACCATTGGCCTGGCCGAGCAGCGCGTACGTCATGCCACCGCGCAGCCCGCCGAGGAGCGGCGCGGCCGCGATCCGGAGGACATGGAGCGCGAGGCCGCCCGCATCCGCGAACAGGAGGCGGAACTCACCGACGCCCTGGAGGCCGCCCAGCGCGCCCTGGACGACACGGTCGACCACCGGGCCGAGCTGGAACGCCGCCTCGCGGACGAGGACAAGGCGCTCAAGGCCGCCGCCCGCGCCATCGCCGACCGTCGCGAGGGTCTGGCCCGGCTGCAGGGTCAGGTCAACGCCGCCCGCTCCAAGGCCGGATCCGCCGAAGCCGAGATCGGCCGGCTGACCGCCGCCCGCGACGAGGCGCGCGAGCGTGCCGAGTCCGCGCAGGAGGAGTACGAGGAACTCCGCGCCCGGGTCGAGGACCTGGACGCCGACGACTCCGAGCTCGACGAGCGCCTCGAAGCGGCCAAGGACGAGCAGGCCGGCGCCGACGAGGCCCACTCCGCCGCCCGCGAGGCCGCCACCACCGCCGAACGCCGGCGGGCCGCCCTCGCCGCGCGCCACGACGCACTCGCCCTCGGTCTGCGCCGCAAGGACGGCACCGGTGCCCTGCTCGCCGCGGGCGACCGCCTGGCCGGGCTGCTCGGCCCCGCCGCCGAACTCCTCACCGTCGCCCCGGGCCACGAGGTGCCGGTCGCGGCCGCGCTGGGCGCCGCCGCCGACGCCGTCGCCGTCTCGGGCCCGTCCGCCGCCGCCGAGGCGCTGCGGCTGCTGCGCAAGGACGACGCGGGACGCGCGACGCTGCTCCTCGCCGGTGACGCCGCCCCGCAGGAGACCGCCGAGGCGCCCCCGGGCGCGCGTGCGGCGGCCGCGCTCGTCGGCGGCCCCGACGAACTGCTCCCGGCCGTGCGCCGTCTGCTGCGGGACTACGTCGTCGTGGAGAGCCTCGCCGACGCCGAGTCACTGGTCGCCGCCCACCCGCGGTTGACCGCGGTGACCGCCGAAGGCGATGTCCTCGGCGCCCACTTCGCCCACGGCGGCTCGGCCGGTGCCCCCAGCCTGCTGGAGGTGCAGGCCGCCGTCGACGAGGCCGCCGCGGAGCTGGAGGCACTGGCCGGGCGCTGCGAGGCGCTCGCGCACGAGCAGGCCGCGGCCAAGGAACGCCGGGCGGCCGCCGCCCGGGTGGTCGACGAGCTGACGCAGCGTCGGCGGGCCGCGGAGAAGGAGAAGTCGGCCGTGGCCCAGCAGCTGGGCCGGCTGGGCGGCCAGGCACGCGCCGCGGCGGGGGAGGCGGAACGTTCTGCCGCCGCCGTGGGCCGCGCCGAGGAGTCCCTGGCGGCCGCCATAGAGGAGTTCGAGGAGCTCTCCTTCCGGCTGAGCGAGGCGGAGGCCGCCCCTGCCGAGGAGGAGCCGGACACCTCCGTGCGGGACCGGCTGGCCGCCGACGGCGCCAACGCCCGGCAGACCGAGATGGAGGCGCGGCTCCAGGTCCGTACCCACGAGGAGCGGGTCAAGGGCCTGGCCGGCCGCGCCGACGGCCTGGACCGCGCCGCCCGCGCCGAGCGCGAGGCCAGGCAGCGGGCCGCCCGGCGCAAGGCACGTCTGGAGTACGAGGCGCAGGTCGCCTCGGCGGTGCTGAAGGGCGCGCAGGGCCTGCTGGCCTGCGTCCAGGTCTCGCTGGGGCGCGCGGACGAGGAACGCGGCGCGGCCGAGCGCGCCAAGGCCGAGCGCGAGGCGGAGCTGGACACCGCGCGCCGCCAGGGCCGGGAGCTGAAGTCCGAACGGGACCGGCTGACCGACTCCGTCCACAAGGGCGAGGTGCTGGGCGCCGAGAAGCGGATGCGGGTCGAGCAGCTGGAGGGCAAGGCCCTGGAGGAGTACGGCGTCGAGCCCGAGGGCCTGGTCGCGGAGTACGGGCCGGACCAGCTCGTGCCGCCGTCCCCGCCCGCCGAGGGCGAGGTGCTGCCGGAGGACCCGGAGCACCCGCGCAACACGCCGCGCCCGTACCACCGGGGCGAGCAGGAGAAGCGGCTGAAGGCGGCGGAGAGGGCGTACCAGCAGCTGGGCAAGGTCAACCCGCTGGCGCTGGAGGAGTTCGCGGCGCTGGAGGAGCGGCACAAGTTCCTCTCGGAACAGCTGGAGGACCTGAGGAAGACCCGGGCCGACCTGCTCCAGGTGGTGAAGGAGGTGGACGAGCGGGTCGAGCAGGTCTTCACCTCCGCGTACCACGACACGGCGCGCGAGTTCGAGGGCGTGTTCTCCCGGCTCTTCCCCGGCGGCGAGGGCCGGCTGATCCTCACCGACCCCGAGAACATGCTCACCACCGGTGTGGAGGTGGAGGCCCGGCCGCCGGGCAAGAAGGTCAAGCGGCTGTCGCTGCTGTCGGGCGGGGAGCGCTCGCTGACCGCCGTGGCGCTGCTGGTGTCGATCTTCAAGGCCCGGCCGAGCCCGTTCTACGTGATGGACGAGGTCGAGGCCGCGCTGGACGACACCAACCTGCAGCGGCTCATCCGCATCATGCGTGAGCTGCAGGAGAGCTCGCAGCTGATCGTCATCACCCACCAGAAGCGGACCATGGAGGTCGCCGACGCGCTGTACGGCGTGTCCATGCAGGGCGACGGTGTGTCGAAGGTCATCAGTCAGCGCCTCAAGGACTGACTTCACGTTGTGAACGAATGCAGGGGATCCCTGAGGGATCCTCTGCTCTGTTGCGTCAAAATGGGCGGGTTTGACTTTGAAGATTGTAGGAATAAGGTCTGCAATGTTGTTTTAGCGTTCGAGTGATGGTGACTTGGGAAGTCCCGGCACTCGTTGCTCCTGCCCCCCACCTGAGGGCTCAATGCAGAGTCCGGGAGATTCACCAGTGACCACCACCGCACCGAAGTCCCAGGCGGCCGGCCGCTCCGGCGGCCGTGCCGACCACCTCGGGCACGTCATCTTCATCACCGCGGCCGCCGCCATGGGCGGCTTCCTCTTCGGCTACGACAGCTCCGTCATCAACGGCGCCGTCGAGGGCATCCGCGGGAAGTACGACATCGGCTCGGCCGCGCTCGCCCAGGTCGTCGCCATCGCGCTGATCGGCTGTGCGATCGGCGCCGCCACCGCGGGCCGCGTCGCCGACCGCATCGGGCGCATCCGCGTCATGCGGATCGCCGCCGCGCTCTTCACGGTCAGCGCCGTGGGCTCCGCCCTTCCCTTCAGCCTCTGGGACCTGGCGCTGTGGCGCGTGGTCGGCGGCTTCGCCATCGGCATGGCGTCGGTGATCGGCCCCGCCTACATCGCCGAGGTCGCGCCCGCCGCGTACCGCGGCCGGCTCGGCTCCTTCCAGCAGGCCGCGATCGTGATCGGCATCGCCGTCTCCCAGCTCGTCAACTGGGGCCTGCTCCAGGCCGCCGACGGCGACCAGCGCGGCGACCTGCTGGGCGTCGAGGCGTGGCAGGTCATGCTCGGCGTGATGGTCGTGCCCGCCGTCCTGTACGGCCTGCTGTCCTTCGCGATCCCCGAGTCGCCCCGCTTCCTGATCTCCGCCGGCCGGACCGCCGACGCCGAGAAGGTGCTGCGCGACGTCGAGGGCGAGCACACCGACACGGCCGCACGGGTCGCCGAGATCCGCGAGCACATGCGCAGCGAGCACCGCTCCCGCTTCAAGGACCTGCTCGGCGGGCGCTTCGGCTTCGCCCCGATCGTGTGGGTCGGCATCGGGCTGTCGGTGTTCCAGCAGCTCGTCGGCATCAACGTGATCTTCTACTACTCGGCCACCCTCTGGCAGTCCGTGGGCGTCGACCCGAGCAGCTCGTTCTTCTACTCCTTCACCACGTCGATCATCAACATCATCGGCACCGTGATCGCGATGCTGTTCGTCGACCGGATCGGCCGCAAGCCGCTCGCCCTCATCGGTTCCGTCGGCATGGCGGTCTCGCTGGGCCTGGTCGCCTGGGCCTTCTCCCACAAGACCGGCACCGGCGGCCACATCAGCCTCCCCGGCACCGAGGGCGCCGTGGCACTCGTCGGCGCGCACGCCTTCGTGCTCTTCTTCGCCCTGTCGTGGGGCGTCGTGGTGTGGGTCTTCCTCGGCGAGATGTTCCCGAACCGGATCCGCGCCGCCGCGCTCGGCGTCGCCGCCTGCGCGCAGTGGGTCGCCAACTGGGTGATCACCGCCAGCTTCCCCAGCCTGTCGGACTGGAACCTGTCGCTGACCTACGTGATCTACACGGCCTTCGCCGCGCTCTCCGTCCCCTTCGTCGTCAGGTTCGTCCCGGAGACGAAGGGCAAGACCCTGGAGGAGATGGGCTGACCAGCCCCACCCGCTCCCGCCGCGCCGCCCCCGTGGTGCCCCTCCGGGCCCGGGGGCGGCGCCGTGCGCCGGGCCGCTCGCGGCCGGGCCCGGTCAGTCCTTCAGCCGGGGCAGCACCTGCTCGGCGAACAGGTGCAGGCTCCGCCAGCCCTCCTCGACCGGCATGCCCCCGCACAACGGGTGCAGCACGAGGGCGGCGGCCGGGTCGGTGCTCGCCTCCGCGAAGGCGACGCACTCGTCGGGGGTGACCACGCGGTAGACGCCCTCGCGGCGCAGTTCCTCCGGGGAGGCCGCGCTGGAGCGCACCGCCGAGCGGATGCCGGCGGACTGCCAGGAGGCGTAGGTGGCGGCCTCGTGGAACAGGTGCCGCCCGTACTCGGCCCAGGTGCGGTCGGGGTCCTCGGACAGGTGGAGCAGCGGCACCTGCGGCGGGGGCATCAGGCACCAGCCCTCGGTGCCGTGCTCGGCGAGCTGCTCCCGGTAGTACGTCTCCAGCTCCGGGAGGTGGGCGCTGGGGAAGAACGGCAGGCCGAACCGCGCCGCCCGGCGCGCCGCGGCGCGCGAGCTGCCGCCGACGATCAGCAGCGGGTGCGGGGAGCTGTGGGGGCGGGGCGTGACCCGGACGGTCCGGCCGCGGAAGACGAAGGGCTCACCGGTCCACGCCGTGAGCAGCGTCTCCAGCAGCTCGTCCTGGAGGGCGCCACGCCGGTGCCAGTCCACCCCGAGGGCCGCGTACTCCTCCGGGCGGTAGCCGATGCCGGCGACGGTGACCAGCCGGCTGCCGCCGACGTGGTCGAGCACCGCGAGGTCCTCCGCCAGCCGCAGCGGGTCGTACAGCGGTCCGATCAGCGCGGAGACGGTGACCGCGATCCGGCGGGTCGCGCCGAGGACCGCCCCCGCGAAGGTCAGGGGTGAGGGCAGCCAGCCGTCGGGGGAGCCGTGGTGCTCCTCGGTCTGGAGGGTGGCGACGCCGTGCTCGTCGGCGTACGCGGCCATCTCCAGGGCCGCCCGGTAGCGGTGGCTCAGCGCCCCGGGCGCGGCCGCGGGGTCGACGAGGTTGAAACGTACGACAGTGGCGGGCATGCGCCGACGTTAGCTGACGAACCGTCAGATGAACAGACTCGTGGGCCCCCGCCGGGTGGCTCCCGGGAGGGCCCGCCGCGTGACCGATACTGGACGGGTTATGGAAACCGTCATTCTTGCCGTAGTCATCGCCCTGGTCGTGATCCTGGCGGCCGGCGGGCTGGTGGTGGGCAGCCGCCGCAGGAAGCAGCTGCCCCCCGCACCGCCCACCGAGCCGCCGACGATCACCGCGCCCCCCGCCGAACCGCAGATCGGCGACGAGGCGGAGGCCCCGCGGGACGAACCCCGCCGGACCATCGAAGAGGTCGAGCTCCCCGAGTCGGAAGACGCCTCCGCCGGCGGCGTCCTCGTCGAGGAGCGCCCGGCCGCCCCCGAGATCGAGCGGCCCGAGCCCACCGCCGGCCGTCTGGTGCGGCTGCGCTCCCGGCTCTCGCGCTCGCAGAACGCGCTCGGCAAGGGGCTGCTCACGCTGCTCGCGCGCGAGCACCTCGACGAGGACACGTGGGAGGAGGTCGAGGACACCCTGCTCACCGCGGACGTCGGGGTCGCCCCCACCCAGGAACTCGTGGAGCGGCTGCGCACCCGGGTGAAGGTGCTCGGCACCCGCACCCCCGCCGACCTGCGGCAGCTGCTGCGCGAGGAACTGCTGACCCTGATCGGCACGGATCTGGACCGCACGCTCCACACGGACGGGCTGCCGAACGGGGACGGGGCCGACCAGCCGGCCGTGCTGATGGTCGTCGGCGTCAACGGCACCGGCAAGACCACCACCACCGGCAAGCTCGCCCGGGTCCTGGTGGCCGACGGCCGCAGCGTCGTGCTGGGCGCCGCCGACACCTTCCGCGCCGCCGCCGCGGACCAGCTGCAGACCTGGGGCGAGCGGGTCGGCGCCCGGACCGTGCGCGGTCCCGAGGGCGGCGACCCGGCGTCGGTCGCCTTCGACGCGGTGAAGGAGGGCATCGCCGAGGGTGCGGACGTCGTGCTCATCGACACCGCGGGCCGGCTGCACACCAAGACCGGCCTGATGGACGAGCTCGGCAAGGTCAAGCGCGTCGTGGAGAAGCACGGCCCGGTGGACGAGGTCCTGCTGGTCCTGGACGCCACGACGGGTCAGAACGGACTGGTGCAGGCCCGGGTCTTCGCCGAGGTCGTCGACATCACCGGCATCGTGCTCACCAAGCTCGACGGCACGGCCAAGGGCGGCATCGTCGTCGCCGTCCAGCGCGAGCTGGGCGTTCCGGTCAAGCTGATCGGCCTGGGCGAGGGGGCGGACGACCTCGCGCCGTTCGAGCCCGAGGCCTTCGTGGACGCGCTGATCGGCTCGTAGCCGGCGGCGTCCGCAGACGAGCGGACACGTGGACAAGGGGCGCACTCCTCCGAGTGCGCCCCTTGCTCGTCGTTCACGCGTACGCGCGGTCCCGGTGGCAGACGTACGCCAGCGTGCCGAGCAGCAGCCGGGCCTCCGGCGGCTGGCGGGCGGCGTCCAGCGCCGGCGGCCGCAGCCAGCGGACCGGGCCGAGGCCGCCGAGGTCGGAGGGCGGGGCGGTCACGTGGTCGCCCGGCCCGAGGCAGCGCAGGTCGAGGTCGGCGTCGTCCCAGCCCATGCGGTACAGCAGGTGCGGGAGCTCGGCGGCGGCCCCCGGCGCGACGAAGAACTGCGCCCGGCCGTCCGGGGTGGCGATGACCGGGCCGAGACGCAGCCCCATGCGCTCCAGGCGCACCAGGGCGCGTACGCCGGATCGTTCCGCCACGTCGATCACGTCGAAGGCGCGTCCCACGGGGAGCATCAGCGCCGCGCCCGGCACGCGCTCCCAGGCGGCCACGGCCTCCTCGAGGGTGGCCCCGGCCGGCACCTCGCCGGCGAACTCCAGTGCGTGGGCGCCCGGTGCCTTGCACCCCGGGTCACCGCAGGAGCACTGCCCGCCCCCGCGCGTGGCGCGCGCACCCGGCGCCACCGCCCATCCGCACAACCCGGTGTACTCCGCCACGGTGGTGCACGCCGAGGCGTGCGTCCGGCGGCGCGCGCCGGAGCGGATGTGTCGCATCTCCCGCATGCTGCCGATCGTGAAGCCCATGACACCCCCAACGGGTCGCAGTTGCCGATGGTTACGCCCGTGCCTGATCGGCATGTGTCAAGTGAATCGCGCCGTGTGCACATGTAGTTCATTCGAAGGGGTGGCGAATGGTGGCGTTTTCGCTGGAGGCATCGCCGGATGGGTGATCGTAGGATTACTTTCGGTTTGCAAGCCCCGGAAGTGTGCGGGCCGGCGGGTATGCCGGAGGCAAGACTCGTAGGACACTGAGGCACATGGGGGCCAGGCAGGCAACGGCCCTCATCCCCGGAGGTGTTGGGCGACGGAATGGGGGCGTCACGGTGGGCGGCACACAGGACAAGCAGCCCAACGCGCAGTTGACCTCTTGGTTTGTGCGCAGCGGCTGGTCCAAGGGCGAACTCGCCCGTCAGGTGAACCGCAGGGCACGCCAGATGGGCGCGCTGCACGTCAGCACGGACACCTCACGGGTGCGCCGCTGGCTGGACGGCGAACAGCCGCGCGAACCCATCCCGCGCATCCTGTCCGAGCTGTTCTCCGAACGCTTCGGCACCGTCGTCCCGGTGGAGGACCTCGGTCTGCGCCCCGCCCACCAGCCCCCCGCCGCGACCGGCGTGGACCTGCCGTGGGCCGGGCCGCAGACGGTCCAGCTGATCAACGAGTTCTCCCGCAGCGACCTGATGCTCGGCCGCCGCGGCTTCCTCGGGACCTCCCTGGCGCTGGCCGCCGGCCCCGCCCTCGTCGAGCCGATGCAGCGCTGGCTGGTGCCCACCCCCGCGTCCGGCGCCGACGTCCCCCCGCCGCGCGAGCCCGGGGGCAGGGTCCGGCTCTCCGAGCCCGAGCTGGAGCTGCTGGAGGCCACCACGGTGATGTTCCGCCAGTGGGACAACCAGTGCGGCGGCGGCCTGCGCCGCAAGGCCGTGGTGGGCCAGCTGCACGAGGTCACCGACCTGCTCCAGGAGTCCCATCCGCAGTCCGTCGCCAAGCGGCTCTACCGCGTCACCGCCGAGCTCGCCGCGCTCGCCGGCTGGATGTCGTACGACGTCGGCCTGCACCCCACGGCGCAGAAGTACCTGGTCCTGGCCCTGCACGCGGCCAAGGAGGCGGACGACCGCCCGCTGGGTGCCTTCGTCCTGTCCAGTATGAGCCGCCAGATGATCCACCTGGACCGGCCCGACGACGCACTGGAACTCATCCACCTCGCGCAGTACGGCAGCAGGGACAGCGCGACCGCCACCACCCAGGCGATGCTGTACGCGATGGAGGCCCGCGCCTACGCCAACATGGGCCAGGTCAGCAAGTGCCACCGCGCCGTGCGGATGGCCGAGGACTCCTACACCGACTCCCGCCCCACCGAGGACCCGGACTGGATCAGCTTCTTCAACGAGGCCGAGCTCAACGCCGAGAATGCCCACTCCTACCGTGACCTGGCGTACGTGGCCGGCCGCAGCCCCACGTACGCCTCGCTGGCCCACCCGGTGATGCAGCGGGCCGTCGAGCTCTTCTCCCAGGACACCGTCCACCAGCGCGCCTACGCCCTCAACCTGATCGGCATGGCCACCGTGCACCTGCTCCAGCGGAGCCCGGAGGAGGCCGCCGGCCTCACCGTCCAGGCCATCGACGTCGCCAAGCACGTGCGCTCCGAGCGGGTGAACACCCGCATCCGCAAGACCGCAGACACCGCGCTGCGCGACTACGGCAAGATCGCCGAGGTCGCCCAGCTCAGCGAGCGCCTGGCGTCCGACCTCCCCGAGGTCGCCGGGACCGCCTGACCCGGCGGTCCACCCCGAACCCCGGCCGCGGCCGGCCATCCCGACAGCCCGACTCGGCTCCCCCATGCCAGGTCAACCGGGTGGCCCGCCGCGGCCGGTCCTCGTCCACCGACCCGTCCGTTCGACGGCGTGGCGAGGTTTGTACACCCCGGCCCGCGCGGCACGTATACAGCTCGTCGGCCCGCCGGAGGGGTAACGGAGTCGTGACGGCGTCGTCATGGCGGCGCCCGCTGGGGTGGCGGTTCATCGCGACGTAACACGGACGACTTCTTCGTCACGGTTCCGAAACACCCGATGGCGTCGACGGAAACCCGGCTGGGACAACCTCATGGCGAAAACCGGCCCATCGAGCCCGCTTCCCGCACGGGCCGTTCGGATGACGAGGAGACGCCGATGGCAGCAGGCTTCTTGACGCTTGCCGCAGATACGCCCACGCTCGACAGCGGTAGCACGGCGTTCATGCTGCTGAGCGCAGCGCTGGTGCTCGTGATGACCCCCGGTCTCGCCTTCTTCTACGGCGGCATGGTGCGGGTCAAGAGCGTGCTGAACATGCTGATGATGAGCTTCATCGCCATCGGCATCGTCACCGTGCTGTGGACGCTCTACGGGTTCACCGTCGCATTCGACTCCGGCAACGCCTTCTTCGGCGGCTTCGACTGGACCGGCATGCGCAACATCGGGATCTCCCAGCTGTGGGACGGCTACACCATCCCGGTCTACGTCTTCGCCGTCTTCCAGCTGATGTTCGCGATCATCACGCCCGCCCTGATCAGCGGCGCCCTGGCGGACCGGGTGAAGTTCACCGCCTGGTCGCTCTTCGTGGCCCTGTGGGCGACGGTCGTGTACTTCCCGGTCGCCCACATGGTCTGGGCGTCGGACGGCTTCCTCTTCACCCGCGGCGTGATCGACTTCGCCGGCGGTACGGCGGTGCACATCAACGCCGGTGCCGCGGCGCTCGGCGTGATCCTCGTCATCCGCAAGCGCGTGGGCTTCAAGAAGGACCCGTTCCGCCCGCACAACCTGCCGCTGGTCATGCTCGGCGCCGGCCTGCTGTGGTTCGGCTGGTTCGGGTTCAACGCCGGCTCCTGGCTCGCCTCCGACGGCGTCGCGGCCGTGGCCTTCACCAACACCCAGGTCGCCACCGCCTCCGCGATGCTCGGCTGGCTCGCCTACGAGAAGATCAAGCACGGCTCCTTCACCACCCTGGGCGCCGCCTCCGGCGCGGTCGCCGGTCTGGTCGCCATCACCCCGGCCTGCGGCTCGGTCAGCCCGCTCGGCGCGATCGCGGTCGGAGTCATCGCCGGTGTGGCCTGCGCCGCCGCGGTCGGCCTGAAGTACAAGTTCGGCTACGACGACTCCCTCGACGTGGTCGGCGTCCACATGGTCGGCGGCATCGTCGGCTCCCTGCTCATCGGCTTCTTCGCCACCGGCGGGGTCGGCCAGACCGCCAAGGGCGTCTTCTACGGCGGCGGCTTCGACCAACTGTGGAAGCAGTTCCTGGGCGTCGGCGTGGTCCTGTTCTACTCGCTCATCGCCTCGGCGATCCTTGCCAAGCTCATCGACCTGGTGATCGGATTCACCGTCAGCGAGGACACCGAGGTCGCGGGCATCGACCAGGCCGAGCACGCGGAGACCGGCTACGACTTCGCGGGCGTGGCCGGCGCGGTCCGCTCCGCCCTCTCCTCCCTGGACAGCAGCAGTGGCAGCGGCACCCAGGTGACCGACGCCCCGTCGAAGAAGGTGGACGCGTGAAGCTCATCACCGCGGTCGTGAAGCCGCACCGGCTGGACGAGATCAAGGAGGCGCTGCAGGCCTTCGGCGTCCAGGGCCTGACGGTCACCGAGGCCAGTGGCTACGGCCGCCAGCGGGGGCACACCGAGGTCTACCGTGGTGCCGAGTACACCGTGGACCTGGTGCCCAAGATCCGCATCGAGGTGCTCGTCGAGGACGGCGACGCCGACCAGCTGATCGACGTCATCGTCAAGGCCGCCCGTACCGGCAAGATCGGTGACGGCAAGGTCTGGAGCATCCCGGTCGAGACCGCCGTACGGGTCCGGACCGGGGAGCGCGGCCCGGACGCGCTCTGAGGACGCGGGGGCGCGGCCGGGACTCCGGCCGCGCCCTTTCGCTCCACCGAACCCGAGCAGTTCCACCGCACGGCCTGCGACTGGAGACAGTGTGACGGAGAACGTCGACGCGAAAGCCCACGACGGACACGCCCCTGCAGGCTATGCGGCGGCCCGGCTGGCCCTCCTGAACGGCGAGGGCCCGTCCGGGCCGCCGCGGCGCAAGGCGCTCGCCTCCTTGACCGATGCCTGGCTCGCCGACCTCGCCCGCGGCGCGGCCGACCGTACCGGGGCACGGGGCTGGTCGCTGGTCGCCGTCGGCGGCTACGGCAGGGGGGAGCTCTCCCCGCGCAGCGACCTCGACCTGCTGCTGCTCCACGACGGCTCCGCAGGGCCCGCGGACGTCGCCGGCCTCGCCGACGGGATCTGGTACCCGGTCTGGGACCTGGGCGTCGCCCTCGACCACTCCGTCCGCACCCCCGCCGAGGCCCGCAAGACCGCCACCGAGGACCTCAAGGTCCAGCTCGGCCTCCTCGACGCCCGCCACATCGCGGGCGACGCCGCCCTCACGGCCTCCCTGCGCACCGCGGTCCTCGCCGACTGGCGCAACCAGGCGCCCAAGCGGCTCCCCGCGCTCCACGAGCTGTGCCTGGAGCGCGCCGAACGCCACGGGGAGCTCTCGTACCTGCTGGAGCCCGACCTCAAGGAGGCCCGCGGCGGGCTGCGCGACGCCACAGCCCTGCGCGCCGTTGCCGCCTCCTGGCTCGCCGACGCGCCCCGCGAGGGCCTGGAGGACGCCCGGACCCGGCTGCTCGACGCCCGGGACGCCCTCCACCTGGTGACCGGCCGCGCCACCGACCGGCTGGCCCTGCAGGAGCAGGACCAGGTGGCCGGCGCACTCGGCCTGCTCGACGCCGACGCACTGCTGCGCCAGGTGTACGAGGCCGCCCGGACCGTCGGCTACGCCTTCGACGTCACCTGGCGCGAGGTCGGCCGGGTCCTGCGCTCCCGCCAGATGCCGCCCCGCCGTCGCGGGCTGCTGGGCCGCTCCCGCCCGGAGCAGAGCACGAACGGGCCCGAGCGCACCCCGCTGGCCGACGGCGTCGTGGAGCACGAGGGCGAGGCCGTCCTCGCGCTCACGGCCAGGCCCGAGCGTGACCCGGTGCTGCCGCTGCGCGCCGCCGCGGCCGCCGCCGAGCACGGTGTACCGCTGTCGCTGCACGCGGTCCGCCGGCTGAGCGTGGCCCAGGCCACCCGGCCGCTGCCGGTGCCGTGGCCCGCCGAGGCCCGCGAACAGCTCGTGACGCTGCTCGGCGCGGGGGAGTCCACCGTCCAGGTGTGGGAGGCACTGGAGGCCGCGGGCATGATCACGCGGCTGCTCCCCGACTGGGAACGGGTCCGCTGCCGCCCGCAGCGCAACGCCGTGCACATCTGGACCGTCGACCGGCACCTCATCGAGTGCGCGGTGCGCGCCTCGCGCCTGACCCGCCGGGTGGGCCGCCCCGACCTGCTGCTCATCGCCGCCCTGCTGCACGACATCGGCAAGGGCTGGCCCGGCGACCACTCCGAGGCCGGCGAGGTCATCGCCCGGGACGTCGCGGCCCGCTTCGGATTCGGCCGCGCCGACGTGGAGACGCTGGCCCTGCTGGTCCGCCACCACCTGCTGCTGATCGAGACCGCGACCCGGCGCGACCTGGACGACCCCGCCACCGTGCAGAGCGTCGCCGAGGCCGTCCGCGACTCCGAGACGCTGGAGCTGCTCCACGCGCTGACCGAGGCGGACGCCCTCGCCACCGGTCCGGCCGCCTGGAGCGCATGGCGGTCCTCACTCGTCGGCGACCTGGTCAAGCGGGTCGCCGCCGTGCTGGTGAGCGGGGCGGTGCCCGCGCCCGCCGACCCCGAGCCCACCGCGGAGGAGGAGCGTCTGGCGGTCGAGGCGGCGCGCACCGGGGGCCCGGTCATCGCGCTGCACGCCCACGCCGAGCCCGACCCCGACGGGGTCCCGCGGACCGCGGACGGCGAACCCGAGCCCGTCGGCGTGGAGCTGCTGCTCGCCGTCCCCGACCGGCCCGGGCTGCTGGCGGCGGCGGCGGGCGTGCTCGCCCTGCACCGGCTCACCGTCCGGGCCGCCGACCTGCGCGCGGTCGACCCCATCCACCAGGGCCCGGTGACCCTCCTGCGCTGGCGGGTGGCCGCCGAGTACGGCTCGCTGCCCGAGGCGGCACGGCTGCGCAACGACTTCGCCCGGGCCTTCGCGGGCTCCCTCGACATCGAGGCACGGCTGGCGGAGCGGGAGTCGGCGTACCCCCGCCGTCGCGGGGTCACGCCCCCTCCGCCCCGCGTCACCGTCGCCCCCGGCAGCTCCAGCGCCGCGACCGTCATCGAGGTCCGCGCCCACGACGCCCCGGGGCTGCTGCACCGCATCGGCCGGGCCCTGGAGTCCACCGGCGTGAACGTCAGGTCCGCCCGGATCAGTACGCTCGGCGCCAACGCGGTCGACGCGTTCTACGTCACGGACACCGCGGGCGATCCGCTTCCCGACGTACGGGCGGCCGAGGTCGCCGACGAGGTGGAGCGGGCCCTGCGCTGACGCGGTGGAGACCATTCGCGGCCCGGGCGGATACCCTTGAGGACGACCTATCACCCGCCCCCGACCTGAGGATCCGCGACCGACGTGTTCGACACCCTTTCCGACCGCCTCGCAGCGACGTTCAAGAACCTCCGGGGCAAGGGCCGCCTTTCCGAGGCGGACATCGACGCCACCGCGCGCGAGATCCGCATCGCGCTGCTGGAGGCGGACGTCGCGCTGCCGGTGGTGCGCGCCTTCATCAAGCAGGTCAAGGAGCGGGCGACCGGGGCCGAGGTCTCCCAGGCGCTGAACCCCGCCCAGCAGGTCATCAAGATCGTCAACGACGAGCTCGTCGGCATCCTCGGCGGTGAGACCCGCCGGCTGCGGTTCGCCAAGCAGCCGCCGACCGTGATCATGCTCGCCGGTCTGCAGGGTGCGGGCAAGACGACGCTGGCCGGCAAGCTCGGCCGCTGGCTGCAGGGCCAGGGCCACGCCCCGCTGCTGGTCGCCGCGGACCTCCAGCGTCCCAACGCCGTCAACCAGCTCCAGGTCGTCGCGGAGCGGGCCGGCGTCGCGGTCTTCGCGCCGGAGCCCGGCAACGGCGTGGGCGATCCGGTCCAGGTCGCCAAGGACTCCCTCGACCACGCCCGCACCAAGCAGTACGACGTCGTCATCGTCGACACCGCCGGCCGCCTCGGCATCGACGCCGAGATGATGCAGCAGGCCGCGGACATCCGCGACGCCGTGCAGCCCGACGAGATCCTCTTCGTCGTCGACGCCATGATCGGCCAGGACGCGGTCAACACCGCCGAGGCCTTCCGCGACGGCGTCGGCTTCGACGGCGTGGTGCTCTCCAAGCTCGACGGCGACGCCCGCGGTGGTGCGGCGCTCTCCATCGCGCACGTCACCGGCCGCCAGATCATGTTCGCCTCCAACGGCGAGAAGCTGGACGACTTCGACGCCTTCCACCCCGACCGGATGGCCTCGCGCATCCTGGGCATGGGTGACGTCCTCAGCCTGATCGAGAAGGCCGAGCAGACCTTCAGCCAGGCCGAGGCCCAGAAGATGGCCGAGAAGCTGGCCAAGGGTCCCAAGGAGTTCACCCTCGACGACTTCCTCCAGCAGATGGAGCAGGTCCGCAAGATGGGCTCGATCTCCAAGCTGCTCGGCATGCTGCCGGGCATGGGCCAGATCAAGGACCAGATCAACAACCTCGACGAGCGTGACGTGGACCGCACGGCCGCGATCATCAAGTCGATGACCCCGGGTGAGCGCCAGGACCCCACGATCATCAACGGCTCCCGTCGCGCCCGCATCGCCCGCGGTTCCGGTGTGGACGTCAGCGCCGTGAAGAGCCTGGTGGAGCGGTTCTTCGAGGCCCGCAAGATGATGTCGCGGATGGCCCAGGGCGGTATCCCGGGGATGCCCGGCATGCCGGGCATGGGCGGCGGCGCACGTCAGAAGAAGCAGCAGAAGAAGGCCAAGGGCAAGCGGCAGAGCGGCAACCCGCTCAAGCGCGCCGAGCAGGAGAGGGCCGACGCCGCCCGTCGCGAGCAGCAGCAGGCCGGTGGCGCCTTCGGCCTGCCGGCCGGCCAGGAGGGCCAGAACTTCGAACTGCCCGACGAGTTCAAGAAGTTCATGGGCTGACCCAGGTCCGCGTCCGTACGGCGGCGGCGTCCCCTGCGCAGGGGGCGCCGCCGCCGCGCGTGCATCATGGACCCATGCGCGTACACATCCGTCCCCCGGAGCCGGCCGACGCCCCCGCCTACCGGGAGGCGGTGCTGCGCTCCGCCGAGCACGTCGGCCGGTGGAACCCGGTCGAACCGGACGGGCTGCCCGAACTGCTGCGGCGCCAGGGGCCCGTGCTGCGGACGTTCCTGATCCTCGACGAGGAGAGCGGCGGGATCGTCGGCAAGTGCAACGTGGCCAACATCGTCATGGGGCGCTTCCGCAACGGCAGCCTGGGCTACGACAGCTACGTGCCCTTCGCCGGGACCGGGCGGATGAGCGAGGGCCTGCGGCTGGTCGTCGACCGCTGCTTCGCCCCCGAACCGCGGGGCCTGGGCCTGCACCGGCTGGAGATCAACGTGCAGCCGGAGAACGAACGGTCCGTCGCCATGGCCAGGCGCCTCGGTTTCCGCCACGAGGGCTTCACGCCCCGGATGCTCTACCTGAACGACGCCTGGCGCGACCACGAGCGCTTCGCGCTCACCGCCGAGGAGTGGCCGGGGGTCTGAGGGGCGCCGGAGCGGCACTGTCCTTATTGTCGGGATATGGGCAATCCCGTACCGCCCCGGCAGAATCCGGACGACCCATGGCGGACGGAGGGCGCGCCAGCCTCGCCGCCCACCCGGCGACGGCGCCGCATGGGCGGCTGGGGCGGCATGATCCTGACGGCGCTCGTCGTCTTCCTCATCACCGACCTGGTGCTCTCGTTCTTCACCGGGTCCCGGCCGACCACGATCTCGTACACCGAGTTCAACCGGCAGCTGGCCACGGACAACATCTCGAAGATCTACTCCAAGGGCGACTCCATCGAGGGGCAGCTCAAGAAGAAGCAGGACGTGCCGGGGGCGGACGAGGGCACGTACATGCAGTTCAAGACCCAGCGGCCGGTCTTCGCCGACGACGACCTGTGGGCGACCCTGACGAAGAACAAGGTCACCGTCACCGCCGAACCCGTGGTCCAGCAGCGCGGCCTGCTCTACAACCTGCTGCTCTCGCTCGCCCCGGTGCTGCTGCTGGTCCTGCTCTGGCTCTACGTCTCCCGCCGGATGAGCAAGCTCGCGGGCGGGCTCGGCGGCCTGGGCGGCCTCGGCCGCAGGGCCCCGCCGACGCCGGTCGTCCCGGAGGCGGGCCGCCGCACCACCTTCGCCGACGTGGCGGGCATCGACGAGGTGGAGGCCGAGCTCAACGAGGTCGTCGACTTCCTCAAGCGCCCGCAGGCCTACCGGGCGCTCGGGGCGCGGATGCCGCGCGGCGTGCTGCTCGCCGGGCCGCCGGGCACCGGCAAGACCCTGCTCGCCCGGGCCGTGGCCGGCGAGGCCGACGTGCCGTTCTTCTCCGCCTCCGCCTCCGAGTTCATCGAGATGATCGTCGGCGTCGGCGCCGGCCGGGTGCGCGAGCTGTTCGCCGAGGCCCGCAAGGTCGCTCCGGCGATCATCTTCATCGACGAGATCGACACCATCGGCCGTGCCCGCGGCGCCGCGGGCGGCATCGGCGGCCACGACGAGCGGGAGCAGACCCTCAACCAGATCCTCACCGAGATGGACGGCTTCTCCGGCTCCGAGGGCGTCGTCGTCACAGCCGCCACCAACCGGCCCGACGTCCTCGACCCCGCCCTGACCCGGCCGGGCCGCTTCGACCGCGTCGTCCACGTCAGCCCGCCCGACCGTACGGGCCGCGAGGCGATCCTCCGCATCCACCTGCGCCAGGTACCCCTGGAGGGCGGCATCGACCTGACCGCCGTGGCCCGTGCGACGCCGGGGATGACGGGCGCCGAACTGGCCAACCTCGCCAACGAGGCCGCGCTGCTCGCCGTCAAGCGCGGCAAGGGCGCCGTCGGGCAGGGCGAGCTCTCCGACGCCCTGGAGAAGGTGCAGCTGGGCGCGGCACGCCCGCTCGTGATCCCCATCGAGGAGCGCCGCCGTACCGCCTACCACGAGTCCGGGCACGCCCTGCTCGGCATGCTGCACCCGGGCGCCGACCCCGTACGCAAGATCACCATCGTCCCGCGCGGCCGCGCCCTCGGCGTCACCCTCTCCACCCCCGACTCCGACCGCTACGCGTACACCGAGGAGTACCTGCGCGGCCGGATCATCGGCGCGCTCGGCGGCATGGCCGCCGAGCACGTCGTCTTCGGGGTGATCACCACCGGTGCCGAGAACGACCTGGAGCAGGTCACCAACGTCGTCCGGGGCATGGTCGGCCGCTGGGGCATGAGCGAGAAGGTCGGCCCGCTCTCGGCGATCCCGGCCGACTCCCAGCAGCCCTACGGACTGTCCGCCGCCCCCGCCACCCTCGACGTGATCGACGCCGAGATGCGCAGGATCGTGGACGAGTGCTACGGGACGGCCTGCCGGCTGCTGGGCCGGCACCGCGAGCAACTGGACGCCCTCGCGGAGCGGCTGCTGGAGGCCGAGACGCTGGAGGAGGACGAGGCCTACGAGGCGGCGGGCATCCCACGGCTCGCGAAGGCCGTGGAGTAGCCGCCCTGCGGTCGCGCGGGAACGTCGTCGGTTACACCCGGGCCACCAGGTAACGGAACACGTTCTCCATCCGGACCGTGCCGTCGCCGCGCCGGTACGCGTGCAGCGCCTCGCGCAACTCCTTGCGCACCTGGTCCTCGTCGGTGGCCGCCACGGCGGCGTCGAAGAGCCCGGTCGACACCAGGCCGCGCACCGCGCTGTCCATGTCGGGGTAGCCGAACGGGCAGGACACCCGCCCCGAGCCGTCCGGACGCAGCCCCGCCTCCCGCGCCAGCTCCTCCAGGTCGTCACGGCCGCTGAGCCGGACCGCGGGGGTGGTGCCGCGCGGCTCGGCCAGCCGGGCCGCGACCCGCAGCACCCGCCCGGTGGCGCAACGCTCGGGCGGCCCCCAGCCGGCCAGCACGACCGGGGCGCCCCGCTCGGCCAGGCCCGCCGCGGCGCCGAGCGCCGGGACCAGCGCCGCCGGCGCCGTCCCCGGGTCGAGGGCGGTGATCATCGTGAACGGTGCCCCCTCCGGCACGGGGACCTCCTCCGGGCCGCCCGCCACGAGCCGGGTGCGCCCGCCGCGCGACCGTGCCGGTGCGCCCCACTGCTGCTCGGGCAGCAGCCGCTGCCGGGCCAGTTCGAGGCGCCGTTCGTCCGGATCGCACCCCGTGACCGCCGCGCCCCGGGCCGAGGCCATGAGCAGCGCGAGTCCCGATCCGCACCCGATGCCGAGCAGCCGGGTGCGGGGGCCGACCTCCAACCGCTCGTGCACCGCCTCGTAGAGCGGTACGAGCATCCGCTCCTGGATCTCCGCCCAGTCACGCGCCCTGCCGTCGGTCCGGTGTGTTCGTGGGTGCCGTGCGAGCGTAGGTGTCATCGAGCGCCCCAATCAGCCGCGTCGCCGTCTCGCCGAAAGCCTTCCTCGTACGCCCCCCGGTTACGCCGCGCACCGTCATCGTCACGCCGCGCATGCCCCCGGAGCCAGCCAACTCCCCTTCCGGGCCGTAGTCCAGAGGTTTGAAGGTGAGGATTGGGCCGATTCCCGACCCCGCCGATTCACGTCCGGTGCCGCTGTCCCCGTACCATCTGCGGCATGGCAAAGGCTCCCGTACTCACACCCCAGGCGGACGACTTCCCGCGCTGGTACCAGGACCTGATCAACAAGGCCGAGCTGGCCGACAACGGCCCGGTGCGCGGCACCATGGTCATCCGGCCGTACGGGTACTCGCTGTGGGAGCGGATGCAGCAGGAGATGGACGCGCGGATCAAGGAGGCGGGCGCCCAGAACGCGTACTTCCCGCTCTTCATCCCGCAGTCCTACCTGACGCGGGAGGCCGAGCACGTCGAGGGCTTCGCGCCGGAGCTGGCCGTGGTCACCCACGGCGGCGGCAAGGAGCTGGAGGAGCCGGTCGTCGTCCGGCCCACCTCCGAGACGATCATCAACGAGTACTTCTCCAAGTGGGTGCAGAGCTACCGCGACCTGCCCCTGCTCATCAACCAGTGGGCCAACGTGGTCCGTTGGGAGATGCGCTCGCGGCTCTTCCTCCGTACGAGTGAGTTCCTGTGGCAGGAGGGCCACACCGCGCACGCCACCTACGAGGACGCCCGCGACTACGCCGCGATGATCCACCGCGACGTGTACGGCGACTTCATGACCGACGTCCTCGGCATCGACGTGGTCCTCGGCCGCAAGACCGCCCGCGAGCGCTTCGCCGGCGCCATCAACACCCTCACCCTCGAGGGCATGATGGGCGACGGCAAGGCGCTGCAGCTGGGCACCAGCCACGAGCTGGGCACCAACTTCGCCAAGGCCTTCAACACCTCCTACCTGTCCAAGGAGGGGCAGCAGGAGCTGGTCTGGCAGACCTCCTGGGGCGTGTCGACCCGCATGGTCGGGGGCCTGATCATGTCCCACGGCGACGACAACGGACTGCGCGTGCCGCCGCGGCTGGCGCCGGTGCAGGCCGTCGTGCTGGCGATCAAGGGTGACGACGAGGTCGTGGCCAAGGTCCGCGAGATCGGCGACCGGCTCAAGGCCGCGGGCATCCGTGTGCAGGTGGACGTGCGCACCGACACCCCGTTCGGCCGCCGCGCCGTGGACTGGGAGCTCAAGGGCGTCCCCGTCCGCGTGGAGGTCGGCCCGCGCGACCTGGAGAACGGCACCGCGATGCTGGCCCGCCGCATCCCCGGGGGCAAGGAGCCGGTGGCGATCGACGAGCTGACCGCGCTGGTGCCCAAGGTGCTGGAGGAGGACCAGGCCACGCTGCTGCGCCAGTCCCGCGAGCGCCGCGAGTCCCGCACCGTGGACGTCAAGACGATCGCCGAGGCCGCCGAGGCCGCGGCCACCGGCTGGGCCCGCATCCCCTGGGCCGACCTCGGCCCGGAGGGCGAGGCCAGGCTGGCCGAGCAGGGCGTGTCCGTGCGCTGCCTGCTGACCGAGGACGGCCAGGTTCCGGAAACGGACGACGCGCCGGGTACCGCGGCGATCGTCGCGCGGGCATACTGACCGTCAACTGACTGAAAAGCGACGTACGTAATCGGCAGTACGTCCACGCTTGAGGCGGGTGCGTGACTTCTCCACTGTCCTCCGCACCCGCCCTCAGCCGTACGCATCATCCGGAACTGACTAGTACGTGCAAAATATTTGGGATGGCCCGGTATCGGAACACAGGGCGCCCCCGGCTCGTTGTCACGACGTGAGCACGACACCACCAGTCCTCGCCGCCGAGCTGGCAGTCGCATGGGCCGACATTCAACGGCACCATCCCGAACTGCCCGACCTGGCCGCCCCCGAGTCCCTGATCGGAGAGTCCTCGTCCGCGTGCGGCACGGAGCTCTCCTTCGAGCGCCTGCTGCACGAGGCCGTCCACGGAGTCGCCGCCGCGCGCGGCGTCCGGGACACCTCGCGGGCAGGCCGCTACCACAACCGTCGATTCCTGGCCATCGCCGACGAGCTCGGCCTGGACCACTCCGAGGAGCCGCACCCCAGCAGCGGCTTCTCCCTGGTCCAGCTGCGCCCGGACACCAAGAAGCGCTACCGGGCGACGATCGACCGCCTGCAGCGCGCGCTCAGAGCGCACACCGTGGCGACCGCCGCCGACACCGCCCG
The DNA here is from genome assembly GCF_042891295.1 of Streptomyces sp. NPDC001902. Taxonomy (NCBI): domain Bacteria; kingdom Bacillati; phylum Actinomycetota; class Actinomycetes; order Kitasatosporales; family Streptomycetaceae; genus Streptomyces; species Streptomyces sp. NPDC001902. Next base: position 72,495 of record NZ_JBIATA010000024.1, on the reverse strand, counting down.
CAGTTTCCGCGGGCCCGCCGCCCGGCACGGGTCCTCGGGCGGAGGCGTACGGGTGAAGGCGGTCTGCGACTGCGGGCGCAACGTCCGGGTCGTGCCGTCCGTCCTCGCGCAGGCGCCGATCGTCTGCGGGGCGTGCGGTACGCCGTTCCGGATTCCGGAGGCCGCGGCGGTCGCGTGAGCGCCCGCCGCGCACGGGGGCGGCACCGTACGGGGGACGGCGCCGGTGGGGTCACCGGCGTGCGGCGGCATGCCCGCCGTATGGCAGAATGGTCAGCTGAGCACTCGGCAGCCGTGCAGGACCCCTCTCTCCTTCGGCTGACGCGTCCGTCGGGCAACCGGCTCCACAACCCCACGTGGTGGTCCGGCCTGCCCAACCACGTCAACTCCAGGAGAACCCACTCCCGTGGCAGTCAAGATCAAGCTGAAGCGTCTGGGCAAGATCCGTTCGCCTCACTACCGCATCGTCGTCGCCGACTCCCGTACCCGCCGTGACGGCCGGGCCATCGAGGAGATCGGTCTGTACCACCCCGTGCAGAACCCGTCGCGCATCGAGGTCAACGCCGAGCGCGTCGCGTACTGGCTGGGTGTCGGCGCGCAGCCGACCGAGCCCGTGCTCGCCATCCTGAAGAAGACCGGCGACTGGCAGAAGTACAAGGGCGAGCCGGCCCCGGCCCCGCTCCTGGTCGCCGAGCCCAAGGCCGACAAGCGCGCCCTCTTCGAGGCCGCCGCCAAGGACGCCGGTGACGGGTCCAAGGGCGAGGCCATCACCCAGAAGGCGAAGAAGTCCGACAAGAAGGACGAGGCCGCCGAGGCGGCCGAGTCGACCGAGGCCTGATCGTGCTCGAGGAGGCCCTCGAACACCTGGTCAAGGGGATCGTCGACAACCCCGACGACGTGCAGGTCGCCGAGCGCACCCTGCGTCGGGGGAAGGTCCTGGAGGTCCGGGTGCACCCCGACGACCTCGGCAAGGTGATCGGCCGCAACGGCCGCACCGCCCGCGCCCTGCGCACGGTCGTGGGCGCGATCGGCGGACGCGGTGTCCGCGTCGACCTCGTCGACGTGGACCACGTCCGCTGAGGTACGCAGCACCGGCACGGGCCGGGGGTGGCACTTGGGCCGCCCCCGGCCCGTGGCCGTATCCGACACGTGAGCACAGGAGCGCGATCAAGTGCAGCTGGTAGTGGGACGCATCGGTCGCGCCCATGGCATCAAGGGCGAGGTCTCGGTGGAGGTGCGCACCGACGAGCCGGAACTGCGGCTCGCCCCGGGCGCCGTGCTCGTCACGGACCCGGCGTCGGCCGGCCCGCTCACCGTCGAGACGGGCCGGGTGCACAGCGGCCGGCTGATGCTGCGCTTCGCGGGCGTCAAGGACCGCACCGGCGCCGAGGCGCTGCGCAACGTCCTGCTGATCGCCGACGTCGACCCGGACGAGACGCCGGAGGACCCCGAGGAGTTCTACGACCACCAGCTGGTCGACCTCGACGTGGTCACCGCCGACGGGACCGAGGTCGGCCGGATCAAGGAGATCTCCCACCTGCCGTACCACGACCTGCTGGTCGTCGAACGGCCGGACGGCAGCGAGGTCATGGTGCCCTTCGTCGCCGAGATCGTCCCCGAGATCGACCTGGAGCAGCAGCGCGCGGTCATCACGCCCCCGCCCGGCCTGCTGGACGAGGCCGAGGCGGAGCAGTAGGCCCATGCGCATCGACGTCGTCACGATCTTCCCCGAGTACCTGGAGCCGCTGAACGTCTCCCTGGTCGGCAAGGCCCGGGCGCGCGGTCAGCTGGACGTGCGCGTCCACGACCTGCGCCGGTGGACCCACGACCGGCACAACACGGTCGACGACACCCCGTACGGCGGTGGCCCGGGCATGGTCATGAAGCCCGAGCCGTGGGGCGAGGCCCTGGACGCGGTCCTGGAGTCGGGGGAGGGCGATCCCGTGCTGGTGGTCCCCACCCCGAGCGGCCGCCCCTTCACCCAGGAGCTCGCGGTCGAGCTGTCCGCGAAGCCGTGGTTGGTCTTCACCCCGGCCCGGTACGAGGGCATCGACCGGCGGGTCATCGAGGAGTACGGCGAGCGGCTGGACGTCCGCGAGGTCTCCATCGGCGACTACGTCCTGGCCGGCGGCGAGGCCCCGGTGCTGGTGATGGTGGAGGCCGTGGCCCGGCTCCTGCCGGGCGTGCTGGGCAACGCCGAGTCGCACCGCGACGACTCCTTCGCCCCCGGTGCCATGGCCGACCTGCTGGAGGGCCCGGTCTTCACCAAGCCCCCGGTCTGGCGCGACCGCGGAGTGCCGGAGGTGCTGCTCAGCGGCCACCACGGCAAGGTCGCCCGCTGGCGCCGCGACGAGGCCTTCCGCCGTACGACGCAGAACCGCCCCGACCTGATCGAGCGTTGCGACCCGGCGGCCCTGGACAAGAAGGACCGCGCGATGCTCGCGGCCCTCGGCTGGGTGCAGGGCGAGGACGGCCGATTTGGGCGACTCCCGGAGTCCGTGGAAGAATAGGCGGCTGCTGCCTTGCGTCCGGCGTGCGCCCCTGCCACAGGGGGACATGACGCCCGTCCGACGCGGAGGCGGTCGGATCACCACCACTACTCCCGCCGATGACCTGTGGCATGGGCGAAGAAAGCAGACGAACATGTCCCACCTGCTCGACTCCGTCGACGCCGCGTCGCTGCGCAGCGACGTCCCGGCCTTCCGCCCCGGTGACACCGTCAACGTCCACGTCCGCGTGATCGAGGGCAACCGCTCCCGTATCCAGCAGTTCAAGGGCGTTGTCATCCGTCGCCAGGGCGCCGGCGTCCGTGAGACCTTCACGGTCCGCAAGGTCTCCTTCAGCGTCGGCGTCGAGCGTACCTTCCCGGTACACAGCCCGATCTTCGAGAAGATCGAGCTCGTGACCCGCGGTGACGTGCGTCGCGCCAAGCTGTACTACCTCCGTGAGCTGCGCGGCAAGGCCGCGAAGATCAAGGAGAAGCGCGACAACTGAGTCCGCCCGGCACATGCGGGGCCCTATAGGCTCTGCGCCTGATGGACACAGAGGTACACCTCCCGGAGCGCGACCGCGCCGATCCCGCCGAACAGCGGGATGAGCGGTCGCGCTTCGGCGTACGTACACAGCGGTATGCGCTGCTCGCCGTGGCGGCCGCCGCCGTGGTCGCGCTGGTCAACGTCTTCGTGGCCCAGCCCTTCGAGATCCCCAGCGGGTCGATGGAGGACACCCTGCGGGCAGGGGACCGCGTGCTGGTCAACAAACTGGCGTACCGTTTCGGCGAGGCGCCCGCCAGAGGTGACGTCGTGGTGTTCGACGGCGAGGGATCGTTCGTCCAGGACTCCGGCGGGAGCGACTACGTCAAGCGGGTCATCGGTGTCGGTGGGGACCGGGTGACCTGCTGCGACGAGCGGGGCAGGATCACCGTCAACGGGCGCCCGCTGGACGAGACCTATCTTTACCCCGGGGACACGCCGTCCCGGGTAGCGTTCGACATCGAGGTTCCGAAGGGGAGGCTGTGGGTGATGGGTGACCACCGTGCCGACAGCCGGGATTCCCGTGACCATCTGGGCGACCCCGGAGGGGGCACCGTTCCGGTGGACAAGGTGATCGGCCGGGCCGAGGCGACCTTCTGGCCGCTGGGCCGCCGCCGCTCCCTGGACGGCGCCCATGGGTAGCCGCGGGCGGGCCAACGCCGGCCAGCCGAGCCGTGCCGAGTACCTGGGCGAGGAGCCGGCGGGCCCGCGCAGGGGCGGCGGCCGGGCCGAGCGGCGCAAGCTGGCGCGGAAGGTCAAGCGCAGGCGGCGTCGTTCCGCGGCCAGGGAGATACCCCTGCTCATCGGGGTCGCGCTGCTGATCGCGCTGGTGCTCAAGACCTTCCTGCTGCAGGCCTTCGTCATCCCGTCGGGCTCGATGGAGCAGACGATCAGGATCGGGGACCGCGTCGTCGTCGACAAGCTCACGCCGTGGTTCGGCTCCCGGCCGCAGCGCGGCGACGTGGTGGTGTTCAAGGACCCCGGCAACTGGCTGGAGGGCGAGCAGGCCCAGTCCGGCGAGGACCCGGTGGTCGTGAAGCAGGTCAAGGAGTTCTTCACCTTCATCGGGCTGCTGCCGTCCGCGGACGAGCAGGACCTGATCAAGCGGGTGGTCGCGGTCGGCGGCGACACGGTGAAGTGCTGCGACGCCCAGGGGAAGATCACCGTCAACGGGACCCCGCTGGACGAGCCCTACATCCATCCGGGCAATCCGCCGTCGGAGATCAAGTTCACGGTCAAGGTCCCGCCGAACCGGCTCTTCGTGATGGGCGACCACCGGTCCAACTCCGCGGACTCCCGCTTCCACCTCAAGGACGCCGGCGACGGCACCGTGCCGGAGAACCTGGTGGTGGGCAGGGCCTTCGCCGTGGCCTGGCCGATGGGGCACTGGGCGGGGCTGAAGGAACCGGCGACGTACTCCGGCGTCGCCGCGCCGGGGGGTTCGGGCGCGTCTGCCGCGAGGGCGGGCCCGGGAGTGGCAACATCCAACAATCGGCAAGGAATGACCCCGCTCCCGACTCCTGCGGAACTCCCGCTCGTTATGGGGGTGGTGGGCTTGCGCCGCATATGGCGCGGGCGGCAGCGCGCAGCAAGCGGAGTAAGGAGTGGATGTGGGGGACCTGGTGGTCGGCGCAAGGTCCGGACGCGGAGAGCCGGAGGATCGGGACCCCACGTCGGGCGGCTCGGCGGGCGACGGCGAGGCGCCGCTCGGAAAGAAAGGCCCGGACGCGGGCGCGGAAACCTCCGAAGAGGCGAGTGGCACGAAGGGCCGTGACGGCGACGCGGGCAAGAAGCAGCAGCAACGTTCGTTCTGGAAGGAACTGCCGCTGCTGATCGTCATCGCGCTCGCGCTGGCCTGGCTGATCAAGACCTTCCTGCTGCAGGCGTTCTCCATCCCCTCGGCGTCGATGGAGAACACCCTGAGGATCGGCGACCGGGTCCTGGTCGACAAGCTCACGCCCTGGTTCGGCTCCGAGCCCGAGCGCGGCGAGGTCGTCGTCTTCCACGACCCGGGCGGCTGGCTCGGCGAGACCGTCCCGGTGGACACCAACCCGGTGACGAACGCGATCCAGAAGGGTCTGAGCTTCGTCGGCCTCATGCCGTCCGCGGAGGAGAAGGACCTGATCAAGCGGGTCATCGCGGTCGGCGGGGACACGGTGGAGTGCAAGGGCACCGGCCCGGTCAAGGTGAACGGCAAGGCGCTGGACGAGCCGTACATCTACCCGGGGAACACCCCCTGCGGTGACCGTCCCTTCGGCCCGATCAAGGTCCCGGACGGCCGCATCTGGGTGATGGGCGACCACCGGCAGGACTCCCTGGACTCCCGTTACCACCAGAACCTGCCGGGCAACGGCACGGTCTCCGTGGACGAGGTCGTCGGCCGCGCGGTCGTCGTGGCCTGGCCGATCAGCAACTGGTCCACCCTCCCCGTGCCCAGCACCTTCGACCAGCCCGGCATCAACGCGGCGGCCGCAGGTCTGCCGGCCGCGGGTCTGCCGGCCGCGGGCGGACTGGCCGGTGCGGTCCCGCTGGTGCTGTGGCGGCGGCGCCGTCTGATCAACCGGGCCGGGTGAGAGGGCTGCCCCCGGTCCGTACCGCCGGGTAGGGTGCGGACGCATGAGCACGAGCACACGCACGGGCACGCGGACGGCGACGGGGCGAGCAGGCGAACAGGGCGGCGGGCGGACCGGACGGATAGTCTCCGGTCTGGCCGTCGCCCTCGGCTGCGTGCTGTTCCTCGGCGGTTTCGTCTGGGGTGCGCTGGTCTACCGGCCGTACACCGTCCCCACCGGATCCATGACCCCGACCGTCGACGCGGGCGACAAGATCCTCGCCCAGCGGATCGACGGCTCCGATGTGCGGCGCGGGGACATCGTGGTCTTCACCGACCCGCTGTGGGGCGACGTCCCCATGGTGAAGCGGGTCGTGGCGGTCGGCGGTGACAAGGTGGCCTGCTGCGACAAGCAGGGGCGGCTCACGGTCGACGGCAAGCCGGTCGACGAGCCGTTCCGGCTCGACCCCGAGGGCCCGGCGTCGCCGACCTCCTTCTCGGCCACCGTTCCCCGGGGCAACCTGTTCATGATGGGCGACAACCGGGCGACGTCCGAGGACTCCCGCTTCCGCCTCGGCGACGCCGACAACGGCTCCGTGCCGCGCAGCACGGTGTCCGCGCGGGTCGACGGTGTGGCCTGGCCGCTCGGCCGCGCGGGCATGGTCGCCAGGACCGGCGCGTTCGCCGCCCTGCCGGGCGACGGGCCCTCCGGCCCCGGGCCGCTGCGCACGGTGGGCGTCGCGCTCGCGGTCGGCGTGGTCCTGATCTTCGCTGGTGCGGCCTACGGCCCGGTCGCGGACCGGGCCCGGCGGCGGAGGGCGGCGCGATAACGATGCGACGGCGCGCGGCCCGGGTCGTCCTCCTGGACCCCTCCGACCGGATCCTGCTGCTCCACGGGTACGAGCCGGACGACCCGTCCGTCACCTGGTGGTTCACCCCGGGCGGCGGTGTCGAGGAGGGCGAGAGCCTGGACGTCGCGGCGCGCCGCGAGCTCGCGGAGGAGACCGGGATCACCACGGCCCTGCTCGGGCCGGTGCTGTGGGAGCGCTCGTGCGCCTTCGACTTCGACGGCCGACGCTGGGAGCAGGACGAGTGGTACTACCTGGCCCGCACCGACGACGTCCGGGTGCACACGGCCGGTCTCACCGAGCTGGAGCAGCGCAGCGTCGACGGCCTGCGATGGTGGACCTGTGAGGAACTGCTCGCCTCGCATGAGACGGTGTACCCGACCAGGCTCGCCGAGCTGCTGCGCGCATTGCTCGACGAAGGTCCCCCATTGTCCCCGATTCACCTGGGGACGGAGCGTGACTGACGCACAATGGGGGGACGTACGGCTGAAGGGGAACATGCCATGAGCGCCGAGGACCTCGAGAAGTACGAGACCGAGATGGAGCTGAAGCTCTACAGGGAGTACCGGGATGTCGTCGGCCTGTTCAAGTACGTGATCGAGACGGAGCGTCGTTTCTACCTCACCAACGACTACGAGATGCAGGTGCACTCGGTCCAGGGCGAGGTGTTCTTCGAGGTCTCCATGGCCGACGCGTGGGTGTGGGACATGTACCGGCCGGCGCGCTTCGTGAAGCAGGTGCGCGTGCTGACGTTCAAGGACGTGAACATCGAGGAGCTGAACAAGGCGGACCTCGACCTGCCCTCGGACGACTCCGGCTTCAACGGCTGAGCCGGCCGGGGCCGGCGGGTTGTCCACAGGCCCCGATCAAGATCATCTCTCGGGCGCCACCTCCCTCACAGTGAGTGACGGAGGTGGTACCGATGAACGCCCGAGGAGCTTTCGGACGCTACGGCGAGGAACTGGCGGCACGGTCTCTGACCGAGGCCGGGATGACCGTGCTGGAGCGGAACTGGCGGTGCAGGCACCGCGAACGGCACGGCGAGATCGACATCGTGGCGGCGGACGGCGACGCGCTCGTGGTGTGCGAGGTGAAGTCGCGCGCGGAGTCCTGCGGCGAGCACCCGATGGCCGCCGTCACCCCGCGCAAGGCGGAGCGGCTGCGGCTGCTCGCCGAATGCTGGCTCGCCGACCACGGCGGACCGCCGCCGGGCGGGGTGCGGATCGACGTGGTCGGTGTGGTGCTGCCGCCCCGGGGCGCCGCCCGCGTCGAGCACGTGCGGGGGGTGGAGTGATGGGCTTCGCCCGGACGTGTTCGGTGGCGCTGCTGGGCGTGGAGGGCGTCGTCGTCGAGGTCCAGGCGGACCTGGAGGCGGGGGTGGCGGCGTTCACGCTGGTGGGGCTGCCGGACAAGAGCCTGAGCGAGAGCCGCGACCGGGTCCGCGCCGCCATCGTGAACAGTGGCGAGACCTGGCCGCAGAAGAAGCTCACGGTCGGCCTCAGCCCGGCCTCCGTCCCCAAGGGTGGCAGCGGCTTCGACCTGGCGGTCGCGTGCGCCGTCCTCGCCGCGAACGACCGCGTCGCCCCGCGCGACATCGCCGACCTGATGATGATCGGCGAGCTCGGCCTCGACGGCCGGGTCCGCCCGGTCCGCGGGGTGCTGCCCGCGGTCCTCGCCGCCGCCGACGCCGGGTACCGCCACGTCGTGGTGCCCGAGCGCACGGTCGCCGAGGCCTCGCTCGTACCGGGGGTCTCCGTGCTCGGGGTCCGCAGCCTGCGGCAGCTGATCGCACTGCTCAACGACGAGCTCGCCCCGGAGGAGGACGAGGAGCCCGCCGACGGGAGGCCGGACCCGATGCTGGCCGGCCTGACCCTGCCGGGCGCCGGCCACGGCACGGGGCTCGCCGACACCGGCACCCCGGATCTGGCCGAGGTCGCAGGGCAGGGCACCGCCAGGACCGCCCTGGAGGTCGCCGCCGCCGGCGGTCACCACATCTATCTGAAGGGGCCGCCGGGCGCGGGCAAGACGATGCTGGCCGAGCGGCTGCCCGGGCTGCTGCCGCCGCTCACCCGGCAGGAGGCGGTGGAGGTCACCGCCGTGCACTCGGTCGCCGGGATGCTGCCTCCGGGCCGGCACATGGTGGACCAGCCGCCGTACTGCGCGCCGCACCACTCGGCGACCATGCAGTCCCTGGTCGGCGGCGGAAACGGGCTGCCGCGGCCGGGTGCCGTCTCGCTCTCCCACAAAGGTGTGCTTTTTCTGGACGAAGCACCCGAATTCAATGGTCAGGCTCTCGACGCGCTGCGTCAGCCCCTGGAGTCCGGCCACGTGGTGATCGCCAGGGCGGCCGGAGTCGTCCGCCTTCCCGCGCGGTTCCTGCTCGTCCTGGCCGCCAACCCCTGCCCCTGCGGGCGGTACGGCTCACCCGGCGGGACGTGCGACTGCACGCCGAGCATGATCCGCCGCTACCAGGGGCGGCTCTCGGGGCCCCTCCTGGACAGGGTTGATGTGCGGGTCGAGGTGGAGGCCGTCAGCCGCTCCGAGCTGATCGGGGGCGCCGGCTCCGCGGAGACCACCGCGGTGGTCGCCACGCGGGTGCGGGAGGCCCGCGAGCGCGCCGCCGCCCGGTACCAGGACACCCCGTGGCGGCTCAACAGCGAGGTCCCCGGCCATGAGTTGCGCACCCGCTGGGCCATGGCGCCCGGAGCCCTGCGCTCCGCGGAGCGGGACATGGAGCGCGGGCTCCTCACCGCGCGGGGACTCGACCGGGTCCTGCGCGTGGCCTGGACGGTCGCCGACCTCGCGGGCCGTGACCGGCCCGACGGCGTCGACATGGAGCGCGCCCTGGAGCTGCGCACCGGTGTGCGCCGCGGTATGGCGGCGGCGACGGGGGCCGCGCGATGACGCAGATGCCGCCCGGCACGGACACGGACGGGGACGCCGGGCCGGGCTTGGAGGAGGAGCCGCCACCGACGCCCGAGGAGCGTCTGGCCCGCGCCGCCGTGACGCGGATCGCCGATCCCGGCGACGGACTCGTCGACGCCTGGCTGCGGGAGCTCGGCCCCGTCGAGACCGTAAGGGCCCTCACCGCCGGTGAAGAGCTGCCCGGGGCGGGCGAGCAGCGGGCGGCCGGATACGCCCTGCGGGCCCGCCGGACCCGGCCGGAGCGGGATCTGACGGCGGCCCGGGCCATGGGGGCCCGTTTCGTGTGCCCCGGTGACCCGGACTGGCCACGGCAGCTCGACGACCTGGGCGGCGAGCGCCCGTACGGACTGTGGGTGCGCGGCGGCGCCTCGCTGCGGATGTGGGCGCTGCGGTCGGTCGCCGTCGTGGGCGCCCGCGCCTGCACCGACTACGGCTCCCACATGGCGGCGTCCCTCGGCGCTGACCTGGCGGAGGCCGGCTGGGTCACCGTCTCCGGGGCCGCCTACGGCGTCGACGGCGCCGCGCACCGGGGAGCGCTGTCCGTGACGGGGGCGACCGTGGGGGTCGTCGCCTCCGGAGTGGACGTGCCGTATCCGCCGGGTCATGCCGAGTTGATCGGACGCATCGCCGAACAGGGGCTGCTCATCGGTGAATTGCCACCCGGATCGCATCCCACCCGCAGCCGCTTCGTGCTTCGCAACCGCGTGATTGCCGCCCTCACCCGGGGCACCGTCGTCATCGAGGCCCAGTACCGCAGCGGCTCCCTGATCACCGCCCGCCGGGCCCGCAAGCTGGGCCGTTTCGTCATGGGCGTGCCGGGACCCTGCACCTCGGCGCTGTCCCAAGGGGTCCACGAGCTGCTGCGCGCCGAGGGGGTCCTGGTCACCGGCGCCGCCGACGTCATCGAGCTCGTCGGCCGCATCGGCGAGGACCTCGCGCCCGAGCGCCGAGGGCCGGTCCTGCCGCGGGATCTCCTCCCGCCCGCGGCCGCCCGGGTCCTGGAGGCCCTGCCCGCCCGGGGCGGGGCCGGCGTAGCGGAGCTCGCGGTCGCCGCCGCGAGCACCCCCGACGACACCCTGACCAGGCTCCATGAGCTGCACGCCCTCGGTTTCGTCGAACGGGACGGCCCGCGCTGGAAGTTGTCGCAAGGCCGTGAGGCGGCTCCCACCGGTCCCACGACAGAGGGAGGTGGCCAAGCCGACACGCTCTCCCGGTGAACACACCATCAGGTGACAGGACGGTTCTTGACCTGGGACCCCCTGGATGGCGAGGTTATGGGGACGCCCGGACGTCGCCCTGAGCGACGGTATGGTCACGCTACGCTCAAGGAGGTTCGAGTCCCGCCCGTCCCTCAGGTCACGCAGAACGGCTCAGATCGACGCATGCACCGGCACACTCCCGGGCACGAAGGCAGCACGGCGGCGACCGCCGTCACCGGAAACCCCCGGCCGCCCGCCCCCACCTCGCTCGACGCGCTGTGGCGGACCTACAAGTCCACGGGGGACGCACGCCTGCGCGAGCAGCTGATCCTGCACTACTCACCCCTTGTGAAGTACGTCGCAGGACGCGTGAGCGTCGGCCTGCCCGCCAACGTGGAACAGGCGGACTTCGTCTCCTCCGGGGTCTTCGGGCTCATCGACGCCATCGAGAAGTTCGACCCCGAGCGCGCGATCAAGTTCGAGACCTACGCGATCACCAGGATCCGCGGGGCCATGATCGACGAGCTGCGCGCCCTGGACTGGATCCCGCGCTCGGTGCGCCAGAAGGCCCGCGCGGTGGAGCGCGCCTACGCCACCCTCGAGGCCTCCCTGCGGCGCACCCCGAGCGAGTCCGAGGTCGCCGCCGAGATGGGCATCGCCCTGGAGGAGCTGCACGGCGTCTTCAGCCAGCTCTCCCTGGCCAACGTCGTCGCCCTGGAGGAGCTGCTCCACGCGGGCACCGACGGCGGCGACCGGCTCACCCTGGTCGACACCCTGGAGGACACCGGCGCCGACAACCCCGTCGAGGTCGCCGAGGACCGCGAGCTGCGCCGCCTGCTGGCCCGCGCCGTCAACACGCTGCCCGAGCGCGAGAAGACCGTGGTCACCCTCTACTACTACGAGGGGCTCACCCTCGCGGAGATCGGCCAGGTGCTCGGGGTCACCGAGAGCAGGGTCAGCCAGATCCACACCAAATCCGTTCTGCAATTGCGCGCGAAACTGGCCGACGTCGGCCGTTGACGCCGCTTTGCCCACGGGTGCGCCCGATGGCAGCGCCGCTTCCGTACAGTGGTGAGGTGCCCAAGATTCGAGCGGCCTCGGTGGCCGAGCACCGGTCGATGCAGCGCGACGCCCTGCTGGACGCCGCGCGCAGTCTGCTCTCCGAAGGCGGGACGGAGGCCCTGACCTTCCCCGCCCTCGCGGAGCGCACCGGGCTCGCCCGGTCCTCCGTCTACGAGTACTTCCGCTCCCGGGCCGCAGTCGTCGAGGAGCTGTGCGCCGTCGACTTCCCCGTCTGGGCGGCCGAGGTCGAGGCGGCCATGGAGGCCGCCCCCACCGCCGAAGCCAAGATCGAAGCGTACGTCCGCAGCCAGCTCACGCTCGTCGGTGACCGCCGGCACCGGGCCGTGGTCGCGATCTCCGCGGGTGAACTCGACTCGGGCGCCCGTGAGAAGATCCGCGCCGCCCACGGAGGTCTGGTCGCCATGGTCGTCGAGGCGCTCGCCGGGCTCGGCCACCATGAGCCGAGGCTCACCGCGATGCTGCTCCAGGGCATCGTCGACTCCGCGGTCCGCCGGATCGAGCTCGGCGCCGCCGAGGAGCCGGACGCCATCGCCGACGCGGCCGTCACCATGGCCCTGCGCGGCGTCCTGGGCTGACCGGCGGGACCTTCCCGAGCGCCTCGATCGCACCGGCCGCCGTTCCGGCCGCCGTTCCGGCCACCCCTTCCGGCAAGGGCACCCCGAAGACCGGCAGGAGTCGCGACGGCCCGCCGCGCAGCACCCCGTCCGGCAGCAGCGACAGCGGGTCGAGGTAGACCTCCCCGCGCAGCAGCCCCCAGTGCAGGCAGCCGCCGGGGCAGTGCCACGGGCCTTCCGAGAGCACCCCCACCTCCTGCCCCGCTCCGACCTCGTCGCCCACCGCGACCGAGGACCGCACCGGCTGGTACGTGATGCGCAGCCCGCCGGCGAGCTCGATCGCCACGACCCCGCGCCCCGCCACCTGACCGGCGTACGACACCCTGCCGGGCGCCGCCGCGCGCACCGGTGCGCCGGGCCCCGCGCGCAGGTCCACCCCGCGGTGCCCCGCCGCCCACGGCACCGCCGGCGGATCGAACCCCCGCTCCACGACCGGTCGCCGGCCCCCGCCGGACGGATCCACCGGCCAGGCCCGGTCCGCGCCCCCGCCGGCCGGGACGACCGGCGTCCGGGCAGCGGCCCCCACCGGGTGCACGAGCCCCCCGAGCCACGTCAGTGCCGCCAACACCACCACCGCGTATGTCCTCATGGTCCAACGGTGACGTGTTCCGCCGTCGCCGGACGATCATGGAAGCGGCCTGTGGACAACCTCGTACGGCCCCCGCCCCCAGGCACGATGTCGCCCGCCGCTCCGGCGGTCCCGTACACTTTCCATGGCGATCCGGGTCACCGGGTCGACTTCGCACGCCCCGCCACCGCCCTACAGCGAGCGGTGGACGCGCTCCTCGGTCCCTCGTGGCACGGCGCGTTCGGGGCGTCAGGCGCGGCCGCCGTCCGGCGACCGCGAAAACCGAGTACCCCTAGGAGTACGGCCATGGCCGTCGTCACGATGCGGGAGCTGCTGGAGAGCGGCGTCCACTTCGGGCACCAGACCCGCCGCTGGAACCCGAAGATGAAGCGCTTCATCTTCACCGAGCGCAACGGCATCTACATCATCGACCTGCTCCAGTCGCTGTCGTACATCGACCGCGCCTACGAGTTCGTCAAGGAGACCGTCGCACACGGCGGCACCATCCTCTTCGTCGGTACGAAGAAGCAGGCCCAGGAGGCCATCGCCGAGCAGGCGACCCGCGTCGGCATGCCCTACGTGAACCAGCGCTGGCTGGGCGGCATGCTCACCAACTTCTCGACCGTCTACAAGCGCCTGCAGCGCCTGAAGGAGCTCGAGGAGATCGACTTCGAGGACGTGGCCGCCTCCGGCCTCACCAAGAAGGAGCTCCTGGTCCTCTCCCGTGAGAAGGAGAAGCTGGAGAAGACCCTGGGCGGCATCCGCGAGATGCAGAAGGTGCCGAGCGCCGTCTGGATCGTGGACACCAAGAAGGAGCACATCGCCGTCGGTGAGGCGCGCAAGCTCCGCATCCCGGTCGTCGCGATCCTCGACACCAACTGCGACCCCGACGAGGTCGACTACAAGATCCCGGGCAACGACGACGCGATCCGCTCCGTCACCCTGCTGACCCGTGTGATCGCCGACGCCGTCGCCGAGGGCCTCATCGCCCGCTCCGGTGCCGCCACCGCCGGTGACAAGGCCGAGGGCGAGCCGCTGGCCGCCTGGGAGCGCGAGCTGCTCGAGGGCGACAAGGCGAAGGCCGAGGAGACCGCCGCCGAGGCTGCGCCGGCTGCCGAGACCGCTGAGGCGCCTGCCGCCGAGGCCGCTGAGGCGCCCGCCGCCGAGGCTGCGCCGGCTGCCGAGACCGCCGAGGCGCCCGCCGCCGACGCCGAGCAGGCCTGAGCCTCAGCCCGCCTTCCGATGCGTGTGAGGACGGCGGGGGCTCCGGCCCCCGCCGTTCGTCCGTAGAACCACCGCTCACCGGATCCACCGACTTCCGAGAAGAGACTGACAGACCATGGCGAACTTCACCGCCGCCGACGTCAAGAAGCTCCGCGAGCTGACCGCCGCGGGCATGATGGACTGCAAGAAGGCGCTCGAGGAGGCCGAGGGCGACCTGGACAAGGCCGTCGAGATCCTCCGCGTCAAGGGCCAGAAGGGCGTCACCAAGCGCGAGGGCCGCTCCGCCTCCAACGGCGCCGTCGTGTCCCTGATCGCCGGTGACAACAGCGAGGGTGTCCTCGTCGAGCTCAAGTGCGAGACCGACTTCGTCGCCAAGGGCGACAAGTTCATCGCCGCCGCCGACGCCCTCGCCGCCCACGTCGCCGCCAGCAAGCCGGCCGACCTGGAGGCGCTGCTCGCCTCCGAGATCAAGGACGGCCAGACCGTCCAGGCCTTCGTCGACGAGGCCAACGCCACCCTCGGCGAGAAGATCGTCCTGGACCGCTTCGCCCAGTTCACCGACGGCTACGTCGCCTCCTACCTGCACCGCACCAGCCCGGACCTGCCCCCGCAGGTCGGTGTCCTGGTCGAGCTGGACAAGGCCGACGCCCAGGTCGCCAAGGACGTCGCGCAGCACATCGCCGCCTTCGCCCCCACCTTCCTGTCCCGCGAGGAGGTGCCCGCCGAGACCGTCGAGAACGAGCGTCGCGTCGCCGAGGCCACCGCCCGCGAGGAGGGCAAGCCCGAGGCCGCCCTGACGAAGATCGTCGAGGGTCGCGTCAACGGCTTCTTCAAGGAGAACGTCGTTCTCGAGCAGGCCTTCGCCAAGGACAACAAGAAGACCGTCCAGAAGGTCCTGGACGAGGCCGGCGTCTCGCTCAAGCGCTTCGCCCGCTTCCGCGTCGGCGTCTGAGCGACCACCGCGCAAGCGATTGACCGACGGCCCCGCTAGGGTCGTACGCAGCCGGCCGCTCACCGGCAGGCCGCAGTTGTGACGAGGAGGCCATTGCCCACAGGGAACCATCACGGACCCTCGGCAATGGCCTTCTTCGTACGTGCACGAGGAGATCTCCATGGAACAGGACGCCGACAAGGCACCCACCGCCACCGGCAGCACCCACAAGGGCCGGTACCTGCTCAAGCTCTCCGGCGAGGCCTTCGCCGGCGGAGGGGGACTCGGAGTCGACCCCGACGTCGTGCACACGATGGCCCGCGAGATCGCCGCCGTCGTCCGCGACGGCTACGAGATCGCCGTCGTCATCGGAGGAGGCAACTTCTTCCGCGGTGCCGAACTCCAGCAGCGCGGCATGGACCGGGCCCGCTCCGACTACATGGGCATGCTCGGCACGGTCATGAACTGCCTCGCCCTCCAGGACTTCCTGGAGAAGGAGGGCATCCAGTCGCGGGTGCAGACGGCGATCACCATGGGCCAGGTCGCCGAGCCCTACATCCCGCTGCGCGCCGTGCGCCACCTGGAGAAGGGCCGCGTGGTGATCTTCGGCGCCGGTATGGGCATGCCGTACTTCTCCACTGACACCACCGCCGCGCAGCGCGCCCTGGAGATCCACGCCGAGGCGCTGCTGATGGGCAAGAACGGGGTCGACGGGGTCTACGACGCCGACCCCCGCTCGAACCCCGACGCGGTGATGTTCGACGCCCTGGAGTACGCCGACGTCATCGCCCGCGACCTGCGCGTCGCGGACCTGACGGCGATCACGCTGTGCCAGGACAACAAGCTCCCGATCCTCGTCTTCGAGCTGCTCGCGGAGGGCAACATCGCGCGGGCCGTGAAGGGTGAGAAGATCGGCACGCTCGTCAACGACACGGGCGCCCGCTGACGGACGGCGCCGGCCGCAATCCGGCCTGCGATCCGCCCGGAACGGGGATGGACAAGACGCTGCCGGTCGGACACCGTGCAGGAAAGACGCGCGCAAGGGCCGAGGCTCTGCCTTCTGAATACCAGGAGCACATGGTGATTGAAGAGACCCTCCTCGAAGCCGAGGAGAAGATGGAGAAGGCCGTCGTCGTCGCCAAGGAGGACTTCGCCGCGATCCGCACCGGCCGCGCCCACCCGGCGATGTTCAACAAGATCGTGGCGGACTACTACGGTGCCCCGACCCCGATCAACCAGCTCGCCTCCTTCGCGGTGCCCGAGGCGCGGATGGCCGTGATCACCCCGTTCGACAACTCGGCGCTGCGCAACATCGAGCAGGCGATCCGGGATTCGGACCTGGGCGTCAACCCGACCAACGACGGCCGTATCATCCGGGTGGTCTTCCCGCAGCTCACCGAGGAGCGGCGCAAGGAGTACATCAAGGTCGCCCGCGGCAAGGCGGAGGACGCGCGGATCTCGATCCGCAGCGTGCGCCGCAAGGCCAAGGAGACCCTCGACAAGCTCGTCAAGGACGGCGAGACGGGCGAGGACGAGGTGCGCCGCGCGGAGAAGGAGCTCGACGACACGACCCACAAGTACGTGGCGCAGGTCGACGAGCTGCTCAAGCACAAGGAAGCCGAGCTGCTGGAGGTCTGATCCGGCACACCGCCGGACCGGACCCTCGGCGCCGCAGGCCCGCGGCTGAGCGACCCATCCACCCGACCACCCACCCACCCATCCGACCGACCCGGACCGGACGAAAACGCGAGGCGAAACTCCGTGAACGACTCTTCTTGGGGGCCCTCGCCACATGCCGGTTCCTGGGGAGGCGAGGACGAAGGGGCCACCCGGATGGGCGGCCCCTTGTTCCGCGACGACGCCCCCGAACCGGAGCGGCACTCCGCCCGGCCCGACCGTTCCGTGCCGCAGCCCTCGGCAGCGGGTGGGAACGGCGGCCGGGCGAAGAAGAGCGCGGGGCGCAACCTGCGCGCCGCGATAGGCGTGGGTGTCGGCCTCGGGGTCGTCATCATCGCCTCGCTCTTCATTGTCAAGGCCGTCTTCGTGGGCGTCGTCGCCGCAGCGGTCGTGGTGGGCCTGTGGGAGCTCACCTCGCGCCTGGCCGAGCGCAAGGAGATCCGGGCTCCCCTGGTGCCCCTCGCCGTCGGCGGCGCCGCCATGGTCGTCGCGGGCTACGTGCGCGGTGCCGAGGGCGCGTGGGTGGCGATGGCGCTCACCGCGCTCGCCGTACTGGTGTGGCGCATGACAGAGCCTCCGGAGAACTACCTCCGCGACGTCACGGCGGGCGTGTTCGCCGCCTTCTACGTGCCGTTCCTGGCCACGTTCGTGGTGATGATGCTCGCGGCGGGCGACGGCCCGTGGCGGGTCTTCGTCTTCCTGCTGCTCACGGTGATCAGCGACACCGGTGCCTACGCCGTCGGTTGGCGCTTCGGCACGCACAAGCTCGCTCCCCGCATCAGCCCCGGCAAGACCCGTGAGGGCCTGGTCGGCGCGATCGCCTTCGCGATGGCGGCGGGGGCCCTGTCCATGCAGTTCCTGATCGACGACGGCCGGTGGTGGCAGGGTCTGCTGCTGGGCCTCGCGGTGGCCGCCAGCGCGACCCTCGGCGACCTCGGCGAGTCCATGATCAAGCGGGACCTCGGCATCAAGGACATGGGCAAGCTGCTGCCCGGCCACGGCGGCATCATGGACCGCCTCGACTCGCTGCTGCCGACCGCCCCCGTGGTGTGGCTGCTGCTGGTCGTCTTCGTCGGCTCGGGCTGATCCCCGGCAGTCGGCCGTCAGCAGCTCAGCCCGGCTGCGGCCCCGTCGCCACGGGCCGGGCGGGGTCCGCGCTCCACTCGCTCCACGAGCCGACGTACAGCGCGGCGTCGATCCCCGCGACGGCCAGGGCCAGCACCTGCTGCGCGGCCGAGACCCCCGAACCGCAGTACACGCCGACCCTGCCGCCGTCCGCCGTGACCCCCAGGGCGGCGAAACGGCCGGCCAGTTCGCGGGCGGGACGGAAGGTGCCGTCGGCGGTGACGTTCCCGGACGTCGGAGCCGACACGGCCCCCGGGATGTGACCGCCCACCGGATCCAGCGGCTCGACCTCGCCCCGGTAGCGCTCGGCCGCCCGCGCGTCCAGCAGCACCCCCGTACGGGCCAGCGCCGCAGCGTCGTCGGCGCTCAGCACCGGCAGCGCGCCCGGTACGGCCTCGAAGTCGCCGGGGTCCGGTGCGGTGGCCCGTGTGGTCAGTCCGCCGCCGCCGGCCGTCCAGGCGGGCAGTCCGCCGTCCAGCACGCGTACGTCGTCGTGGCCCGCCCAGCGCAGCGTCCACCAGGCCCGTGCCGCGGCCCAGCCCTGGCCGCCGTCGTGGACGACGACCCGGCTGCCCCTGCGCACCCCGGCCCGCCGCATCGCCGCCGCGAACACCCCGGCGTCCGGCAGTGGATGCCGGCCGGCCGGGCCCGCCGGTCCGACGAGTTCCGCCTCCAGGTCGACGTACACCGCGCCCGCGATGTGACCCGCCTCGTACGCCGCGTGCCCGGACGGGCCTCCGCGCTCGTAGCGGACGTCCAGGAGCACGGGGGCGGTACCGTCGCGCAGGGCGGTGGCGAGCTCCGCGGCGCTGATGATCGTGTTCATCGCCCCATCCTGGCGCAGCCCGGCGGGGCCGGGAAGCCGGTCCTGCGTGCGGCGGTCTGCCACTGCGCGGCCCATGGCCGACACCCCTCCCTGACCTGCGCTGTCGCCGCTCGTCGTGATGTCGGTCGCACGGTGCGGTGGCCCGTGACGCTGGTCGGCGGTCGGTCCGCCGCTTACACTCGAACGTGTGTACGAGCTTCCTCCGGATCCGCAGCGCCTGCGGGTGATACGCCTCTATCTGCAGATGCAGATCGCCGCAGTCGACGCCAAGATCCAGGAGGCGGAATCCGGTTCCCTGGTCGTGGCCGGGGCGGAGGCCGGAGATGACGCCGTTCCGCGGACTCGGGGCGGGAAGCACGGTCGCACCTCCGCCTGGCGGCTGCAGAGCGTGCCCGATCCGCGCGGCGGTGCGGGCCGGGGCGTCCTCCATCGCGACGACTGCCGCGTGCCCGGGGGTGGGCGGCTGAACCGCCAGGAGTTCGAGGTCGCCCTCGGCATGCCGGACGTCGCGCCGTGCGAGATCTGCCACCCGGAATCGGAGCGCACCCCGTGAGATCCAGGACCGCGTCCCGCGTCCTGAGTGGGCCGATGTGACGGACGGTCAAGTCGCTGCGCGGCAACCGCCCGAGCCGGTCCGGCACCCCGAACGGCTCGGAGCAGGACGGCCATCCGCCGGGTCCACCCACGCAAGATCACCCGGGCTGTGGCGGAATCCACAGTTCCGGCAACGGCATTGTCACACCCTGCGCGCACACTGAGTACGTGCCGTCGCTCCGGAAGGGAGGCCGTCGGCGCGTGCGCGTGTCCAGGGGGAGAGCGGGGGAGTGATGAGCGGTCACCGGACGGTGGAACAGATCCTCGGTGAGCGGTGGGAGGAGTACGCCCAGGAAGCACTCGCCGAGGCGGGGCAGGATCATCCGGGCCGGGCGATGGTCGTCGAGGCCTTCGGCGAACCCGAGCCGTTCGAGGAACCGATCGCGCCCTTCGGGCCCCGGTGGCCGGGGTCGGCGGCGCCCCCGGCCGGCCCTCGGACCGATCCCGACGAACTGGCCGCCAAGGTCCTCGCCGAGCTGGCGGACGACGAGGAGGTAAGCGAGGGCGACGCGTGGGGCGTCGTGCAGCGGGTGTCCCGCAGCGCGGACGTACCCTCCCTCGCCGACGAGCGCGGGCTGCCGGACCTGTGGTCGTCCGACGTCGAGGAGCTGTGCACGGTGCTGCGGTCGTGGGAGGACCGCTTCGGCATACGCCTGCTGGCGCTCGACCGTGAACGCCTGGTCGTCTCGGTGGCCGCACCGCCGACCACCATGGCCGAGGCGCTCGCCGTGGCGGCGGAGCACTTCGCCTTCTCGCCGGACACCATCACCCAGGCGGGTGATCACGACACCCTGCGTACCTTCGCGGCCCACGAGCTCCTGGGCAAGCAGATGTGGGGCTTCTGGTGGGACTGACCGGGCCGGCCCGGCGCGCTCGCGACCGCGTGCCCTCCCCGGGTGCCGGGCGGGAGGGCACGCGACGGTGGGAGCGGGTCAGCTCGCCTCGGTCTCCGGGCACGTGCGCGGGATCGGCCGGGAGACGTGGGGTTCCGCCGGGCGGAGGGCCTGGAAGTAGTGCGTGAGGGCCCAGAGGCCGACGCGGGCTCCCGCGAGGCAGCCTGCGGTGTCCGCCGTCCGGGTGTGGATGCCGGCCCACACACGGGCGTCGATCATGTCCTGGTTGAGCGGCACGGCGTCGTCGTAGTGCCGTGTGGTGCCCGTGGCGTCGGACGTGAAGGTGAGGTCGATGCGGGTCGTGCCGAGGAGCCCCGTCAGGGTCTGGGCCACGGCGCCGGCGACCGCGGCGTGCCCGCTGATGTGGTCGGGGTGAGGTGGCGTGACGAGCAGCGGCTGCCACAGCGGATCCGGCTCGGTCGCCGGGTTGCCGTCGGTGCCCGCCAGTTGGACGGCCGTGATCGGCCGCCAGGATCCGTAGTGGAGCTTGGCGTCCCACGCGGTGATGACGGCGTCGGTCGCGGCGGAGTTCGCCGCGGCGAACAGCCGGGCCGTGTCGGCGATGTCCAGGCCGTGGCGGGCGCTGTGGTCGCGGAACGCGGCCTGGAGCTGCACGGCCAGGTTGCCCCCGAAGAACAGGGCGGTCTCGGTCTGCAGCGCGGTGCGGGGCGAGCCCGTCCGTGCGCCCATGGTCCTCACCTCGTTCACGTCCCGGGCGTAGCGGGCCGAGGTCAGGGCGGGCGGCGGGCCGGGCCGGAACTGGGACGGTGAGGCGAGCAGCAGCGGCCGCAGCCGGGCGAGCCAGGTGTCGATGAACGGGAGGTTCCCGGGCGGCGTGGGCCGCCAGACGCCCGGAGCCGTCGGGGTGGTGAAGTCCACCGCCGCGAACCGGCCGTCGCCTTGCCGTAGTTGGATGACACGGTCGGCGGCGCGCGCCCCGAAGGCCACACCCTGCCGCTTGGCGTTGCCGTCGGGGATCCGGGCGAGCGAATCGGCGTACGCGGTGTCGAGCAGCGTGCGGGACGCGGGGAAGTCGGAGAGCAGGACGTGGTGTGCGGCGGTCACGGCCGCCGCCTCCGGCGACGCGCCGGCGGGCCCGCGGGCGTGCCACTTGTAGGGTGCGTAGCGGCCCTCGATGCCGACCACGGCGTTGTAGACGGCGACCGAGACGAACCCGTGCCAGACGACGGCCTGCCCCGAGGGCCGGGTCGGGCCCAGGCTGGTGCCGATGACGTCCGTGGCGATGGCGTTCCACTCACGTATCGCGGCCGGATCGGCCGCGGGCGCCCGGCCCTTGCCAGCGGCCTGGGCCGGGGCGAGGGCGCCGGCCGACACCGCGGTGGCGGCGAGGGCCGCGGACACGACCATGCCGGTGAGCCGTCCGTACCACCGCGAGAGCCGCCCGGAGGGCGGCGCGGTCCTGTCTGCAGGACTCATGGGGAGACTCCTCGTCGACATCGGGCCCGAGCCGGACCGGAGGGAATTCCGTTCCGGTTCGGGCCACATCGACGTGGTTCCTACCCATGGCCGGGCGTGACGGCCGCCTGGCCCGTCAGGTGCGCGGCCGGTTCCCGTCCGCCGCCTCACAGGCGGGACCCACCCGGGGCTGACGGCCCCTCGTACGACCGGCCACACCGGTGCCCGTCGTTCGGCGGGCGCACACTGCGACGGGCCGTCGACCCGGGCCGGTCAGGGGATGGCGACCGGGGGCGGCTGGAAGGTGCCCGGCAGCGGGCTCCAGGCACTGCAGACCGGCAGGGCACCGGTGATGGTGCAGCGGCTCTCCGCCACGTCGCCGCGGAAGGTGATGACCTTGACCGACAGTTCCGATACCGAGGAGGTGCTCACGCTCGCGCCGCACACCCCGGTGCCGGGGTACCCGGGGAGCGCACTGAGGTCCTGCCAGGTGTAGGTGCCGCCCACCGGGACGGTGTCGCGCTGGCCGACGAACGTCCGGCCGCGGATCACGGCGACGGAGAAGTCGCGGTTGGTCGTGTTGGCCACGCCGGTGGAGTCGATGTCACACCCCGAAAGCCTGCCTGGGCCGGGGTAGGGGGCCAGGAAGGGCCCGCGCCCGGGGCCGAGGAGGGGACCGGCCGGGTCGAGGACCGGGCCGTTGCCGGTGGTGTCGAGGAGGGGCCCGCGACCGGGGCCGAGGAGGGGGTCGGTGTCGAGGAGAGAACCGGAGCCGAGCAGAGGGCCGAGGCCGAGCCCGGGACCGATGCCGAGTCCGGGACCGGGACCGGGACCGGGGTCGAGGTCTCCGTCGGGGTACGGGTAGTCGTCATATGGATCGGGCCACGGGAAGCTCGACGCCGGCGACCCGGGCGAGGCCGCGTCGTTCGTGTCGGCGGCCTGAGCCGTCGTCAGGGAGGCCGCGGATATCGCGGTGGCGATCAGGGCCGCCGGCACCACCGTGCCGACGAGCCGTCCGAACCGTCGAAGGGACCGCCTGGAGGGCGGAGGGGTCCTGTCTGCAGGACGCATGGAGACACTCCTCGTCGATCTCTGGCCGGCACCGAACCGGAGGGCCTTCCGGCACGGCTCGGGCCCCTGTCGACGAGATCCGTACCCGCGCCCACCGGCGTCCGGCGCCAAGGTCATCCCAGTGGCGCAGCCCGTTCCCGGCCGCCGGGCCGCTCTCACCCGATCGACGCCCCGCGCCTGGACAGACCCTGACCGTGCGTGAGCCGTGCAGCGCTGGCCAACGCTCACGGGGTGCGGGCGCCCCGGGAGCCTCAAGGTGCAGGCCAGGAAGCATTCATGACATATATGTGGAAAACGGGTATGGCCCGGAAGGATCCCGAGCGAGGACGAGGTGGCTGAGGTGGCGGAAGCCCCGACGGACGAGTCGGCCGGCGAGAGGTCGGTCGAGGAGGGGGGATACCGGCAGGAACTGAAACGTACCCTCGGCTCCTTCCAGGTCTTCGCGATCTCGTTCGCCTTCATCTCCGTGGCCGTCGGCATCTTCTCCACCTACGACGACGTGCTGCAGAACGCGGGCCCCGTCGGCATCTGGCTGTGGATTCTCGTCGCGGTCGGGCAGTCCCTGGTGGCCCTGGTGGTGGCTCAGCTCGCGGGGCGCATCGCCCTCAGCGGATCCTCGTACCAGTGGGCCTCGCGGCTGGCGAACCCGAAGGTGGGGTGGGGATTCGGCTGGCTGACGTTCTGCTACCTGGCGATCGCCGTGGTCGCCATCGACAACGCCCTCGCGAGCCAGGCGTTCATGCCGCTCGCCGGCATGAGGCCGGACGAGGACACGGCCCGCGTCATCACGCTCGTGGTGCTGCTCGTCCAGGCCGTGCTCGCGGTGGCCTCCACCCGCCTCGTCAGCCTGGTCAACAGCGCGGCGGTCGGGCTGGAGCTGGCGCTCGTCGTGGTGATGGCGGTCGCGCTCGTCGTCGCCGCGGCGGTCACGGGGAACGGCGCGGTCGGCAACCTCACCTCGCGCGGCATCACCGAGGGCGCCCCGCACTACTTCACCGTCGGCGGCGGGCTCATGATCGCGATGATCATGGGCCTGGCCACGCTCGTCGGATTCGACTCCGCGGCGAACCTCGCCGAGGAGGCCAAGGACCCCTACCGCAGCGTCCCCCGAGCGATCGTCGGTTCGGTCGTGGCGGCGGGGCTGCTGGGCATGCTCTTCCTGATCACGCTCACCGTGGCCATCGAGGACATTCCGCGGATCAGCCGCGACGGCTCCCCCGTCGCCACGATCATGCGGGACCAGCTCGGCCGGGTGACGGAACGGACGCTGCTGGTCGCGATCACCTTCGCCTTCTTCGGGGCGGGGATGGTGGTGATGGTGGCGTGCTCGCGGATCATCTTCGCGATGTCGCGCGACGGGCGCTTCCCCGCGCACCGGATCATGCGACGGGTCAACCCGCGTACGCACACCCCGATCCCGGCCACCGTGCTCATCCTCGCCATGGGGGTCGTCCTGATGGTGGCGCTGCCGGGCGCCGCACTGCTGGAGCTCATCACGGCGTCGACGATCCTCCCGGCGCTCATCTACGGCTCGACGATCGTCCTCTACCTGGCGGTACGCCGGCGCCTGGGCCGCCGCAAGGGCGCCTTCGACCTGGGACGCCTCGAGCTGCCCGTCGCCCTCGCCGCCCTGGCTTGGACGGTCGTCGCGCTCATCGCCCTGGTGACACCGCGCGAGGCGCTGGTGCCCCTGGTGATCGTGGTGGGCCTGCTCGTCCTCGGCGGGCTGTTCTTCCTCGGCATGCTGGTCTTCGACCGCCGGTCACTGGAGGCCGAGCCCGGCGGGGTCGACGTCTTCAAGCACTGAGCTGCCGCGAACGCGGCGGCCGGGGCCGTTGACGGCACGATCACGGAACCAGCGGTCAGGCTTCCCATCGGGCCGGCAGGTCGCCGCGGATCCGTTCGAGATCCGCGGTCGTGCGTCCGTGCGCGTGGAGCCAGCACCGGTCGAGCACCCCGTCGCGGCGCAGCAGGCGGCCCGGGGCCGCGTACCAGCGCAGGGGTGAGTCCTCCGTGGCGGCCCACATCGGGTGGTCGGGCAGGTCGACTCGTGTGTAGCGCGCCGCGAGGTTCGGCAGGAGAGCGTCCGGCAACTCGCAGGCGTCGTAAAGGTTTCCTGCCCCGAGCAGCCACTCGCTCAGCACCAGCTCCACCCAGGCCACGGACATGCGGTCCAGGAACGGGACCCACCCCTCGTGCGACTCCACCACCACGGGGGGATCGTCCTGCTCGACCCGGTCCAGTGGGATGCCCCATGACGCGCAGTCCTGGTTCTCGACGCGGAAGACGAGGACGCCATCGAAGGCGTCGTCCACATGGAGACCCATCGGCGGGACCAGTGGATCCTGTTGCCCGGTCAGGTCGTCGCGGCGGCCGAGCAGCGCGTAGCCCTCCCGCAGGGCGGCGGGAAGCTCGAAGCCCAAGTCGGCCTCGGCGGCATCCAGTTCGGCGGCGGTGCAGCCGTCCTCGGGACGCAAGGGGCGTCCCGTCCACTCGTCGGCGAACCGGCGCACGAAGTCCCAGGCCTGGGAGCGGCTGGTCACCCCGCCTCGCAGCGCCACCGCCACGTCGAGAGCATCGGACATGACGCATACGCTACCGCCCGCGTTCCCACCTGGGCCTGAATGTCGGAGCCGGGTGCTGGTTTCCGCGGTCCAAGGGAACGGGAAGGGGCTGGCCGACGAGCTGGTCCAGGAGGCCGGCACGCACTCGATCCTGGACATCTTCCGGGTCATAGGGCGTGACGAGACCCCGGACTACAGCACCGTGGAACCTGTGACGGCCGTGCACACGTCAAGGATTTCGACGTCTTCCCGCGGTCGCGGTGGGTCGGACGGCGCGCAGTGCTGCACGACGACGAGGGCGGCCCTCAGGAGATCTACTTCTGGGGCCACTCAGGCGACTGAACGGCACGCCTGGCCGCGTTCCTCGGGCGCCGAGCAGAGATGGGACGAGTCGATCAGGGAGAGGTGAAACTGCCCTGGCTCCCGGCATGGACGAACGGTCCGCTACTGGTTCCGTCTGCTTCGCTCCGCCGCCTGGGCGGGGGTGTCGTAGTAGCCGGGTTTCGCCAAGAGCACGGAGCTGAAGTAGTAACCCTGCTCCTCTTCTGGCTCATCGTCGGCAGCGAAGGGGCGCCAGAAGCCCAGGAGCAGGTCAGGAGCAAGGAAAGACGCCGGATCGTCCGGATCCGGGTCAACGGTGGCGTACTCGCGCATGTGCTGGATTACTTCGCGTGCAGGGAGCGCGAAGACGTCCAGGTCTCGGAACGTCACTCGGTCGGTCTGCGCCAGGGGTCTCCCCAACTCGACGGCCTGCAGGGTGCCCTGCATGCACTCCATGCTGATCATGAGGCCGCTGGGGCGAAAGATGTGTTGCCCTGGGCGGTCGGACTCGGAGAGTGCGGAGTGATCGCGGAGCGAGTCCAGCGCCGCATTCGCCGCTTCCCGGGGCATGCCGATCTGCAGCGGACCGACGCCGAGCGGCGGGAGGAGATCAAAGTGCATACGGGCATGATGCCAAGCGGTCCTGCCCAAGCCTCGCCGGCCGCCATGGAACCGCTTCCGCCGGTCGTGGCCCAAGCCTGACCAGTGGCGAGGCGTCGGAATCGTGCAGGGCCGTACTGGCGAGAGGGCCCGGCTGACGGAGGTCTAGGGATCGGCCGTCCGAGGTCGCACAAAGACGACCAACACCTCCGGATCGCTTTGCTTCTTCGGGGCCTGAGACTGCGATCCCTTCTCCGAGCTCCCGATCCATGCCACGCTCGCGACGTGATGACACCACAAGAGCTGCTGGAGGCATGTCCGCCCGGTGAGGGGCCATATGCCTGCCCTTGCTGTCACCTGCTGACCCTGGAGTCGCGGTGCCGCTGGGAGATCTGCGAGGAGTGCGGATGGGAGGACGACGGCCAGGACGACCTCAACGCGGACGAGGTGTGGGGCGGACCGAACGGCTCGTTGAGCCTGACCGACGCCCGCCAGGAGTACGCAGACCACATCGCAAACCGCGGGACGGAGAAACCCGCGTCAGTCGCGGTCGGCGGTGAAGGGCTGTGGTGGACTGCCGCCCAGAAGCTCATGCGCGACCAGGGGTACACGCCCTAGCGGACTTGGCCAGGGTGAGGGCACAGCGCTGATCACAACCAGTTGACACCCGGTCGCATTCCGTCGTCGGGTTCCAGGTCGCCTCAGTCCACTGGATAAGGCTGCGGTTGCTCGCCGCTCCCCTCCCCACCCTCGTGCCTACGAAGCCATTGCAGTGGCCAACCCGTACGTACGCCGTCATATTCGAACGTTGTTTGAATTGGAGGTGCGGTGACTGTCATCACCGCTCACGCACCGTGACTTTGCGCGAAACACGGCATTTGGTCGAGCTGGTTGCCGCCAAACCGAGCAGGACGCCGACAAGCCGGAGCCTGCGGCCTGTCCGCCACTCAAGCCGAACAGCCGCAGACAGGGGTGTCACATGTGGCCTTTAGGCTCCCATTCATGATCGGCGGGGCGCCCCGCAATGCGTGAAAGGGGGGTGGGGTGGGCTGGTGGAATGGGACGCCGGAGCGTCGGGAGCGGTGGGTGCTTGACCCACTGGTCGGGGTGGGGCCACTGCGGTTTGGGATGGATTCCGGCGAGGTGAAGGCCGCCCTGGGCGGGCCGCGCGACGGCGCCACCTGGGTCGCGGCCGATGGCGCGTTGCGGGTTGAGTACCCGGGGACGGGCCTGAACTGCATGTACGCGCGAGGGACGAGCCTGGTCGCCGTGGCCGTCAACGCTTTCCAGGGCCCCCTGGTCCGGGTCGGTGAGGTGGAGCTGATCGGTCGAGTTCCGTCCGAGGTGCGTGCCGAGATCCACGACCTTGCCCGCCGGGAAGGGGCCGCGGTGCGGGTGAACTGGAGTGGGGACCCGGAGATCGCGGCCTGGGGGGTGTCCATGGGCACCGAACCCGATGGCGAGCTGTCCGCCGAGGGCTATCCGGTGCAGAAGGACAGGGTGATCACCTCAGTGCTGCTCGTCGGGCCCGAGCTCGCGCACGACCCCTACGCGACGACGCCGGTGATGCACTGGCGCGACGTCACCGGCCGGGGACGAAACCTCGGGGCCTGGCCGGTGACCCCCGGACGTGACCGTCCGCATTGGGACTGGGTGCCGCTGGAGCGGGTGGGCCCGCTCCGCTTCGGGATGAGCCCGCCCCAGGTGGCGGACGCGCTGGGCGGCGAGGTCCCGGCGGGTCGGATCGGCCACTTCCCCTTCTGGCTCTACGCCACGGACGGGCTGTGGAATCTGCACGAGGACCGCTTCGAGAATGCCGGTGTGAGCGCGCACTACTGGACGAATCCGGACGGCGTTCCGCGGCTGGGCGCCGTGACCGCGTACGGGCGCACCGGGCCGCAGGTCCTGTACGCCGACATCCCCCTGGTCGGTGCGGCGCCCTCCTCTCTCGGAGCGGCCATCCTCCGGCATGTCGAGGACCACGACCTGGGCCTGTGCTTCAGCCCCAGCGGCGCGATGACCCCGTCCGGGGTCAACCTGGCCCTGGACACGGCGAGGGCCGGAGACGCCGCCGTCAGCGAGCCCACGTTCTACGCCGAGCACTGGGAGGGGTAGGGAGCGCGGACTGAACTTGTCTCCCCGGACAGCCCAAACACGCCAGAGGGGAGCCGGTCCAACGTCGGACCGCCGTGGTGGGCGAGTGTCATCAACGATGCAGATTTGGTGCCAACTGGGCGGCGAAGAGACGCCCGTTGCACCTGCTAGGGGGAGGTGTGGATGTCAGGTAGCCCGAAAAGGCTCACTCGCGCCTCCCGATGCAGGTGCTCCCCGGCGATGGGCGCGCAAGGCTGGGCCGTCTCCGGGCCGTGCAAGGTCGGCCGGCGACAGCAGAGGGCGCTGGAGGGTGACGGGGGCCTCACCCATCCGACCTGGGGGCGCCGGATCGATCTGCGACACTGGATGAACCATGCCTGCACCCGGAGAACTCACATTCGTCGCGCCGCGCGGAGTCAAGAAGCCGCCGCGGCACCTTGCCGATCTTTCGCCCGAGGAGCGCCGGGAGGCGGTCGCGGAGCTGGGGGAGAAGCCGTTCCGCGCCAAGCAGCTGTCGCAGCACTACTTCGCGCGCTACGCCGATGACCCCGCCGCGTGGACGGACATCCCGGCGGCGGCGCGGGGGAAGCTGGCGGAGGGGCTGCTGCCGGACCTGATGTCGGTGGTGCGGCACAGCAGCACGGACAACGACACCACGCGCAAGACGCTGTGGCGGCTGTTCGACGGCACCCTGGTCGAGTCGGTGCTGATGCGCTACCCGGACCGGGTGACGATGTGCATCAGCTCCCAGGCGGGCTGCGGCATGAACTGCCCGTTCTGCGCCACCGGCCAGGCCGGGCTGGACCGGAACCTGTCGACCGGGGAGATCGTGCACCAGATCGTGGCGGGCATGCGCTCGCTGCGGGACGGGGAGATCCCGGGCGGCCCGGCGCGGCTGTCGAACATCGTGTTCATGGGCATGGGCGAGCCGCTCGCGAACTACAAGCGTGTCGTCGGCGCCATCCGCCGGCTGACCGATCCGGAGCCGGACGGGCTGGGGCTGTCCCAGCGGGGCATCACCGTGTCGACGGTGGGCCTGGTCCCGGCGATGCTGCGCTTCGCCGACGAGGGCTTCAAGTGCCGCCTTGCGGTGTCGCTGCACGCGCCCGACGACGAGCTGCGCGACACCCTGGTGCCGGTGAACACCCGCTGGAAGGTGCGCGAGGTGCTGGACGCCGCGTGGCACTACGCGGACGTGTCAGGGCGCCGGATCTCGATCGAGTACGCGCTGATCCGGGACATCAACGACCAGGCGTGGCGGGCGGACCTGCTGGGCCGGCTGCTCAAGCGTCGCCGCGTGCACGTCAACCTGATCCCGCTCAACCCGACCCCCGGCTCGAAGTGGACGGCCTCGCGGCCCGAGGACGAGCGGGCGTTCGTCGCGGCGCTGGAGGCGCACGGCGTGCCGGTGACCGTCCGGGACACCCGGGGGCAGGAGATCGACGGCGCCTGCGGGCAGCTGGCGGCTTCCGAGCGCTGATCTGCGCTTGCTAGGGTGACGGTCGTTTGCGGCCGTGCGCCGCGACGCCACGCACAGCACACAAAAGAACATCCGACAGGGGAGCGCGGAAAGCGCTGAGAGTGCGGCATGGCCGCAGACCCTCGGACCTGATCCGGGTCATACCGGCGTAGGGAGTCACCACATGAGCACCATCCGTCGGCGTGCGGCCGGCACCGTCCTCGTCGTCGCGCTCGGCGCGACCGCGCTCGCCGCCTGCGGCAGCGACGGCGGGGACACCGCCAAGGGCAAGGGCGGCACCGCCTCCAAGACCGTCACCCTCGTCAGCCACGACTCCTTCGCCGCGTCGAAGGGCGTGCTGAAGGAGTTCACGAAGCAGACCGGCTACACCGTCAAGGTGCTGCGCGGCGGCGACGCCGGCGCCGCGGTCAACCAGGCCGTGTTGTCCAAGGGCAACCCGCAGGGCGACGTCTTCTTCGGCGTCGACAACACGCTCCTGTCCCGGGCCCTCGACAACGACCTGTTCGAGCCGTACCAGGCCAAGGACCTCGACAAGGTGCCCGCCGCACTGCAGCTGGACGCCGCGGAGCACCGCGTCACCCCGATCGACTTCGGCGACGTCTGCGTCAACTACGACCGGAAGTACTTCACCGAGCACAAGCTCCCCGTGCCGGAGAGCTTCGACGACCTCGTCAAGCCCGAGTACAAGGACCTGCTGGTCACCGAGAACGCCGCCACCTCCTCCCCGGGTCTGGCCTTCCTCCTCGCCACCACCGCGAAGTACGGCGACGGGGGCTGGGAGGACTACTGGAAGAAGCTCAAGGCCAACGGCGTCCAGGTCGTCGACGGCTGGGAGCAGGCGTACTACGACACCTTCTCCGGCGCCGGCGGCGGCAAGGGCGACAAGCCGCTGGTCGTCTCGTACGCCTCCAGCCCGCCCGCCGAGGTGCTCGGTCTGAAGACGCAGCCCGAGCAGGGGCCGACCGGTGTCGCGAGCGGCACCTGCTTCCGGCAGGTGGAGTTCGCCGGCCTGCTGAAGGGTGCGAAGAACACCGAGGGCGGCAAGGCGCTCGTCGACTTCCTGCTGAGCCGCGCCTTCCAGGAGGACATGCCGCTCAACATGTTCGTCAATCCCGTCCGCGACGACGCGAAGCTGCCCGAGGTCTTCACCAAGTACGCGCCGGTCATCAGCGAACCGGCCACCGTCGCCCCGGAGAAGATCGCCGGGAACCGGGAGCAGTGGGTCAAGTCGTGGTCCTCGCTCGTGCTGAAGTAACGAAGACCGCCGAGGGGACGCGCGCCGGGGCGGCGGGCGTCCGGCCGCTGGCCGTACGGCTGGGCCTGATGGCCGTGCCGGTCGCGTTCTTCGGGCTGTTCTTCGGCTACCCGGTCGCCGCCATCGTCGCCCGCGGGCTCCGCGAGGGCGGGCGGTGGCGGTTCGGCCGGTTCGCGCAGGTGCTGGGCGAGCCCGACATCCTGCACGTGCTGTGGTTCACCTGCTGGCAGGCGGCCGCCTCCACCGCGCTCACCCTGGCGATCGCGCTGCCCGGCGCGTACGTCTTCGCCCGCTTCGACTTCCCCGGCAAGCAGGTGCTGCGCGCGGTGGTGACCGTGCCGTTCGTGCTGCCGACGGTGGTCGTCGGCTCGGCCTTCCTCGCGCTGCTGGGGCGCGGCGGGCTGCTCGACGAACTGTGGGGGGTGCGCCTGGACACCACGGTCTGGGCGATCCTCCTCGCGCACGTCTTCTTCAACTACGCCGTGGTCGTACGGACCGTGGGCGGGCTGTGGGCCCAGCTGGACCCCCGGCAGGAGGAGGCCGCGCGGGTCCTCGGCGCGGGACGCCTCGCGGCCTGGCGCAGGGTGACGCTGCCCGCCCTGGCCCCCGCTGTCGCCGCGGCCGCGCTGATGGTCTTCCTCTTCACCTTCACCTCCTTCGGCGTGATCCAGATCCTCGGCGGTCCCACCTTCTCCACCCTGGAGGTGGAGATCTACCGCGAGACCGCGCAGTTGCTGGACCTGCCGACGGCGGCCGTGCTGACGATCGTCCAGTTCGCCGCCGTCGCGGCGATCCTCGCCGTGCACGCCGGGACGGTACGGCGCAGGGAGAGCGCGCTGCGGCTGGTGGATCCGGCCCGCACCGCGCGCCGGCCGCGGGGCGCCGGCGAGTGGGGGCTGCTCGCGGGCGCGCTCGGTGTGGCCGGGCTGCTGATCCTGCTGCCGCTGGGTGTGCTGGCCGAGCGCTCGCTGCACGGACCGGACGGCTACGGCCTCGGCTACTACCGGGCGCTGGGCTCGGTGGCCGGCAGCGGCGGGACCTTCCTGGTGGCGCCCGTCGCCGCGGTCTGGAACTCGCTGCAGTACGCGGCCGCCGCCACCGCGATCGCCCTGGTCGTCGGCGGGCTGGCCGCGGCCGCCCTCACCCGGCGGGCCGGGCGCCTCGTGCGGGGCTTCGACGCCCTGCTCATGCTGCCGCTCGGCACCTCGGCGGTGACCATCGGCTTCGGTTTCCTCATCACCCTCGACGAGCCGCCGCTGGACCTGCGCTCCTCGTGGATCCTCGTGCCGCTCGCGCAGGCACTGGTCGGCGTGCCCTTCGTGGTGCGCACCATGCTGCCGGTGCTGCGTGCCGTGGACGACCGGCTGCGCGAGGCGGCGGCGGTGCTCGGCGCCTCCCCGCTGCGGGTGTGGCGCGAGGTCGACCTCCCGCTGGTGCGGCGGGCGCTGCTGGTGGCCGCGGGCTTCGCCTTCGCCGTGTCCCTGGGCGAGTTCGGGGCCACCGTCTTCATCGCCCGCCCCGACAACCCCACCCTCCCGGTCGCGGTCGCCCGCTTCCTCGGGCGGGCCGGGGAGCTCAACTACGGCCAGGCGATGGCGCTCAGCACCGTGCTGATGCTGGTGTGCGCGGGGGCGCTGCTGGCGCTGGAACGTATCCGCATCGACAGGTCCGGGGAGTTCTGATGACCCTGCTGCGACTGGACGGCGCCACCGTGCGCTTCGGCGGCCACACCGCCCTGGACGCCGTCGGCCTGGAGGTCGCCGAGCACGAGACGGTCTGCGTGCTCGGGCCCAGCGGCAGCGGGAAGTCGACGCTGCTGCGGGTCGTCGCCGGGCTGCAGCCGCTGGACGCCGGGTGCGTCCTGCTGGCCGGCCGCGACCAGCAGGGGGTTCCCGTGCACCGGCGTGGCGTGGGCCTGATGTTCCAGGACCACCAGCTCTTCCCGCAGCGTGACGTCGCCGGGAACGTCGACTTCGGTCTGCGCATGCGCGGCGCGGGGCGCACCGAACGGGAGCGCACGGTCCAGGAGTTGCTGGAGCTCGTGGGTCTGCCCGGCGCGCAGCGGCGCGCCGTCGCGTCCCTGTCCGGCGGCGAGCAGCAGCGCGTCGCCCTGGCCAGGGCCCTGGCACCCGGGCCGCGGCTGCTCATGCTCGACGAGCCGCTCGGCCAGCTCGACCGGAGCCTGCGCGAGCGCCTGGTCGTCGAGTTGCGCGGGCTCTTCCGGCGGCTGGGCACCACGGTGCTGGCCGTCACGCACGACCAGAGCGAGGCCTTCGCGCTGGCCGACCGCGTCGTCGTCATGCGCGACGGCCGGGTCGAGCAGGCCGGCACCCCGCTGGAGGTGTGGCAGCGGCCCGCCTCCGAGTTCGTCGCCCGCTTCCTCGGCTTCGACAACGTGGTGGCCGCCACCGTCACCGGCGACGCCGCCGACACCGCCTGGGGCAAGGTCCCCGTCCCCCCGGGCTCCCCGCAGGGCGCCGGGCGGCTGCTCGTCCGGCCCGCCGGGGTACGGCTCGTCCCGGCCGCCGACGGGCTGCGCTGCGACGTGCTCGCGCGTACCTTCCGCGGCGACCAGGTCACCCTCCTCCTGCGCCCCGAGGAGGGCCCCCCGCTGGAGGCCGGCTGCGCCCTGCGGGACGCCCCCGCCGAGGGCGACACGGTCGGCGTCTCCTTCACGGCGGACGAGGTCGTGGTCCTGGGCGGGTAGGGGCTGCGGCAGCCTTCCGCCGCCGTGCGACCTTCCGCGGCCCGGGTGGGTCGCACCGCCCCGGGGGGCAACTCATGGAGCGCGCACGACGTGACATCTCGGCGGCGGCGACGGCGACGGCGGTGGCTTCGGCGCTGCTGCTCCTGGCCGGCGGGGTGTTCGTACCGGCCGTCCCGCACCGGCACGGCCTGGAGAGCGTGGGCGCCTACGAGACGGCTCCGGGCCCGCGGGTGCTACCGGATCTGGCTTCGCGTCAGGCGTGCCAGGGCCTCCGGGGCGTCCTCGACGGAGTCGACGAGCACGATGCGCTGCTCCATGGAGCGGCCTTCCGCCAGCGCCTGGAGAAGGGGCCACGCCGGCAGGCGCCGGGTCCAGTGGTCCCGGTCGACCAGCACCATGGGGCGGGGGGCGCCGTTGGACTCGTAGTAGTTCGGCGTGGTGTTGTCGAAGATCTCCTGGACGGTGCCCGCGGCGCCCGGCAGGAAGACGACCCCGGCGGTGCAGCGGGCCAGCAGGCCGTCCTCGCGGGTGGCGTTGGCGAAGTACTTGGCGATGTGCGCGGCGAAGGCGTTCGGCGGCTCGTGGCCGTAGAACCACGTCGGCACGCCGATGGAGGCGCCGCCGCCTGGCCAGCGGTCGCGCACGTCGAAGGCGGTGCGCGCCCAGTCCGTGACGGACGGGCGGAAGGAGGGGACCTTGGCCACCGTCTCCAGGGCCTCGACGAGCATCGCGTCGGCGAAGGGCGCGGCGTAGGCGCCGAGGTTGGCCGCCTCCATCGCGCCGGGCCCGCCGCCCGTGGCCACGCTCAGGCCCTCGCGGGCCAGTGCCCGGCCGAGGCGGGCGGCGCCCGCGTACGCCTCGGTGCCGCGCTCCATGGCATGACCGCCCATGACGCCCACGACGCGGACGTCCGAGACGAGTTCGTCGAAGGCGTCGGAGACGGCGTCGTCGTGGATGCTGCGGAGCATCGACGCGTAGATGTCGCCGCTGCCCCGGGTGCGCAGGAACCACTGGTAGCCGCGGGCGTCCGGCGTCGCCTCGTAGCCGCCGTCGTCAAGGCCCTCGTACAGTGCGTCGGGGCCGTAGAGGGAGCCCCGGTACGGGTCGAAGGGCAGCTCCGGGACGGGCGGGAAGACCATGGCGCCGCCGGCGCGGACGTGGGCGGCCGCCTCCGGCTCCATCGGGCAACCCAGGAACACGGCCTCGGTCGTGTCGGCGGACATCAGGGCGGGCGTACGGGTCGTCAGGTCGACCGACTGGACGCGGTGTCCGCGCAGCGAGCCCGACGCGGCGACGCGGTCGAACTCCTCGAGGGTCTCTATCTCGTGATCGTTCGGATCGTTCGGCGTCAGCACGCCCGCCACCCTAGCGCCCGCGGCGGGGGCCGCCGCCGCGGGGCTCCGGGCGGCGCTACGGCAGCGGCAGTGTGCCCAGGTGGGCGATGAGCAGGGTCAGCGGGAGCACGACGCCGAGGACCGCGAGGGCGCGCACGGCGGCCGCGTTGCGCAGCAGCGCGGCGGGCGTGCCGAGCCGGCTGAGGGCGGCGGTGGCCGGGCGGCGGGCGCGCTTGGCGTCCACGGTCGCGGTGAGGGCGGTCGCGACCGCCGACAGGACGACGAGGACGGCGCCCAGCACGGTGAGCGGTCCGACGGGGTGCGCCACGGCGCCGAACCGGTCGCTGCCGGCGAGGGCGGTGGCGGCCACCGCGCACAGCGCGCCCAGCGGACGGCCCACCAGCGTCGCCTCCTCCTGGAGGGCGCGGCCCGCGAGGAGCCGCAGGGCACCCGGCCGGTACGCCGCCAGCAGCCGTCCGCACAGGTGGACGAGGCCCGGCATGGCCAGCACCATGCCCGTGGCCGTCAGCAGCCAGCCGCCGACGACGGCCGGGGCGGCATGGCCGAGACCGCCGGGCAGCGGGAGCGCGCCGTCGGGCCCCGGGGCGCCGGCGCCCCCGGCCGAGGAGATCTGCACGGCGAGGCCGATCGCCACGAGCGCGGCCCCCCACGGCAGGCCGGACGGCACCCCGCCGTCGCGGACGGCGGCCTCGTCCCCACGGGAGCGCCGTGGCCGCAGCACGACCGCGGCCGAGACCGCGGCGGCCAGCGGCAGTGAGGCCAGCAGGGTCAACGCGCCCGCGAACGGGAGTTCACGGTCCGCGCCCAGCGCCTCGGCGGCACCACCGAGGTGCGGGCCGGGCAGTTCACCGCGGAGGAAGAGGAAGCCCAGGAGTGCGATCAGGACGCCCAGGCCGCAGTTCAGGGCGGAGCTCGCCGCGGCCAGCAGGGGCAGCCCGTGCCGCCCGAGCCCGGCCGAGGCCAGGCCCGCGTGCAGCCGTCCGCTCGGCTCCGTACGGGCCACGAGAACCGACAGGTGGACGGTGGCGGCGAACGGCACGGCGCACCAGAGCAGCCGGACCAGGCCGTCCGGGGCGTCCTCGGGGTGCGCGAGGGCATGCCCGAGGACGGCGAGCAGCAGGAACCCCGTGCCGGCGGCCGCGGCGACGACCAGCAGCCGGCGCAGCAGCACCTCCGGACGGGAGCCGAGGGCTACACGGAGGCTGAGCACGAGTCGGCGTCCTCCCGATCCTGGTGCGGCATGCCGGCCACGAAGCGCCCGTCGACGAGGGTGACCACCCGGTCGGCGAGGGAGACGACCTCGGGTTCGTTGGAGGCGAGCACCACGGTGATGCCGTGCGAGCGGGCGGCGCTGGTCAGCATGCGCAGCACCTGGGCGCGGTCCGCGCGGTGCAGTGGCGCGGTCGGTTCGTCGGCGAAGACCACGGAGGGCCGGTTGACCAGGGCGCGGGCGATCGCCACCCGCTGCCGCTCGGCCTGCAGCAGCCGGCCGGGACGCTTGCGGGCGGCCCCGCCGATGTCCAGCCGGTCCAGCCATTCCTGCGCGGCGGCGCGCGCCGTGCGGTACGGGACGCCGCACAGCAGCAGCGGCAGCGCGGCGTTCTCCCGGACGGTCAGTTCGGGGAGCAGCTGCGGGCTGCTGTCGATCCAGCCGAAGCGCTCACGGCGCAGCCGCTCGCGGGCGGTCACGCCCAGGGTGTGCACGGGGGAGCTGTTGAACCACACCTCGCCCTGCTCGGGGAGCAGTTCGCCGGACAGACAGCGCAGCAGGGTGGTCTTCCCGGCGCCGTGCGGGCCGAGGACGCCGAGGATCTCGCCCTCCCGTACGCCGAGTGACACGCCGAGAAGAGCGGGTGAGCGGTCGTGCGCGTGGCGCAGGCCGCGGGCCCACAGCACGTCGTTGTCGGGTGGGTTCACGTTGGCCTCTAACGAACGCGGGGAGTCCGGGTCACTGCGGCACCGTACGCGCCCCACGGCCCGGGACCACGGTTACGGGGGCGCGTTTCCGGCCCGCGCCCACCCGTGCGGCGTAGCGGGAGCGAGGTTCGTCTGGAAGATCGTCCGTTCACTTGCGCGACGTGTGGCTGTGGCACGATGCGGCGGCCGTGCCTCCGCCACGGTGTGAGCTCCGTGGGGGTTCATCGACATCCGTACGCAATGCCGCCCTGCTCGTGGCAGGAGCGGTCGCAGGTGGTCTGCTGCTCGCACCACCGGCCCAGGCGGCCGGGATCGCGATCGTCGGCACGACCATCAACAACGGCAAGCCCATCGTCATGGGGGCCGGCGGCTCCACGACCGTCACCGTGCCGGTCGTCACCGAGATCGCGGGCGTCTCCGGAGCCCCGGCCACCGTCGACGCCGAACTCACGGGGCTGGGAAGCGGCTTCTCCGTCTTCCTCGAGGGCACTTCGGGCGCCAACATGACGTGCGTCGCGACCACGCGGACCACCTCGACCTGCACGTGCACCGCGGTCGTCCACCAGCCCGAGGTGGACAACTCCTACGCGGGCCACCCGGTTCAGCTCCGGATCCACGGATACGCGGGGGGCCACCAGTACCTGCTCTACAGAGACGCCGCCGACAACGTCCCGTTGCTGAAGCAGACCAGGACGGCGACGGCGAACGCCACGCCCGAGACCGCCCGCAAGGGCAGCACGCTCACCGTCACCGGGCAGCTCACCCCGCCCGACTGGAACCACTACGGCGCCGACGGCGGCAAGGTGTCCGTGGGGTACTCGGGCCAGGCGGTCAAGCTCCAGTTCCAGAAGGCGGGTTCCACCACCTGGAGCACCGCCAGGACCGTCACTTCGGGCAGCAAGGGCTCGCTGAGGACGACGGTCGGGGTCAGCACCTCCGGCGTCTGGCGGTGGTCGTTCGCCGGCAGCGGCACATCGGCCGCCTCGGTCTCCGCGGGTGACGGCGTCACCCTCTACAAGGTGGCCAAGCTGAGGGTCGACGCCTCGCCCGAGCCGGTCGCCAAGGGCGGGAAGCTGCCCGTCACCGGCCGCCTCACCTGGGCCACGACCGACGCCGCCACCACCTTCGTCGGTTATCCGCACCAGTTGGTGAGGCTGCAGTTCCGCAGGTCCGGCAGCGCCACCTACACGACGGTCACGTACGCCCGCACGGATGCCAAGGGCAACGTGAAGACCACCACGACCGCCAAGGCGGTCGGCTTCTGGCGGTGGGCCTTCGCCGGCACCACGACCGTCGCGCCCGTCGCGCCCGTCGCAGCGGGCGGGGACCGGGTCGCCCTGAGGTGAGCGGGGCCTGACGGGCCGCCGGGGCCGCCCTCCGTCGACGGAGGGCGGCCCCGGCCGCTGGATCCCGTGTTCCGGCGGGGACCGTCAGAGCTTGGTCCAGGCCTCCGTGAGGACGGTGCGCAGGACGCCCTCGATCTCGTCGAAGGTCGACTGGTCGGCGATCAGCGGCGGCGCGAGCTGCACGACCGGGTCCCCGCGGTCGTCGGCGCGGCAGTAGAGGCCGTTCTCGAAGAGCGCCTTGCTGAGGAAGCCGTACAGGACGCGCTCGGTCTCCTCGTCGGTGAAGGTCTCCTTGGTGGCCTTGTCCTTCACCAGTTCGATGCCGTAGAAGTAGCCGTTCCCGCGGACGTCGCCGACGATCGGCAGGTCGTGGAGCTTCTCCAGGGTGGCGCGGAAGGCGCCCTCGTTGTCGAGCACGTGCTGGTTGAGCTGCTCGCGCTCGAAGATGTCGAAGTTGGCCAGGGCGACCGCCGACGAGACCGGGTGGCCGCCGAAGGTGTAGCCGTGGAGGAAGGTGTTGTCGCCCTTGTAGAAGGGCTCGGCGATGCGGTCGGAGATGATGCACGCGCCGATGGGGGAGTAGCCGGAGGTCATGCCCTTGGCGCAGGTGATCATGTCCGGGACGTAGCCGAACTTGTCGCAGCCGAACATGGTGCCCAGGCGGCCGAAGGCGCAGATGACCTCGTCGGAGACGAGCAGCACGTCGTACTGGTCGCAGATCTCGCGGACCCGCTGGAAGTACCCGGGCGGGGGCGGGAAGCAGCCGCCGGCGTTCTGCACCGGTTCGAGGAAGACGGCCGCGACGGTGTCGGGGCCCTCGAAGAGGATCTCCTGCTCGATCTGGTCGGCGGCCCAGCGGCCGAAGGCCTCGGGGTCGTCGCCGAAGAGCGGGGTGCGGTAGATGTTGGTGTTGGGCACCTTGTGCGCGCCGGGGACCAGCGGCTCGAAGGGGGCCTTCAGGCCCGGCAGGCCGGTGATGGACAGGGCTCCCTGCGGGGTGCCGTGGTAGGCGACGGCGCGTGAGATGACCTTGTACTTGGTCGGCTTGCCCTTGAGCTTGAAGTACTGCTTGGCGAGCTTCCAGGCGGTCTCGACCGCCTCGCCGCCGCCGGTGGTGAAGAAGACCTTGTTGAGGTCGCCGGGGGCGTAGTCGGCCAGGCGCTCGGCGAGCTCGACGGCCTTGGGGTGGGCGTAGCTCCACACCGGGAAGAAGGCGAGCTCCTGGGCCTGCTTGTAGGCGGTCTCGGCGAGCTCCACGCGGCCGTGGCCGGCGTTGACCACGAACAGCCCCGCGAGGCCGTCGATGTACCGCTTGCCCTTGTCGTCGTAGATGTACGTGCCCTCGCCGCGCACGATGGTCGGCACAGGGGCGTTCTCGTACGACGACATGCGGGTGAAGTGCATCCACAGGTGGTCGTACGCGGTCTTGGAAAGGTCCGCGCTCATGGCTATCTGGTTCCCCAGGTGTAGGTCTGCTTCCGGAGCTTGAGGTAGACGAAGCTCTCGGTGGACCGCACGCCGGGCAGCGTGCGGATCCGCTTGTTGATCGTCTCCAGGAGATGGTCGTCGTCCTCGCAGACGATCTCGATCAGCAGGTCGAAGGAGCCCGCGGTCACGACGACGTACTCGACCTCCGTCATTTCCGCGAGGGCGTCGGCGACGGGTTCGATGTCGCCCTCGACGTTGATGCCGACCATCGCCTGCCGCCGGAACCCCACGGTGAGCGGGTCGGTGACGGCGACGATCTGCATGACGCCCTGGTCGAGCAGCTTCTGGACGCGCTGCCGTACGGCCGCCTCCGACAGGCCCACGGCCTTGCCGATGGCGGCGTACGGACGCCTGCCGTCCTCCTGGAGCTGTTCGATGATCGCCTTGGAGACGGAATCGATCACGAAGGCACCGTTGGCGCCCCTGTGATCCGGAGTACGAGTGGCCACGCACCCCACTCTGCACGAGAGGTCAGCCGTCACGCAAGCCCCGATCGATGAAATCCGTGGTTTCGGGGCTCGAAACTCACGGAATCCATTGTTTCGGAGTTTCGGCTATGTCGAATACGGCAGTGCTGCAGGTAGGCTGGGTCCGTCTCACACATCGGACAGGAACAGGGAGAGGTGCAGTGAGCGAGCTCCGTACCTTGCGCAACCACATCAACGGAGAATTCCGCGACGCCGCCGACGGGCGCACCACCGACGTGGTGAACCCCGCCACCGGCGAGGTCTACGCGACCGCCCCGCTCTCCGCCGCCGCCGATGTCGACGCGGCCATGGCCGCCGCAGCGGCCGCCTTCCCCGCCTGGCGCGACACGACGCCCTCCGAGCGCCAGAAGGCGCTGCTGAAGATCGCCGACGCCTTCGAGGCGCGGGCGGACGAGCTCGTGGCCGTCGAGAGCGAGAACACCGGCAAGCCGATCGGGCTGACGGCCAGCGAGGAGATCCCTCCGATGGTCGACCAGATCCGCTTCTTCGCGGGTGCCGCCCGCATGCTCGAGGGCCGCTCGGCCGGCGAGTACATGGAGGGCATGACCTCGATCATCCGCCGGGAGCCGGTCGGCGTCTGCGCCCAGGTCGCCCCGTGGAACT
Organism: Streptomyces sp. NPDC001902; assembly: GCF_042891295.1. Lineage (NCBI taxonomy): Bacteria > Bacillati > Actinomycetota > Actinomycetes > Kitasatosporales > Streptomycetaceae > Streptomyces > Streptomyces sp. NPDC001902. Next base: position 31,703 of record NZ_JBIATA010000024.1, on the reverse strand, counting down.
ACCCGATGATGATGGCCGTGTGGAAGTTCGCCCCGGCGATCGCCGCGGGGAACACGGTCGTGCTGAAGCCCTCGGACACCACCCCGGCCTCCACCGTGCTGATCGCCGAGATCATCGGCGGGATCCTGCCCAAGGGCGTCTTCAACGTCGTCTGCGGCGACCGCGAGACGGGCCGCCTGATGGTCGAGCACGAGACCCCCGCGATGGCCTCCATCACCGGTTCGGTCCGGGCCGGCATGCAGGTGGCGGCCAGCGCCGCCAAGGACGTCAAGCGGGTCCACCTGGAGCTCGGCGGCAAGGCGCCGGTGGTGGTGTTCCAGGACACCGACATCGCCAAGGCGGTCGAGGACATCGCCGTCGCCGGCTACTTCAACGCCGGCCAGGACTGCACCGCCGCGACCCGCGTCCTGGTCCACGAGTCGATCCACGACGAGTTCGTGGCCCAGCTCGCCAAGACCGCCGCCGACACCAAGACCGGCGCCCCGGACGACGAGGACGTGCTGTACGGCCCGCTGAACAACGCCAACCAGCTCGCCCAGGTCACCGGCTTCATCGAGCGCCTCCCGGCGCACGCCAAGGTCGAGGCCGGCGGCCACCGGGTCGGCGAGCAGGGCTTCTTCTACGCCCCGACCGTCGTCTCCGGCCTCAAGCAGGACGACGAGATCATCCAGAACGAGGTCTTCGGCCCGGTCATCACCGTCCAGTCCTTCTCCGACGAGGACCAGGCCGTGGAGTGGGCGAACGGCGTCGAGTACGCCCTCGCCTCCTCGGTGTGGACCAAGGACCACGCCCGTGCGATGCGCATGTCCAAGCGCCTCGACTTCGGCTGCGTGTGGATCAACACCCACATCCCGCTGGTCGCCGAGATGCCGCACGGCGGGTTCAAGAAGTCCGGTTACGGCAAGGACCTGTCCGCCTACGGCTTCGAGGACTACACCCGCATCAAGCACGTCATGACGTCCCTGGACGGCTGACGCCGCAGGGCGAGATCCCTCCACGGCCCCGGACCGGCCCCCGCGTCCGGGGTCGTGGCATGCGCGCGTACGCTCCGCTCCATGGAGTATCGAAGAGCCCTTGAACAGCGCATACGCGCATGGCTGGTTGTCTTCGTCGTGTGCCTGGTGCTGAGCGGCGCCACCGCGTTCCCGCTCGTGCACGAGGTGCGGTGGGTGGACGGCTGGGGCCTGCCGGGAGCCGTCGGTGACTGGATCTCCCACGTGCGGGAGGGGCTGGACGCCACCGACGCGAAGTACCCGTTCATGATGTACGGGACGGACTGGCTCGCCTTCGCGCACCTGGTGATCGCGGTGGCCTTCTACGGCGTCTGGCGCGATCCGGTGCGCAACATCTGGATCGTGGAGTGGGCCATGATCGCCTGCGTCGGGATCATCCCGCTCGCCGCGATCTGCATCCCGCTGCGCGGCCTGCCGCTGTGGTGGATGCCCGTGGACATGGCCTTCGGCGTCCTCGGCATCGTGCCGCTGCTGGTCCTGCGGCGGATGATCAAGCGGCTGGAGCGCTCCGGCACGGTGTCGGCCGAGCCGGCCGTCGCCTGACGGACCGGCGGTCGCCCGGGTCCGGGACCGTACGGCGAGGAGACCGCGGCCGGGTGGGAGAAGCTCACCGGCCGCCGAACTCCGCGCGCAGCACGTCGATGCGGTTGCTCGTGACGGCGTCCACGCCGAGCCGCTCCAGCCGTCGCATCGTCCGGCGCAGGTCCACCGTCCACGCGCCGACCAGCAGGCCTTCGCCGCGCGCCCACTCCACCAGGGGCGCGCGCACCAGCCCGAAGCGCAGGTTGATCCAGCGCGGGCGCAGCTCCGACAGCAGCAGCGGCGGCACCGGCGCCGAGGTCTTCCAGGTCAGCGCGATCTCGGCGGCCGGGTCGTGGTCCCGCACCGCCAGCACGGCGGCCGCCTCCCCGCAGTAGTACGTACGGTCCCCGGCGCCCGCGTCCCGGACCGCGGACAGCACCGGGCCCGCGGACTCCGGCAGGGTGAGGTCGACCAGGGCCCGGCAGCCGTCCACGGCGGCCAGCGCCTCGTCGAGGGTCGGCACGCCCGGCGGCAGCCGGTCCGCCGCGAGGCCGGCGACGGCGGAGTCCACGCCCCACAGCCGCTTCAGCGTGGGGTCGTGGAGCAGCACCGGCACGCCGTCGCGGCTCAGCCGTACGTCCATCTCCACCGCGTCCGCCCCCGCGCGCAGCGCGCTGCGCAGCGAGGGCAGGGTGTTCTCGCGGTGACGGTACGGGTCGCCGCGGTGGGCGACCGCTAGCGCTGCCATCCCGCCAGGTAGGAGTCGATCTCGGCGGTGAGCTTCGCCTTGCCGGGGGCGTCGAGGAACGAGGCCTCGACGGCGTTCCTGGCGAGCTGGGCCAGCCCGCCCTCGTCGAGCTGCAACAGCCGCGCGGCCACCGCGTACTCGGTGTTGAGGTCGGTGCCGAACATCGGCGGGTCGTCGCTGTTGACGGTGACGAGCAGGCCCGCGGCCACCATCTCCTTGACGGGGTGCTCGTCGAGCGTGGCGACGGCGCGGGTGGCGATGTTGGAGGTCGGGCAGACCTCCAGCGGGATGCGGTGCTCGGCCAGGTGGTCCAGCAGGCGCGGGTCCTGGGTGGCGCTGGTGCCGTGGCCGATGCGCTCGGCGCCCAGGTCGCCCAGGGCGTCCCAGATCGTCTGCGGGCCGGTGGTCTCGCCCGCGTGCGGCACGCTGTGCAGGCCGACGGCGCGGGCGCGGTCGAAGTACGGCTTGAACTGCGGGCGCGGCACACCGATCTCGGGTCCGCCCAGGCCGAAGCTGACCAGCCCGTCCGGCTGCAGTTCGGTGGCGATGCGCGCGGTCTCCTCGGCGGAGGCCAGCCCGGCCTCGCCCGGGATGTCGAAGCACCAGCGCAGCACGATGCCGAGCTCCGCCTCGGCCGCCTTGCGCGCGTCCTCGATGGCCTCCACGAACGCCTTGTCCGGGATGCCGCGGCGGACCGAGCTGTACGGGGTGACGGTCAGCTCGGCGTAGCGGATGTTCTGGCGCACCATGTCGCGGGCGACCTCGTACGTCAGCAGACGCACGTCCTCCGCGTCGCGGATCAGGTCGACCACGGACAGGTAGACCTCGATGAAGTGGGCGAAGTCCCGGAAGCTGAAGTACTCGGCGAGGGCGGCGGGGTCGGTGGGCACCTTGGAATCCGGGTGCCGCGCGGCCAGCTCCGCCACGATGCGGGGTGAGGCCGAGCCGACGTGGTGCACGTGGAGCTCGGCCTTGGGGAGTCCCGCGATGAAGGCGTCGAGGGCTGACGCGGTGTCGGACATGGGGCGATCCTCCTGCGGGGTCGGCGGCAACCGCCATCGTAAACGCGAAATTGCCTCCGTCCGGCGTCTTCGCAGGCCATAGCATTGCCCGACGTAGTCAGCAGGAAGGCAGCGATGTCCCACGAGCCCGAGCACCCGACGCCGCGCGACGCCGCGAGCGACACCCCCGGAGCGGCGGCCCCGTCGTCCTCGGCGGCCCCGGCGGACGCACGGCCCGCACCCGACTTCGAGCTGCCTGCCCCGGCGCCCGCGGCGCCCACGGACGCCGCATCCGGCACCGCCCCGGGCGGGGACGCCGAGGCGGGCGACGCGGTGGCCGGCGGCGTCGAGGGCACGGAGGTGCCCGGAAGCGTGACTGCTGCGGAGGACGCGACTCCCGCTGACGCGCCGGTCGGCGATGCCGAGCCCGGCGCCGCCCCGGGCGGGGATGCCGCGGCGGGTCCCGAAGTCGAGGGCGCGCGGGTGCCGGGAAGCGCGACTCCTGCGGAGGCCGTGACGCCTGCCGATGCTCCGGTCGCCGACGCCGAGCCCGGTGACGGCTCGCATGCCGTGGTCGGCGCGGCCGATGCTCCGGTCGCCCCGGACGCGCCTGCCGGAGCGCCGCCCGCGGAGGTGCCCGGGCCGCGGGATCCGTGGGCACCGCCGGTGCCGGTCGCCCCCGGTTACGGGCAGCCGGGTGCGCCGGCCGGGCACAACCCCTGGGCGCCGCCCGTGCCGCCGGTACCGCAGGCGCCGCAGGCGCCGCAGGAGCACGTGACGCTGACCAAGCGCCCGGTACCGGTGGACGCACCCGCGCCCGGGCCGGAGCAGCAGCCGCGCGATCCCTGGGCCCCGCCGGCCCCGGACGCCGCGGCGGCCGTGCCGCCGCAACCGCCCCACGCCACGTACCCGGGCTACCCGGGCTACCACCCCGGCTACCCCGGTTACCCGGGCCACCCCACTCAACCTGAGTACCCCGCGTACCCCGGCTACCCGGCCCAGCCCGGCTACCCCTCCCACCCGGGCTACCCCTCTCACCCGGGCTACCCCTCTCACCCGGGCTACCCCGCCCAGCCCGGCTACGCGGTGGGCCCCTACGGCGGATGGGCGCCGGCCGTCGCCCGCAACGGCGCCGGCCTGACGGCGATGATCATGGGCATCGTGGGCGCCGTCCTGGCCGTCTCCTGCTTCGGGGCCTTCCTCGGCCTCCCGCTCGGCATCGCGGCCGTCGTCTGCGGCATCGTCGGCCTGCGGATCGCCCGGCGCGGCGAGGCGACCAACCGGCCGCAGGCGTTGACCGGCCTCATCCTCGGGATCGTCTCCATCGGCCTGTCGGTCGCGATGATCGCCCTGGTGTTCAGCGGGATCGACGACGGCTGGTTCGACGGGTCCGGCGACGACCTCATCACCTCCCGGAACGGCGACTGGGCGGCGCCGCTGGACGTCGACGGCACCGCGCTCTACGACGACGGGGTCCACGTCACGCTGTCGGACGTCCACCGGGATATCGTCCTCCCGGAGAGCCAGCTCGACGGCGGCATCGCCGTCACGTTCTCCGTCGAGTTGGAGAACACCGGCGACACGACCGCCGACCTGGGCGAGAGCGAGGTGTCGGCCTACGCGGACGACTTCGAGGACGAGAGCCTGACCGACCTGACCGCCGGTGTGGGCCTGCCCGACGAACTGTCGCCGGGGGAGCGCGCGACGAGGGACATCACCGTACTCGTGCCCAAGGACGACGAGGACGGCACCTTCCAGGTCGAGGTCGCCCCCGGCTTCGACTACGACTACACCTACTGGCACCTGGACGTCCCGTAACGGGGGCGCCGCGGGGTCGCCTCAGCGCCGCACCGCGTCCAGCGCCAGCAGGGCCACGTGCAGCGAGAGGCAGGACTCGACCTGGTCCAGGTCGATGCCGAGGACGCGCTCGACCCGGTGCAGCCGGTCGTAGAAGGAGGGCCGCGACAGGTGCGCGGCGTCGGCCGCGGCCGACTTGTTGCGGCCGGCGTCCAGGTAGACGGTGAGGATCCGGACGAGGTCCGTGCCGTGCTCGGCGTCGTACGAGAGCAGCGGGCCGAGTTCGCGCTCGACGTACGTCTGCAGCCGCGCGTCGTCGCGCAGGAGGTGCAGCAGGCCGCGCAGCCGGACGTCCGGCAGCCGGTAGTACGCCCGCCCGCCGCCCGCCATCACCCTCTTTTCGGACGGCTGCGCCCTGCCTCCCTCATTGCGGCCGCCGTGCATCGCGGCGTCCGCGACCTGTGCCGCCTCCAGCAGGGTGCGGCGGGCGTCGCGCAGGGAGCCGACGGAGGAGCCGGCCGCCATGACGAAGGCGGGGCCGCCGTCGGGGGCGGGCTCGGTCAGCCGGGTGAGGGCGGCGGCGAAGTCCTCCAGTGCGGTGTGCTCGTGGTCGGACGGGCCGAGGGAGACCAGCACGCCGACACCGCCGTCGTCGAGGGTGCCGGTGAGCGCGGTCAGGCCCCGCTCGCGGACGGCCTGGGCGGCCGTCTCGGTGAAGTCCCGCAGCCGGGCCTGCGCCTCCAGGGCGGCCGAGGCCGGTCCGCCGCGCAGCCGCAGCATGACGCCGACCAGCCGCCGGCCCTCCAGCGGCACGCCCAGGGCGCGGGCGCGCAGCGCCACGTCGGAGACGGTCAGGGCGTGGGTGAGGATGCCGGAGAGCAGGGTGCGGTGGGTCTGCCGTTCCAAGGACTCCCGGTCGCGCTCCAGCAGCCGGTTGAGCGCGAGGGTGGCCGCCCCCCGCTCCAGCAGCACGCTGTGCCGGTGCGGGCGTTCGCCCGGTTCCGGCTCCTCGCCCGGTTCCGGTTCCTCGTCTGGCGCGGGCTCGCCGACGATCACCAGCCTGCCCCAGTCGCGGCCGCGCGCCCCCACGCCGGTGACCAGCCAGCCGGTGCGCGGGTCGTGGCCGGTGCGCCCGGCCGGGTGGACGCCGCGGCTGCGCCGCTCCCAGCCGTCGAGCAGGGCTTCGGGGTCCTGGCCGGCCGGGTCGAAGGCGAGCACCTGGTGGGAGAGGTTCTCCAGCACCACGGGCGCGCCCGCCATCCGGGCCACCTCGCGCACGACCTCCTCGGGCTCCGCGCCCTCGACGGACAGCTCGTTGAAGATCTGGTGCACCGCCTCCGACGCCCGCAGCTCGGTCAGCTGGGCGTCGACGACGTGGGCGTGCACGGCCTCGGTCACCGCCACGAAGCGCACCTCGGTACGGAGTGCCACCAGCGGCAGTCCGCGCCGTTCCGCGGCCCGGACCAGGGGGCGGGGGAGGGCGTCCGCGTAGCGCCGGCCCAGTTCGACGACGAGACCCGCCGCGCCGACGTCGGCGAGGCCGTCGATGTAGCGGGCCAGGGACTCCTTGTCGTCGGGCAGCATCACGCCCGTGGTGAGGACCAGCTCGCCCCCGTGGAGCATGCCCGCGATGTCGGCCAGCTCGCTGATGTGCACCCAGCGCACCGGGCGCTGCAGTCCGCCGGAGCCGGCGACCACCTGCGGCGAACCCCGCCTGAGCACGTCCAGTTCCAGGACCTCGGCGACGGTGGGGAACACGGTGACCTCCGGGGCTGAACGGGGGCGGAACGTCGTGCCACCGTAGCTCCAGGGTGTAAAGGCCCCCGACGCACGGCATGCGATGTGTCGGTTGCCCGGTGTACGTGGCGCCCGGCATCGTCCACGGTGACGATCTGGTGCGGCCGTCAGGTGAACACAGAATTCGTCGCGTAACCAAAAGGCAACAACGGAATCACTTGTTGGGGCGAGCCTACTCTGTCAGGATCGTCCACCAATCAAGGCTTTGGCCACGCCGCCGAGCCGAGTGCGAGGAGAAGACGATGGACCTCAGCGCGAACGGCGAGTTCGATGTGAGGGAGCGTTTCGCCGAGGGGGCCCAGTACATCGGCGGAACCTTGCGCCCCGGCACCTCGGGCCGGCGGCACCCCGTGGTCGACCCGGCCACCGGCGAGACTGTGTACTCCTGTGAACTGGCCGGCACCGCCGACGTGGACGCCGCCGTCGACGCCGCCGCACAGGCGCTGCCCGGCTGGGCCGGCGCCACCCCCGGTGCGCGCTCCGACGCCATGCACCGCTTCGCCGGCGTCCTGGCCGCGCAGGCCGCCGAGTTCGCGTACGCCGAGTCGCTGCAGTGCGGCAAGCCGCTCCGGCTGACCACCGAGTTCGACGTCCCGGGCACCGTCGACAACACCGCCTTCTTCGCGGGCGCCGCCCGCCACCTGGAGGGCAGGGCGGCGGGGGAGTACTCCGGCGACCACACCTCCTACGTGCGGCGCGAGCCCGTCGGCGTCGTGGGCTCCATCGCTCCGTGGAACTACCCGCTGCAGATGGCCGCCTGGAAGGTCCTCCCGGCGATCGCCGCGGGCAACACCATCGTGCTCAAGCCGGCCGAGCTGACCCCGCTGACCTCGCTGATGTTCGCCCAGGCGGCGACCGAGGCGGGCATCCCGGCGGGCGTGGTCAACATCGTCACCGGCGCCGGCAAGGTGGCGGGCGAGCACCTGGTGGGGCACCCGGACGTCGCCATGACCTCCTTCACCGGCTCCACCGCGGTCGGCAAGCGCGTCGCGGAGATGGCCACCGCCACCGTCAAGCGGCTCCACCTGGAACTCGGCGGCAAGGCGCCCTTCGTCGTGTTCGACGACGCCGACCTGGAGGCGGCCGTCCACGGTGCGGTCGCCGGTGCCCTGATCAACACCGGCCAGGACTGCACCGCCGCGACCCGCGCCTACGTGCAGCGCCCCCTCTACGACGCCTTCGTCGCCGGGGTCGCCGACCTCTTCTCCGGCATCCGCGTGGGCGATCCCTTCGACGCCAAGACCGACCTCGGCCCGCTGATCTCCCACGCCCAGCGCGACCGCGTCGCCGGCTTCGTGGAGCGCGCCCGCTCCTACGCCACGGTCGTCACCGGCGGGCAGGCCCCCGCGTCGGCGGGCGCCTTCTACCGGCCCACGCTGGTCACCGGCGCCGCGCAGGACAGCGAGATCGTCCAGTCCGAGATCTTCGGGCCGGTACTGGTCGTGCTGCCGTTCGACGGCGATGATGAAGGTCTGGCCCTGGCCAACGACACGCCGTACGGTCTGGCCGCGTCCGCGTGGACCCGTGACGTCTTCCGTGCGGGCCGTGCCACCCGTGAGATCAAGGCGGGGTGCGTCTGGGTCAACGACCACATCCCGATCATCAGCGAGATGCCGCACGGGGGCTACCGGGCCTCCGGGTACGGCAAGGACATGTCGGTGTACTCCCTGGAGGAGTACACGCAGGTCAAGCACGTGATGTACGACAACACCGCGGTCGCCAGGAAGGACTGGCACCGCACGATCTTCGGCGACCGCTGACCCCTCGGCCGCCGGCCCCTCCGGGACCGCCCCCACCGGCCCGCTAGCCCGTCCGTCCCACGCACCACCGCCCCTGGAGGCCGCACCGCAATGGAGATGTTCGAGGGCCTGTCCGAGCCCGTACGCAAAGCGTGGGAACGCAGCCTGACCAACGGGAGGGCATCCGTCAGCCGGCGCCGGGTGCTCGGCGCGGGGCTCGGCGTCGCGGGTGCCGGGGCGCTGTCCGCCTGCGGCATCCCGGCCGCCACCAACAACCAGGGCGGTGTGAAGAGCGACGACCTGTCCGACAAGGACAAGTCGCTGGTCTTCTCGAACTGGCAGCTCTACATCGACATGAGCGACGACGAGAAGCACATGCCGACCCTGGAGGCCTTCGAGAAGAAGACCGGGATCAAGGTCAAGTACAGCGACGACATCACCGACAACGTCGAGTTCTTCGCCAAGATCAAACCACAGCTCGCCGCGGGCCAGTCCACCGGCCGCGACCTGGTCGTCCTCACCGACTGGATGGCCGCCCGGATGATCCGTCTGGGCTGGGCCCAGCCGCTGGACCCCACCTACCTGCCGAACGCGTTCACCAATCTGGAGCAACGTTTCCGCAACCCCGACTGGGACCCCGGACGCGCCCACTCCTACCCCTGGCAGGGCATCGCCACCGTCATCGCCTACAACGAGAAGGCGACCAAGGGGAAGAAGGTCGGCAGCGTCTCCCAGCTGCTGGACGACCCCGACCTCAAGGGCCGCGTCGCCATGCTCAGCGAGATGCGCGACACCATAGGCATGACCCTGCTCGACATGGGCAAGCGGCCGGAGTCCTTCACCGCGGACGACTTCGACGCGGCCGTGGCCCGCGTCCAGAAGGCCGTGGACAACAAGCAGATCCGCCAGTTCACCGGCAACGAGTACACCGACGGCCTCGCCTCGGGGAACATCGCCGCCTGCGTCGCCTGGGCCGGCGACCTGGTCCAGCTCCAGGCCGACAACCCCGAGATCAAGTTCGTGATCCCGCCCGCCGGCTACATCTACTCCACCGACAACATGCTGGTCCCGGCGGGTTCCAAGCACCGCAAGAACGCCGAGCGGCTCATGGACTGGTACTACCAGCCCGCGATCGCCGCCGAGCTCGCGGCATGGGTCAACTACATCACGCCCTGCACGGGCGTCTACGAGGAACTCCTCAAGATCGACAAGGACGTGGCCAACAACCCGCTGATCATTCCCAACGCGGAGATGAAGGCGAAGGCCCATCCCTTCCGGTCGCTCTCCTCCAAGGAGGAGACCGCCTTCGAGGACAAGTTCGCCAAGCTCATCGGCGCCTGACCGGCCACCGCAGTTAGGGATCTGACGACATGACCCAGCAGACCGCACCGCTCACCGAGCCGGCCGGCGGCAAGGACCCCGCCTCCGCGGGCGGCGCCGTGACCCTCACCGGCATCGGCAAGGACTACGGCGACTTCACGGCCGTCCACCCGCTCGACCTCACCATCCCCGAGGGCTCCTTCTTCGCCCTCCTGGGCGCCTCCGGCTGCGGCAAGACCACCACGCTGCGCATGATCGCCGGTCTGGAGGACCCCAGCAGCGGCACCGTCCGCATCGGCGACCAGGACGTCACCGGCCTGCCGCCGTACAAGCGCCCGGTCAACACGGTCTTCCAGAACTACGCGCTCTTCCCGCACCTCGACATCTACGAGAACGTCGCCTTCGGCCTGCGCCGCCGCGGCATCAAGTCCGTCAAGGGCCAGGTCGGGGACATGCTCGACCTCGTCGAGCTGGGCCATCTCGCCCGCCGCAAGCCCCACCAGCTCTCCGGCGGCCAGCAGCAGCGCGTCGCCGTCGCCCGTGCCCTGATCAACCACCCCAAGGTGCTGCTCCTCGACGAGCCGCTGGGCGCCCTGGACCTGAAGCTGCGCCGCCAGATGCAGCTGGAGCTCAAGCGCATCCAGACCGAGGTCGGCATCACCTTCGTGCACGTCACGCACGACCAGGAAGAGGCCATGACCATGGCCGACACCATCGCCGTGATGAACGCGGGCCGCATCGAGCAGCTCGGCGCGCCCACCGACCTGTACGAGAACCCCAGCACCACCTTCGTCGCCAACTTCCTCGGCCAGTCCAACCTCATCGAGGCCGAGGTCGCCGGTACCAGCGGCGACGACCTGCTGCTCAGCGTCGGCGACGGCCGTCTGGCGATGCCCACCGCACGGTGCGTCCCCTCCGTGCAGGCGGGCGACAAGCTCCTCGCCGGGGTGCGTCCCGAGAAGATCTCCATCGTCCACGCCGACGACGCGGCCGAGGTCCCCGAGGGCCGCAACAAGATCACCGGGCGGATCGTCGACGCCAGCTTCATCGGCGTCTCCACCCAGTACGTCGTCAACAGCCCCTGGTGCCCGGAGCTGGCCGTCTTCGCGCAGAACGTCGAGCGCGACGGCCGTCTCGTCCCCGGCGCCGAGGTGGTGCTGCACTGGAGCCCCGCGCACACCTTCGGTCTCGACGCCGCGCAGGACATCGAGGCCGGGGAGGTCAACGCGTAATGGCCGCCCTGTCCACCGCCCCCGCCGGGGCGCCGGAGGAGACCCCGCCGGTCCCGGCCGGCGCCGCCGCCCGGCGGCGCAGACTCGTCCCCTACTGGCTGCTGCTGCCCGGCATCCTGTGGCTGCTGGTCTTCTTCGCCGCCCCGATGGTCTACCAGGCCTCGACCTCGGTGCAGACCGGCTCCCTGGAGACCGGCTACCGCGTCACCTGGCACTTCGCGACCTACTGGGACGCGTTCAAGGAATACGACGTCTTCTACCTGCGCTCGCTGATCTACGCCGGCATCGCCACCGTGCTGTGCCTGGCGATCGGCTACCCGCTGGCGTACACCATCGCCTTCAAGGCGGGCCGCTGGCGGAACGTGCTGCTGGTCATGGTCATCGCGCCGTTCTTCACCAGCTTCCTGATCCGCACCCTGGCCTGGAAGACGATCCTCGCGGACGACGGCTACGTCGTCACCGTGCTGGACAAGCTGCACATCCTCAGCGTCACCGCGTCCCTGGGCATCACCGCCGACGACCGCGTGCTCGCCACACCGCTCGCGGTGGTGTGCGGTCTGACGTACAACTTCCTGCCCTTCATGATCCTGCCGCTCTACAGCTCGCTGGAGCGCATCGACCCGCGGCTGCACGAGGCGGCGGGCGACCTGTACGCCCGGCCCTTCACCACCTTCCGCAAGGTGACCTTCCCGATCTCGCTCCCCGGCGTCGTGGCCGGCACGCTGCTCACCTTCATCCCCGCCTCCGGCGACTACATCAACGCCGAGCTGCTGGGCAGCCCCAGCGAGCAGATGATCGGCAACGTCATCCAGTCCAAGTTCCTCACGGTGCTCGACTACCCGACCGCCGCCGCGCTGTCCTTCATGCTCATGGCCGCGATCCTGGTGATCGTGTCCGTCTACATCCGCAAGGCGGGGACGGAGGAACTGGTCTGATGCCCGTGCTGAACTGGGTGCGACGGCGCCTCGTGGTCTTCGCCGCCGCGGCCGCACTCGCCTACATGACGATCCCCAACGTGATCGTCCTGATCTTCTCCTTCAACCAGCCCAAGGGCCGCTTCAACTACTCCTGGAACCACTTCTCGCTCGACGCCTGGGCCAACCCCTGCGGTGTCGGCGACATGTGCGACTCGGTGTCGCTGTCCCTGGAGATCGCCGTACTCGCCACCATCGGCGCCACGATCCTCGGCACCATGGTCGCCTTCGCGCTCGGCCGCTACCGCTTCCGCGGCCGCGGCCCGGTGACCGGCCTGATCTGGCTGCCGATGGCGATGCCCGAGATCGTCATGGGCGCCTCGCTCGGCACCCTCTTCCTCAACATGCGCATCCAGTTCGGCTTCTGGACCATCCTCATCGCGCACATCATGTTCTGCCTCAGCTTCGTCGTGACGGCGGTCAAGGCGCGCGTGATGAGCATGGACCCGCGACTGGAGCAGGCCGCCCAGGACCTGTACGCCACCCCGTGGCAGACCTTCTGGCGGATCACCTTCCCGATCGCCGCGCCCGGCATCGCGGCGGGAGCGCTGCTCAGCTTCGCGATCTCCATCGACGACTTCATCATCACGCAGTTCAACGCCGGCCCGGCCACCGTGACCTTCCCGATGTTCGTCTGGGGCGCGGCCCAGAAGGGCCTGCCCGTCCAGGTGAACGTCATCGGCACGCTGATGTTCGTCGTGGCGGTGCTGTGCGTCGTCGTCGGACAGCTGCTCAGCCGCCGCAGGAAAGCCCATAGTTAATCCGCCGACCGCATCCGCAAAGGTGTGAGACCCCATGGATCCAGCCCGTTCGCTCGCCGACGCGCAGCCGACACCGTTCTGGCTGGAGGACCCCGGCAGGCCGCAGGCCGGCTCCGCCCTCGTCGGCGACGAGCACTGCGACCTGCTGGTGGTCGGCGGCGGCTACACCGGGCTGTGGACCGCGTTGCTCGCCAAGGAGCGCGACCCGCGGCGTGACGTCGTCCTGATCGAGGGCAAGGAGGTGGGCTGGGCGGCGTCCGGCCGCAACGGGGGCTTCTGCGCCGCCAGCCTCACCCACGGCCTGGCCAACGGACTCGCCCGCTGGCCCGAGGAGTTCGGGCGACTGGAGGAGCTGGGCAACCGCAACCTCGACGGCATCGAGGAGGCGGTGGACCGCTACTCCATCGACTGCGACTTCGAACGCTCCGGGGAGATCGACGTCGCCACCGAGCCCTACCAGCTCGACGACCTCCAGGCCTCCGCCGAGGAGGCCGCCCGGCACGGCGTCGAACTGGAGCTGCTCGACCGTGACCAGGTCCGTGCCGAGGTCGACTCGCCGACCTTCGTCGGCGGGCTGTGGGACCGCAGGGGCGTCGCCATGCTGCACCCGGCGAAGCTCGCCTGGGGCCTGCGGCGGGCCTGCGAGGAGCTGGGCGTACGCGTCTACGAGCACACCCGCGCCACCCAGCTCGCCCGCAACGGCTCCGGCATGGCCGTGCGCACCCCGTACGGGCGGGTCTTCGCCCGGCACGTCGCGCTCGGCACCAACGTCTTCCCCTCGCTGGTGCGCCGGGTGCGTCCCTACATCGTCCCCGTGTACGACTACGCGCTGGTGACCGAGCCGCTGACGGCGCAGCAGCTCGGCGCGATCGGCTGGAAGAAGCGCCAGGGGCTCGGCGACAGCGCCAACCAGTTCCACTACTTCCGGCTCACCGCCGACAACCGCGTCCTGTGGGGCGGCTACGACGCCATCTACCCGTACGGCGGCCGCCTGGACGCCGCCCGCGACGAACGCCCGCAGACGTACCTGAAGCTCGCCGGCCACTTCTTCCGCTGCTTCCCGCAGCTGGAGGGCGTGCGCTTCAGCCATGCGTGGGGCGGCGCGATCGACACCTGCTCGCGCTTCTCCGCCTTCTACGGCACCGCCCACGACGGGAAGGTCGCCTACGCCGCCGGCTACACCGGCCTCGGCGTCGGCGCCACCCGCTTCGGCGGGGACGTCATGCTCGACCTGCTCTCCGGCGAGCGCACCGAGCGCACCGCACTGCGCATGGTCCGCACCAAGCCGCTGCCCTTCCCGCCCGAGCCCCTGGCATGGGCGGGCATCGGCCTCACCAAGTGGTCGCTGGACCGGGCCGACCGCAACGCCGGCCGGCGCAACCTGTGGCTCAAGACGATGGACCGGCTCGGCCTCGGCTTCGACAGCTGACCGCCCCTGCGGCACCCCCTGCGCACCCTGTGGGCCGGATCACCCCATCGGGCGTGGTGAAACCCGCGTAATGATCCGGGCCCGGCCTCCTCTCTCCGCGTGACAGCACGACAGCGCACACACGGAACGGAGGAACCGGCATAGTGGGCACAGACGCGCGGGGCGCGGTCGAATGGCTGGTTTCCGTGGCACCCGATCCCGACTCCACCCGGTGGGAATGGGAGCGGCACCCCCTCGGGGTGACGCTCCTGCCCGCCGGGCGGCTGTGGGACGTCCTCATCCTGACCGGCGAACTGGGCTACCCGACGCTCGACGTCCTCACCCGTCTCGTCGACCGCCCGGGCCCGGTCCTGGCCGACTTCGGCGACTCCCGCATGGGCTACTTCGTGCCCCCGGGCACCGCCGCCCGCTGGATCGGCACCGGGGTCCGCACCGCGGGCCCCGGCACTTGGATCGTGGTGCCCTACCCCGGCCGGGCCACGGGCGGAGTCCGCTGGCTCGTGCCGCCGGACGGCACCGGCAACCTCACGGACCCCGGCGTCCTGGAACTGGCCATGCACGAGGCGGCGGCCCACCTGGCGGGACGGCGCGGCCGTGATCCGGGCGAGTGATCGCGCGCCCGGGGGCCCGCCACCCGTACGCCCCCGTGCGCGACACTGGTGCCATGATCCGCACGGAACGCGGCCGGCCCCGGAGCGGCCCCGGATACCCGGGCGCGCCACGGCGCGCGCCCGCTCCCGCGCTTGCCGCCGCGGCAGGCTGACATGGACCTCACGCCCGGCCTCGCGCACCTCGTCGAGACCGCCCTGCCCGTCTGCGGGCGCCACGGCCTCGCCGTGGCGGGCGGTCTCGCGCTGATCGCGCACGGCTTCGACCGCCGCCCGTCCCGCCACCTCGACCTGGTGACCTTCAGCTCCACACCGGCCGGCGACATCGGTGCCGCGCTCGCGGCCGCGTACGCCGGGGCCGGTTACGAGGTGGTCGCGCTGCCCGGCACACCGCTGGCCGCCCACCTCGGGGTCACCTCGCCGGGCGACGCCGGCCACACGGTCCACGTCGCCAAGCAGCCGCTCTCCCGTCCCCCGGTCCGTGTCGGCCTCGGCCTGTCCGGGCCCGTGCCGGTGGTGGCGCTGGAGGACTGCGCCGCCCTGAAGGTGGCCGCCGTCGCCGACCGCGCCACCGTGCGCGACCTGGTCGACGTCCACGCCCTGACCGCCTGGTTCACGCCGGGGGAGCTGCTGACGATGGCCGTCCACCTCGACGAGGACCTCCAGCCGCGCCTCCTCGCCGACCGCCTCGACAAGCTCGTCGAGGCCGACGACGCGGCGTACGCGGCGCAGGGACTGGACGGCGCGGCCGTCGCCGCCGTCAAGCGCTGGGCCTTCGACTGGGCGCAGGACATCCGGCTGGACCTCATGGAGGGCATGGAGCACCCCGACGAGCTGTACGACCTGTAAAGCTCCCGGCTCCGACGCCGACACCTTGGTGCTTGAGGGGGCCCTGCCCGCTGGCGAGACTGGCAGGAGACGAGGAGAGGAAGGTCCGCCGTGACCGACAAGCACATCACGCACTGGATCGCCGGACGGACGTGGACCGGCACCGCGGAGCGGCACGGGGACGTGTACGACCCCGCCACCGGGGCCGTGACCGGTCGGGTGGACTTCGCGTCGATCTCCGAGGTCGACCAGGCCGTCGGTGCGGCCGCCGCCGCGTTCAAGGAGTGGCGGAACGCCTCGGTGGCCAAGCGCACCTCGGTGCTCTTCGCCTTCCGCGAGCTCCTCAACGCCCAGCGCGACGAGCTGGCGGCGATCATCGTCTCCGAGCACGGCAAGGTGCACTCCGACGCGCTCGGCGAGATCGCCCGCGGCCTGGAGGTCGTCGAGTACGCCTGCGGCATCCCGCAGCTCATCAAGGGCGGCTTCACCGAGCAGGCCTCGACCGGCATCGACGTCTACTCGATCCGCCAGCCGCTCGGGCCGGTCGCGATCATCTCGCCCTTCAACTTCCCGGCCATGGTGCCGATGTGGTTCTTCCCCATCGCCATCGCCGCGGGCAACACCGTCGTCGTCAAGCCGTCCGAGAAGGACCCGTCCGCCGCGAACTTCCTGGCCGGGCTGTGGAAGCAGGCCGGGCTGCCGGACGGCGTCTTCAACGTCGTGCACGGCGACAAGGTCGCCGTCGACCGCCTCCTGGAGCACCCGGACGTCAAGTCCGTCTCCTTCGTCGGCTCCACCCCGATCGCCCGGTACGTCTACGAGACCGGCACCCGCTACGGCAAGCGCGTCCAGGCCCTGGGCGGCGCCAAGAACCACATGCTGGTGCTGCCGGACGCGGACCTGGACCTCGCCGCCGACGCCGCCGTCAACGCCGGGTTCGGCGCGGCCGGCGAGCGCTGCATGGCCGTGTCCGTCCTGGTCGCGGTCGACCCGATCGGCGACACGCTGGTCGAGAAGATCAAGGAGCGGATGGCCGGGCTCACGGTCGGCCCCGGCTGCAACGCCGCCTCCGAGATGGGCCCGCTGGTCACCGGCGCCCACCGCGACAAGGTGACGTCCTACCTCGACGCGGGCCTCGCCGACGGCGCGACCCTCGCCGTGGACGGCCGCGAGCACGCCGTCACCGGCGAGGACACCGCGGACGGTTTCTGGCTCGGCCCGACCCTCTTCGACGACGTCAAGCCCGGCATGTCCGTCTACAACGACGAGATCTTCGGCCCGGTCCTGTCCGTGGTCCGCGTGGGCTCGTACGACGAGGGCCTGGAGCTGATCAACACCAACCCGTACGGCAACGGCACGGCCATCTTCACCAACGACGGCGGCGCCGCCCGGCGCTTCCAGCACGACGTCGAGGTCGGCATGGTCGGCATCAACGTGCCGATCCCGGTGCCGGTGGCGTACTACTCCTTCGGCGGCTGGAAGGCCTCGCTGTTCGGCGACACGCACGCGTACGGCCCGGACGGCGTCCACTTCTTCACCCGCGGCAAGGCCGTCACCCAGCGGTGGCTCGACCCGAGCCACGGCGGCATCAACCTCGGTTTCCCGACCAACAACTGACCGCCAGGGCGGCGCCCGCGAGCAGGGCGCCGCACAGCAGCCAGCTCCCCACCACGTCGAGCGGCCAGTGGTAGCCGCAGCGGACCAGGGCGACGCCCACCGCACCGTCGAGCAGCACGGCGGCCGCGACCAGCAGCCGCCGTGCCGCTGTGCGTACCAGCCACGGCAGCAGCAGGAGCACGGCGCCGCCGTACGCGGCGGCCGCCGTGGCCGTGTGGCCGGAGGGGTAGAACCCGGGATAGCCCGGGGAGAGGGCCGGCGAACCGGGGTCGGCCCGGCCGACCAGCGGCTTCACCAGGGCGACCAGCAGCGGCGCCACGACCATCACCAGCGCGTACGCCAGCGGCGGCAGCCAGGGGCGGGGCCGTCGGTACCGGTGGGCGCACCAGGTGGTGCAGACCATCGCAAGCAGCAGTACGGGCACGGCGACCTGCCAGTTGCCCAGGTCGGCCAGGAACCGTGCCACGGCCGAGCGGTCCGCGGGGTGGGGGGAGGAACCCGCAAGGGTGGCACGCACCGGCCCGTCCACGGCCACCAGGCGCCCTCGTAGTGCTTCCTGCCAGGTCAGCAGTCCGAAGAGCGCCGTGCACACCACGGCCACCAGAGAAGTTGGCCGCCCCGGAACAGGGGGGAGAGTTCCGGGGCGGCCAGAACGATCGCCGTACCGCCCGCCCCGGGGGGTTTGGGGCAAGCGGCCGACCGATCGGCGAGGATTGCCGGAGCCTTCGGCTTCGGCGCTGTGCGCGAGGGCACTGCTGTGCTGGTGATGGGGAGTCACCGGCAAAGTGTCGCCCGCGGACTTCCGCAGACGGGGTGTTGCATCCATCTGCGGAAACCGTACGTCACCGGGGGGGTCGACCGGCAGGGGTTGCACCCTCCCGCCATCAGGCCCGCACACCTTCTTCACGCTGTGTGTCGTACACGCTCGGTCACGGGCGAAGCACCTGGTCACAGCCGGGCGAGAGCGCCCTCGATGATGTCCAGGCCCTCGTTCAGCAGGTCCTCCCCGATGACCAGCGGCGGCAGGAAGCGCAGCACGTTCCCGTAGGTGCCACAGGTCAGGACCACCAGGCCCTCGGCGTGGCAGGCCTTGGCCACGGCGGCGGTCGCCGCGGCGTTGGGGTTCTTGCCGCCCGGCTCCACCAGCTCGATCGCGATCATGGCGCCGCGGCCGCGGACCTCACCGATGACCTCGAACTTCTCCTGCATGCCGCGCAGCCGGCCGAGCATGATCTCGCCGATGCGGCGGGCCTTGGCGTTGAGGTCCTGCTCCTTCATCGTCTCGATGGCGCCGAGCGCACCGGCGCACGCCACCGGGTTGCCGCCGTAGGTGCCGCCCAGACCGCCGGAGTGCGCGGCGTCCATGATCTCGGCGCGGCCGGTCACCGCGGCCAGCGGCAGACCGCCGGCGATGCCCTTGGCGGTGGTGATCAGGTCCGGGACGATGCCCTCGTCCTCGCAGGCGAACCACTGGCCGGTGCGGCAGAAGCCGGTCTGGATCTCGTCCGCGACGAAGACGATGCCGTTCGCCCGGGCGAACTCCACCAGCTTCGGCAGGAAGCCCTTGGCCGGCTCGATGAAGCCGCCCTCGCCCTGGATCGGCTCGATCACGATCGCGGCCACGTTCTCGGCCCCGACCTGCTTGGTGATCATGTCGATCGCCTGGGCCGCGGCCTCCTCCGCGCAGTTCTCCGCGCCGGTCAGCCAGCGGTAGGGGTAGGCCAGCGGCATGCGGTAGACCTCGGGCGCGAACGGGCCGAACGAGTGCTTGTACGGCATGTTCTTCGCCGTCAGCGCCATCGTCAGGTTGGTGCGGCCGTGGTAGCCGTGGTCGAAGACGACGACGGCCTGGCGCTTGGTGTACGCGCGGGCGATCTTCACCGCGTTCTCGACGGCCTCGGCACCGGAGTTGAACAGCGCGGTGCGCTTCTCGTGGTCGCCCGGGGTCAGCTCGTTGAGTGCCTCGGCGACCTCCACGTAGCCCTCGTACGGCGTCACCATGAAACAGGTGTGGGTGAAGTCGGCCAGCTGCGCCGACGCGCGGCGCACGACCGCCTCGGCGCTGTTGCCGACCGAGGTCACCGCGATGCCGGAGCCGAAGTCGATCAGGGAGTTGCCGTCCACGTCCTCCAGGACGCCGCCGCCGGCGCGGGTGACGAAGACGGGCAGGGTCACGCCGACACCGCTCGCGACCGCCGCCGTCTTGCGCGCCAGCAGCTCCTGCGACTTGGGGCCGGGGATCGGGGTGACGAGTCGACGCTCCTGGGCCAGATCGGTCATGGCGGACGTACTCCTTCGAACCGTGGTCTTTCCTCGCAGGCTAAGCCCGTACGGCGGAGCCCCGCACACTCCGATAGGGCGCACTGCGGAACGCCTCTTCGACGTGACGGACATGAGCGTGCCAAGATCCTTCAGACTGCGGTGGCCGCTCGACTACATTGAGTGCGGACCTGCGAGGGGTGGCACACGCGATGGAACGCGACGGTACGCACGAGAAGCCCGCGGCGTCTCCGCCCGGAGGCCCCGGCCCGCAACCGGGCACGCCGCCGGTACCCGGTGCCCGGCCGATGCCGGGCGCCCCGCCCGCGCACGCCGGACCGCCGCCCGTCCCCGGTGCCCGGCCGGGCCCCGCCGACCCTTCACGCGGCGAGCGGGACACCCGCACCTGGCGCGACGCCGGCCAGGACGCCGCCCCGGCCACCCCCCCGTTGCCACCCGGACCGCCCCCGCTGCCGGGGGTCCGCCCCGGCGGCGCCCCGTGGCACGCCCCGGCGGAGTCCGCACCGGCCGCGACGCCGGACGGGTCGGGCCTCCTCTCCTGGCTGCGGGCCCCGCGCCCGGCCGCCGCCCCCGGTGTGTGGCGCCTCGGGCACCGCCCCCGCCCCGCCGCCGACCCGGACGCCGTGCCGGGCCGCCAGCTCGTCGCCGGCGCCCTGATCTCCTTCCTCGGCGGCTGGCTGCTGTGGTCCCTGCTGTGGAACGGCTACCTCGGCAGCTACTGGCTGTGGCCGCTGCTCGCCCTGACCCCCGACTCCTGGCGCCGGGCGGGCGGCAACCAGACCGCCTACCTGTGGGCCTCGTACCTCTACTACGCGCTCATCGGCGGCGCCCTGCTGGTCTTCTTCGCCCGCATCGGCCGCTGGGCCGAACTGTGGCGCCGCTTCATCACCACCCCGCTCCGGCGGTCCCGCGAGGAGGAGGCCGGGGTCGCCGGCCGCGAACCCGCCGACCCCGCCCAGGACCCGGCCGCCTTCCCCGCGCTCCGCCAGGGCGGCGCCGCCGACGCCGCGGACCGGCTCGCCGAGGACGCGCGCTCCGGGCTGATGAACGACGTCGACTTCGCCCGCCTGTCCCGTGCCTGGCAGTCCGTGCGCTCCGAGCCCGGCCGGCTGACCGCCTTCACCGACACCGTCCTGCGGTACGGGGCCGCCGCCTGCGCCCACCCGTCCGGCGCCCGCGACCTGCCCGCCCGCGCCGCCCGGCACGACCTGCTCGCCGGCCAGGTCCGCATCGGCGCCGCCCCCGACGACGAGCGCAACCCCCGCTCCCACCGCGGCGCCGGCTACGCCCTCGACCCGTCCGTGCTCGGCACGTCCCTCCTGGCCGTCGGACCGCCCGGCTCCGGCAAGACCGTGCGCCTGGTGCGGCCCGCGCTGGAGCTGATGTGCCTGCAGGCCCTCGCCGGGCGGGCGGCCGTGGTCGTGGTCGGCACCGAGGGGGCACGGCTCGCACCGGACGAGTCCTTCGACGTCGTCGTCAAGATCGGCCATCCCGACTCCGCGTACGACCTCGACCTGTACGGCGGCACCTCCGACCCCGACGAGGCCGCGGGCTTCCTCTCCGAGGCCCTCGTCGGCGACCTCGCCGCGGCGCTGCCCGGCGGCGACAGCCGCCGCGCCGCCACCGCGCTCGCCCAGCTCCTCGGGCCCTTCCACGCCGCCCACGGCCGCTTCCCCTCCGTCCCCGAGCTGCGCGAACTCCTCGACGGCACCCCCTCGGCCCTGGCCGCGCTCCGCTCCGCCCTGCAGGCCCGCGGCGGCGCCGCCCTGGGCCAGCTGCGCGAACTCGACGCACGGGAACGTCAGTCCGCCCGGCCCGGCGACGCGGGCCCCCTGCTCGCCGACCGCATCGCGCTGCTCGACCGGCCCGCGTTCGCCGGGTTCTTCGACACCACCGGCGGCAGCCACCCGTTCTCGCTGCGGGGCCTGGAGCACCCGCTCCGGGTCCGCATCGACCTCCCGGAGCGGGGCCACGCCGAGGTCTCCCGGATGCTGGCGCGGCTCGTCCTCGCCCAGTTCGCCGAGTGCGCCACGGCCCGGCAGGACCGCTCCCTGTTCGCCTGCCTCGTCCTCGACGACGCCTCCCACACGGTGACCGCGGAATCCGTGCGCGGCCTGCAGCGCATGCGCTCCGCCAACGCCGGCGCGGTGCTCACGCTGCGCACGCTGGACGACGTCCCCGAAGCGCTCCGCGGTGCCCTGCTCGGCGCCGTCGGCTGCCGGGCCGCCCTGGCCGGCCTCACGGCCTGGGACGGCGCACGGTTCGCCGAGGTGTGGGGCAAGGAATGGGTGGACGTCCACGACGTCACGAACCGCCAGATCGTCGCGGACGAGCCGCTCACGCGGGTGCTGCATGCCGTGCGGCGCCTGGTGACCGGGAAGGCGGTCACGGCGGAGTCGGTGACGGTGCGCCGGGTCGAGCGCGAGCGCTGGTCCGCGTCCGAGCTCGCGCACGCGGTCCCTGCGGGGCACGCGGTCGTCTCCCTCACCGCGGTCGACGGGGAGCACGCGCCTCCGGTGCTGGTCGATCTGCGCGCCTGAGCGTTTCTGTGCGGGTGCGTTGTGGTTGCGGCCGGTTGTTGGGTGCGGCTTTGTTTGCGCCTGCGGGCGGCTGCGCCGGGCTGCCCGGTTGTTGTGTGCGGGTTGTTTGCGCCTGCGGCGGGCGGTTCTCCCGCCCTCCCGCCCGATTGCCCGGCGCGGTCAGTGCGGGCCTGCGCATCGTGT
Organism: Streptomyces sp. NPDC001902; assembly: GCF_042891295.1. Classification (NCBI taxonomy): domain Bacteria; kingdom Bacillati; phylum Actinomycetota; class Actinomycetes; order Kitasatosporales; family Streptomycetaceae; genus Streptomyces; species Streptomyces sp. NPDC001902. Next base: position 9,314 of record NZ_JBIATA010000024.1, on the reverse strand, counting down.
GCCTGGGTCGGGGTCGCGCCGGCGCACTCCCCCCAGCCTTCGGCCGGGGGGACCCCCACAGCGCTCGCGGTTTACGCCTACATCGTTGGGCACCGCGTGCTCCGCTCGTCGCTTCCGGGCGCACCCCGCCACACCCCCTCCCGTTGTGTGGGCGCATGACGGCCGGTGGAGGGTGAGTAGGGCACCTGCGGCAACCCCGGACCGCTCTCTGAACCCCCACCGGCCGTTAGTCGCCTCGACCGGCAGGAGGGGGTGTGGCGGGGTGCGCCCACGGGTCCCCCCGGCCGAAGGCTGGGGGGAGACGAGCGGTGGGCGCGGTGCCGGATGATGTGGGGCAGCGCCGCGAGCGCCGAGGTGGGGGTCCCCCCGGCCGAAGGCTGGGGGAGGGCGGGCGGGGGAGAGACCCCAACAGCAACAACCGCGGCGCCGCACACGAAGACGGCACCGCACCGCAGGTATACGGTGAGGCAGAATCGGATGTGAACGCACTCCGAGATGGAGAAAAAGCCCGTGCCCCCCACGCTCGCCTCGCTGCTACGGGACCCCGCCCTGAAGCTGGCCGTCCTCGCCGGAGGCGACCGCCTGGGGGAGGCCGCCGTCCGCTGGGTGCACACCAGCGAGCTGGACGACCCGGCGCCGTACCTGGAGGGCGGCGAGCTCCTGCTCACCACGGGCCTCAAGCTGGACGTCGGCTCGCCCGAGGTGCTCGGCCAGTACGTGGCGCGCCTGGCCGGCGCCGGCGTCGTGGGCCTCGGGTTCGGCGTGGGGCTGAGCCATGACACCGTGCCGCAGGCGCTCGTGGACGCGGCGGCCGCGCACCGGCTGCCGTTGCTGGAGGTGCCGCACAAGACCCCGTTCATCGCGATCAGCAAGGCCGTCTCCGCGGAGCTCGCCGCCGACCGGTACAAGGCGGTGACCGCAGGGTTCGAGGCGCAGCGGGAGCTGACCCGGGCGGCGCTCGCTCCGGACGGGACGACGGCGCTGCTGTCGCGGCTGGCGGCGCACCTGAACGGCTGGGCGGCGCTGTACGACGCCTCGGGCGCGGTGGTGGCCGCGGCGCCGGAGTGGGCGGGGCGGCGGGCGGCGCGGCTCGCCGGGGAGGTGGAGCGGCTGCGCGGCAGGCCCGCCCCGGCCAGTGCGGCGGTCGCGGGCCCGGCCGGTACGGAGGACCGCGTGGAGCTGCAGTCGCTGGGCACCGGCCGGCGCCCCCGCGGTTTCCTCGCGGTCGGCACGGAGGAGCGGCTGGACACCTCGGACCGCTACCTCGTGCATGCCGCCGTCGCGCTGCTGACGCTGTCCCTGGAGCAGTCCCGCGCGCTGCAGGACACCGAGCAGCGCCTGGGCGCCGCGCTGCTGCGGATGCTGCTGGCCGGCGAGCCCGAGCACGCCCGCACCGTGGCCGGCCGGCCGTACGGCGGGCTGTTCGACGCCCCCGTGCGCGTGCTGGTCGCGGAGCGTGCGGAGGCCGCGGGGGACGCCGTGGGGCTGCTGGCGGAGCGGGTGGAGGCGGCCGGGATGCGGGCCGCGGAGCCCGTGCTGGCGGTGCGGGACGAGGACCGGTTGACGGTGCTCGCGGCCGCGGACGGCGCGGTGATGCCGGCCTGCGTGGCGGCGGTCGACGGGAGCGACGACCTGGTGGCCGGGCTGTCCGCCGCGGTGGGTGCCGCGGGTGTCCCGGGCGCGCACGAGCAGGCCGAGCGCGCGCTGGCGGTCGCCCGGCGGCGGGGCCGCAGTCTCGTCGAGCACGACGAGGTCGGTTCCGGCTCGGTGCTGCCGCTGCTGGGCGACGAGGCGGTCCGGGCCTTCTCCGACGGGCTGTTGCGGCCGCTGCGCGAGCACGACGCCACCGCCCGCGGTGACCTGGTCGCGTCCCTGCGGGCGTGGCTGTCCCGGCACGGGCAGTGGGACGCCGCCGCGGCGGACCTCGGGGTCCACCGGCACACGCTGCGCTACCGGATGCGGCGCGTGGAGGAGATCCTCGGGCGTTCGCTGGACGACCCGGACGTCCGCATGGAGCTGTGGCTGGCCCTCAAGTCCGGCGGCTGACACGGTCTGCCAAAACGTCGCACAGGGCGGGATCCGCAGGACGCACTGGACAAGACCGGCCGGGTGCCGCCCGCCCTACCGTGGTGCGCATGAGCACCCCCACCGCCTTCTGGCTCGCCGGCCGCCCCGCCACCGGCGAGGACACCTTCGATGTCGTGAACCCGTACGACGGCAGCGTCGTGGCCTCCGTCGGCGTGCCGACCCCCGCCCAGGTGGAGGAGGCCGTCGCCGCCGCCAAGGCGGTCGAGGCGGAGTTCGCCGCGACCCCCGCCCACGTGCGGGCCGCGGCCCTGGACCACGTGTCGAAGCGGCTGGCAGAGCGCTCCGAGGAGATCGCCCGGCTGATCACCGCGGAGAACGGCAAGCCGGTCAAGTGGGCCCGCGGCGAGGTCGGCCGTGCCGTGTCCGTCTTCCGCTGGGCGGCGGAGGAGGCGCGCCGCTTCAACAGCGGCGAGGCCCAGCGCCTGGACACCGACGCGGGCGGCGTGGGTCGCCTCGCGCTGACCCGGCGCTTCCCGCGCGGCAGCGTGCTCGGCATCGCGCCGTTCAACTTCCCGCTGAACCTGGTGGCCCACAAGGTCGCCCCGGCGATCGCGGTCGGCACGCCGATCATCCTGAAGCCGGCCCCGGCGACCCCGCTCTCCGCGCTCCTCCTGGGCGAGATCCTGGCCGAGACCGACCTGCCGGCCGGTTCGTGGAGCGTGCTCACCGTCCCGAACGACCGCATGCCCGCCCTCGTCCGGGACGAGCGGCTGCCGGTCATCTCCTTCACCGGCTCCGACCGCGTCGGCTACCACATCATGGACTCGGTGCCGCGCAAGCACACCACCCTGGAGCTGGGCGGCAACGCCGCCGCCGTCGTCCTGGCCGACTGGTCCTCCGAGGAGGACCTGGAGTGGGCGGCGAACCGCATCGCCACCTTCTCCAACTACCAGGGCGGCCAGTCCTGCATCTCCGTCCAGCGGGTCATCGCCGACGCGTCCGTGTACGACCGGCTGGTGGAGAAGGTCGTCGCCAAGGTCCGCGCCCAGGTCACCGGCGACCCCTCGGACGACGCCACCGACGTCGGCCCGCTCGTCGACGAGAAGGCCGCCGAACGCGTGGAGTCGTGGGTCGAGGACGCGCTGGGCAAGGGCGCCAAGCTGCTGACCGGCGGCCGGCGCGACGGCGCCGCCTACGAGCCGACCGTGCTCGCCGACCTTCCGGCGGACGCGATCATCGCCACCGAGGAGGTCTTCGGCCCCGTCCTGTCCCTGCACAAGGTGGACGGCGCCGACGAGGCCTTCGCGGCGGTCAACGACTCCAAGTTCGGTCTGCAGAGCGGGGTGTTCACCCACGACCTGCAGACCGCCTTCCGCGCCCACCGCGAGCTGGAGGTCGGCGGCGTCATCATCGGCGACGCCCCCTCCTACCGGGCCGACCAGATGCCCTACGGCGGCGTCAAGGACTCCGGCGTGGGCCGCGAGGGCGTCAGGTACGCCATGGACGACTACACCTACGAGCGGGTCCTGGTCCTGACCGGTCTCGCTCTGTAGTCCTCACGGCAGGACGAGCCACCCCTTCCAGCGGCCGGGGCGCATGTGCGGTGCGCCCCGGCCGCGCCGTACGCGCGTCGGCATGGGCACGCCATATGCGGCGCCGGCTGCCGATCGCCCCGGAGGGGGCCACCCCCCCAGTCCCGAGAGCCCGGCGTTCACCCGAGTGGAGTGGAGCGCCCTCGCGGATCCGGCGGTGCGTCCGGTGCCCGCCGAGAACGCCGCGCCGCTGCGCGTCGCGCGGTCGCCGCGGACACCGAGCCGGCCGTCGTGGCCCTGCCCGACGCCGCCGGCCGGGGCCGCCTCCCGGCCCTGGTCAGGGGCTGTCCGGGGGCGCGCCGCACGCGGGCGCCGCAGGCCTCGCCCTCGCCGAATCCGGCGCGGCCCACCGGCAAGTGACGCGGGGTCAGGGTCTGCAGCCGGTGCCGGCCGACGGCACCCGCGAGGCGGAGTTCGGTTCGGCCGTCCCCGACCTCGCCGGCCCCGTCACCGAGGGCGGCCCCGCCCCGGACACCACGCGGCCGCGGAAGCTGCTCGCGTCGGCCTGAAACGCCGTCGAAAAGGCCGCCGGCCCGCCGCGCCCCGTGCGCGAGGGCTGGTGACCATGCCGGAACCGGGGTACTAACGAACAAGTAGCACCGGTCGGTAACCGACGCGAGGTGACGCCCCCATGTCCGCAGCATCCGCCCGCCCCACCGTTTCCGAACGCGAAGCGCGCCAGGTCGCAGAGGCCGCCCGCGAACAGGAATGGCGAAAGCCGAGCTTCGCCAAGGAACTGTTCCTGGGCCGCTTCCGGCTCGACCTGATCCATCCCCACCCCACACCGTCGACCGAGCAGGTCCAGCGCGGCGAGGAGTTCCTGGCCAAGCTGCGCGACTTCGTCGAGACGAAGGTGGACGGGGCACTGATCGAGCGTGAGGCGAGGATCCCCGACGAGGTCATCACCGGGCTGAAGGAGCTCGGTGCCCTCGGCATGAAGATCGACCCCAAGTACGGCGGCCTCGGCCTCACCCAGGTGTACTACAACAAGGCGCTGGCCCTCGTGGGCTCCGCCAGCCCCGCCATCGGCGTGCTGCTCTCCGCGCACCAGTCGATCGGGGTGCCCCAGCCGCTGAAGATGTTCGGGACCCCGGAGCAGAAGGAGCGGTTCCTGCCGCGCTGCGCCCGCACCGACATCTCGGCCTTCCTGCTCACCGAGCCCGACGTGGGGTCCGACCCCGCGCGCCTGGCGACCACGGCCGTACCCGACGGGGACTCCTACGTCCTGGACGGCGTGAAGCTGTGGACGACCAACGGTGTCGTCGCCGACCTGCTGGTCGTCATGGCGCGGGTGCCGAAGAGCGAGGGCCACAAGGGCGGCATCACCGCCTTCGTCGTCGAGGCCGGCTCCGAGGGCATCACCGTCGAGAACCGCAACTCCTTCATGGGGCTGCGCGGCATCGAGAACGGCGTCACCCGTTTCCACCGGGTACGCGTCCCCGCCGAGAACCGCATCGGCCCCGAGGGCGCCGGGCTGAAGATCGCCCTCACCACCCTCAACACCGGCCGCCTCTCGCTGCCCGCGTCCTGCGTCGCGGCCGGCAAGTGGTGCCTGAAGATCGCCCGTGAGTGGTCGGCCGCCCGCGAGCAGTGGGGCAGGCCGGTCGCCCGCCACGAGGCCGTCGGCGCGAAGATCTCCTTCATCGCGGCGACCACCTTCGCCCTCGAGGCCGTCATGGAGCTGTCCAGCCAGATGGCCGACGAGGACCGCAACGACATCCGCATCGAGGGCGCGCTGGCCAAGCTCATCGCCTCCGAGATGAGCTGGACCATGGCCGACGAACTGGTCCAGATCCGCGGCGGCCGCGGCTTCGAGACCGCCGAGTCCCTCGCCGCCCGCGGCGAACGGGGCGTCCCGGCCGAGCAGTTGCTGCGCGACCTGCGGATCAACCGGATCTTCGAGGGCTCCACGGAGATCATGCACCTGCTGATCGCCCGCGAGGCCGTCGACGCCCACCTGTCGGTCGCCGGGGACCTCATCGACCCCGACAAGGCGCTCGGCGACAAGGCCAAGGCCGGCATGAAGGCCGGCGGCTTCTACGCCCGCTGGCTGCCGAAGCTGGTGGCCGGCCCCGGCCAGATCCCCGGCGCGTACTCCGCGTTCCACCCGGCGGGCCACCCCGACCTCGCCGCCCACCTGCGCTACGTCGAACGGGGCGCCCGCAAGCTCGCCCGCTCCACCTTCTACGCCATGTCGCGCTGGCAGGGCCGGATGGAGACCAAGCAGGGCTTCCTGGGCCGCGTCGTCGACATCGGCGCCGAACTGTTCGCCATGAGCGCCGCCTGCGTCCGCGCCGAGATGCTCCGCGCCCGGGGCGAGAACGGGCGCGAGGCCTACCAGCTCGCCGACGCCTTCTGCCGCCAGTCGCGGATCCGCGTCGAGGAGCTCTTCGGCCGCCTGTGGACCAACACCGACGCCATCGACCGCAAGGTCGTCGACGGTGTCCTCGGCGGTGCCTACACCTGGCTGGAGTCCGGCATCGTCGACCCCTCCAGCGACGGCCCGTGGATCGCCGACACCACCCCGGGCGCCTCGCACAAGGAGAACGTCCACCGGCCGATCCGCTGACCGGACCGGGGACGCGTCCCCCGCGCACAGGGCACCGCCTTCCCGGAGGCGGTGCCCCCGCCGTGCCGGCGACCGGACACAATGGGGGGATGACGGACTCTCTCGCCGACCCGCATCTGCGGCTGCCCGGACCGGACGCGGCCACCGCCGCCCACGACGGCCCCCGCACCATCGTGATCCTGGGTTCGACCGGATCGATCGGCACCCAGGCCATCGACGTCGTCCTGCGCAACCCCGACCGCTTCCGCGTGGTGGCCCTGTCCGCCGCCGGTGGCCGGGTCGGGCTCCTCGCCGACCAGGCGCTGCAGCTCGGCGTCTCCGCGGTCGCCGTCGCGGACGTGAACGCGGAAGGCCCGCTGCGGGAGGCGCTGGCCGAGCGCTACGGCGCCGAGCCCCTGCCGGAGGTCCTGGTCGGCCCGGAGGCCGCGACCGAGCTGGCCGGCCGGCCGTGCCACTCCGTCCTCAACGGCATCACCGGTTCGATCGGGCTGCGCCCGACGCTGGCCGCCCTGGAGGCGGGGCGGATCCTGATCCTCGCCAACAAGGAGTCGCTGATCGTCGGCGGCCCCCTGGTGAAGGCCGTGGCCAAGCCGGGCCAGATCGTGCCCGTCGACTCCGAGCACTCCGCGCTCTTCCAGGCCCTCATGGGCGGCTCGCGCACCGAGGTCCGCAAGCTCGTCGTGACCGCCTCCGGCGGCCCCTTCCGCGGCCGGGACAAGGGCGAGCTGGCCGGGGTCACCCCCGAGCAGGCGCTGGCCCACCCCACCTGGGACATGGGCCCGGTGGTGACGATCAACTCGGCGACCCTGGTGAACAAGGGCCTGGAGGTCATCGAGGCCCACCTGCTCTTCGACATTCCCTTCGACCGCATTGAGGTGGTCGTCCACCCGCAGTCGTATATCCACTCGATGGTGGAATTCACTGACGGCTCCACGCTGGCCCAGGTCAGCCCGCCCGACATGCGGATGCCGATCTCGCTGGGCCTCGGCTGGCCCGAGCGGGTGCCCGACGCCGCGCCCGGGTGCGACTGGACGAAGGCGGCCACGTGGACGTTCTTCCCGCTGGACGACGAGGCGTTCCCGGCGGTGGCGCTCGCCCGCCACGTCGGTAGCCTCGGGGGTACCGCCCCCGCGGTGTTCAACGCGGCCAACGAGGAGTGCGTGGCCGCGTTCCTCGCGGGCACGCTGCCCTTCACGGGCATCGTGGACACCGTCGCACGGGTGGTCGAGGAGCACGGCACTCCCGGCGGGGGAACCTCCCTGACCGTGGAGGACGTCCTCGAGGCGGAGAAGTGGGCGCGGGCCCGCGCCCGGGAACTGGCTGCGGAACAGGCGACGACGGAGGCGGCACACGTATGACGGGACTTATGTGGGCACTGGGGATCGCCGTCTTCGCGGTCGGCCTCCTGGTCTCCATCGCCTGGCACGAGCTCGGCCACCTCTCCACGGCCAAGCTGTTCAAGATCCGCGTGCCGCAGTACATGGTCGGCTTCGGGCCGACGATCTGGTCCCGCCACAAGGGTGAGACCGAGTACGGCATCAAGGCGATCCCGCTGGGCGGCTACATCCGCATGATCGGGATGTTCCCGCCCGGCGACGACGGCCGGATCGCGGCCCGGTCCACCTCGCCCTTCCGCGGGATGATCGAGGACGCCCGCTCCGCGGCGTACGAGGAGCTGAAGCCCGGCGACGAGACCCGGATGTTCTACACGCGCAAGCCCTGGAAGCGCGTGATCGTCATGTTCGCCGGCCCGTTCATGAACCTCATCCTGGCCTTCGGGCTCTTCCTGGCGCTCTTCATGGGCTTCGGCATCCCGACCCAGACCACGACCGTCGGCTCGGTCTCGGAATGCGTCGTCCCCGCCTCCGACACCAAGGCCCTCAAGGCCAAGGACCCCTGCGTCCACGGCGACTACCCGGCCGCTCCCGCCAAGGCGGCCGGTCTGCAGCAGCGCGACCGGATCGTGGCCTTCAACGGGGTGAAGGTCGACGACAGCCAGTGGACGGTGCTGCAGAAGGAGATCCGCAAGACCATCGGTCCCGCGACGATCACCGTCGTGCGCGACGGCAAGACCATCGACCTGCAGGCGAACCTGATCGCCAACAAGGTCGTCAAGACCGACGGGCACGGCGGCATCGTCAAGGACCAGTACGTCCAGGCCGGGTTCCTCGGTTTCACACCGGCGGACGGCGTGGTGAAGCTCGACTTCGACCAGTCGCTCGACCACATGGCCACCACGGCCGAGGACGGCGTCCGGTCCCTCGCCGCGCTCCCGGGCAAGATCCCCGGACTGTGGAACGCGGTCTTCAGCGGCGCCGAGCGGCAGCCCGACTCCCCGGTCGGCATGATCGGCGCGGCTCGTCTCGGCGGCGACATCTTCTCGCTGCCGCTGCCGGCCACGCAGAAGATCGCCACGATGGTGGGCCTGCTCGCCGGGGTCAACCTGGCCCTCTTCCTGTTCAACATGCTCCCGCTGCTCCCGCTCGACGGCGGGCACATCGCGGGCGCCCTGTGGGAGTCCGTCCGCCGCAACATCGCCAAGGTCTTCCGCCGGGCCGACCCCGGACCCTTCGACGTGGCGAAGCTGATGCCCGTCGCCTACGTGGTCGCCGGCATCTTCATCTGCTTCACGGCGCTGGTCATGGCCGCGGATCTCATCAATCCGGTGCGTTTGACCTAGGCGCGATGTCGGAGGCGTGGGTGGGGTGACGTAGTCTCGTTGACCGGAGCCCGCCCACGCCGCCGGGACCTCGATCCGCGTACTTTGGGGATGCCACGCACATGACCGCGATTTCGCTCGGGATGCCGTCCGTTCCGATCAAGCTCGCCGACCGACGCAAGAGCCGCCAGATCCAGGTCGGATCGGTCGCGGTCGGCGGCGACGCCCCGGTCTCCGTCCAGTCCATGACCACGACCGTCACGGCCGACATCGGCGCCACGCTGCAGCAGATCGCCGAGCTCACCGCCTCCGGCTGCCAGATCGTCCGGGTCGCCTGCCCTTCGCAGGACGACGCCGACGCTCTCGCCACCATCGCGAGGAAGTCGCAGATCCCGGTGATCGCGGACATCCACTTCCAGCCGAAGTACGTGTTCGCGGCGATCGACGCGGGCTGTGCGGCGGTGCG
>NZ_JBIATA010000023.1:0-167656 GCF_042891295.1 Streptomyces sp. NPDC001902 | reverse complement strand
CGAGCTCACGGCATCACAGTGAAACCGGCGTCCCGGACGGAGCAGCCCCATTTTCCCGGCCTCACGGCGGCCGCGCAGCGGCCTGGGTTCCTGACTCGTCAACCCAGTGATCCGCCGGACGATTCCCCGGCCGGACGGATTCGATGATCTCGCCACCGCTGCACGATCGTGCTGGCCGCAGCCATCAACGAGTCGCTGTGACCTGCGCTTTCGACACACGCCCGAGTGCTGTGACCGCATGGGTTCGCCGGGTTGCTCGTTGATCTCGCTCAAGGGCAAGTTCCAGCGCCTGTTTCAGGGGTGCGTGGTGTGTTCCGGGGGATGGCTGAAGCCCGCCACTCCCGCCGGAGTAGGGAGTACACCAGGTCGTCGCGCCATGCCCCCTTGAAGAACTCCGTTCCGATGAAATGGGCCTCCCGGCGCATGCCCAGCCGTTCGAGGAGCCCGGCGGAGGCGGCGTTGTCCGCGTGGCAGCGGCCGATCACCCGGTGCAGCTCCAGTGCGTCAAATGCCAGGTGCAGGACGGCGAAGGCGGCCTCGGTGGCGAAGCCCTTGCCCTGGTGGGCGGGGTGGAAGACATAGCCGAGCTCGCCCTGGCGGTGTTCCGCGCTGATCAGGACCAGTTCGACCTGCCCGACGACCGTCCCCGTGCCCGGCTCGACGACCGCCAGGCTGAGACAGTCCCCGTCCGAGTCCAGTGTGGTCTCCCGGGCCATCTGCTCCACCGCCACCCGGACGTCCTCCGGTCCGCGCGGCTCCCATCGCATGAAGCGGGCGACGTCGGGCCGGCGCTGGTACTCGCAAACGTCCTCCGCGTCCTCGGGCCGGAACGGGCGGAGTATCAGCCGGGCAGTGGCGATCGGAAGGTCGATACACAGCATCGGGCGACTGTACCCAGGCCACTGCGCCGACCAGTCGCTGTGTCACCGGATCGGTGGTGCGCGCGGCACGGCCGCTTCCGCCGCGTTCGGAACACGGACGCCCCTGGCGCTGTGACCGCGTGGGTCGGCTCCCGACCACCAACCCGGCGAACCTATGCGGTCACCGCACTGGCGAACGGCCCCCACCCTCATCCGGCCCCGGGCTTCAGCGCCCGGGGCCAGGAGGAACGGCGGGTCGACGGCTGCCGCCTACGGACGGGCGTAGGGCCGGGTCATGACCTCCATGTTGTGACCGTCCGGGTCGGCGAAGTACGCGCCACGACCACCGAACAGGCGGTTGATCCGGCCGGGCTCGGCATGGCCGGGGTCGGCGTAGTAGGTGACCCCCACGCCTTCCAGGCGGGCGATCACCTCGTCGAACTGCTCCTCGGACACGAGGAACGCGTAGTGCTGCGACTGGACCGGCTCGTCGAGCTTCTCGTAGTAGTCGAGTGTGACGCCGTTGCCGAGATCGACGGGGAGGAACGGACCGAAGGGCGCGCCGACCCTCAGGCCCAGCATGACGGCCAGGAACTCGGCCGACAACTGCCGGTCCCGGGCGTAGACAGCGGTGTGGTCCAGTCGGGCGGGAGCCGCGGGCGGCTGGTTCGCGTACGGGTTCTGCTGGTCGTTCGGCATGGGTGACATCGGTCTCCGGGTCTCGAATTCGTTGGGAACAGGCACCGCGTGGGGCGCCGCGGGGAGACTCGGAAGGAAGGCGGGGCTCTTGCCCGCCTCGCGCTCACGCCGAGGCCGGCGACCCAACTCGTGCATGGCTCAAGGCCGACCCGGCAGTCACCCGATCGAACCTAGTGACTGCCACGGGCCTGGGCAACCCCTCAGAACACCTGCCGGAAGCCTGGTCAGCCGGTGGCGCTCTCGGCGGCCTGCCGGATGATGCGGGCGACGGCCTCGGGCTGGGAGACCGACACCGCGTGGGAGGCGTCGAGTTCCACCGTGCGGGCCTTGGCGCGCTCGGACATGAAGCGCTGCGCCGCCGGCGGGATGTTGCGGTCCGCGGTCGCGACCAGGCTCCACGAGGGGATCGACCGCCAGGCGGCCGCGGTGGCCGTCTCCTCCAGGGCCGCCGCGGCGACCGGGCGCTGGGTGGCGGCCATCAGGTCGGTCACGGACTGCGGCACGTCGGCGGCGAACTGGTCGTGGAAGCTGTCGGTCTTGATGTACAGGTCGGTCCCGGTGCCGCCGTCGGCCAGCGGGAAGGGCACCGCGTCGAGGTTCGGGCCGAGGGTGCTGCCCGGGTAGGCGTTGGACAGCTGCAGGGCGCTCTCGCCCTTCTCGGGGATGAAGGCGGCGACGTACACCAGGGCCTTGACCTTCGGATCCCCGTCGGCGGCCTGGCTGATCACGGCGCCGCCGTAGGAGTGCCCGGCGAGCACGACGGGTCCGTCGACGCTCTTCAGCACGCTGGCGAGGTACGCGGCGTCACTGGCCAGGCCCCGCAGCGGGTTGGCCGGCGCGAGGACCGGATGTCCTGCCTGACGCAGGTGCTCGATGACGCCGTTCCAGCTGGAGGAGTCCGCGAACGCGCCGTGCACCAGGACGACGGTGGGCTTGTGCGGGGCGGGGCGGGCGGTGGTGTCGTTCATGGTGGTTGTTCTCCTTGGGCAGTGCGGGTCGTGTCCTTCGCCGGTGCGCCGCTGGGGTGCCGCCGACACCGAGAAACCTAGCGCCAGATTGTCTTGTGCACAAGTTGATTGCTGGCAAGATAAATGAACGGTCGGAAAAGTCAAGGAACTTGTATATGCAGTTCACCGATATATAGTCTGCGGGCATGGCTGAACGTTCCTTGCAGGAGCCGACGTTGCTCCTGCTCACCGCACTCGCCGATGCGCCCAGGCACGGGTACGCGCTGATCGAGGAGGTCGCCGCGATCTCCGGCGGCCGGGTCCGTCTGCGAGCGGGCACCTTGTACGGGGCGCTGGACCGCCTGTTGGGGCAGGGGGTCGTCAGGGTCGACCGGGAGGAGATCGTCGACGGCAGGCTGCGCCGGACCTACGCGCTCACCGACGCCGGCTACACCCTCCTCACTGCGGAGGCGGACCGGATGCGCGCGACGGCGCACGAGGCCGCCCGCCGTATCGGGCTGGGCCGCCCCGGGCCGGTACAGGGCGGAGCAGGCGCATGAGCGATTGTGAGGTCGAGGCGGGGGAGCGCGCGGTGGGCAGACGGCATCCGGTGATCGGCCTGTATCCGGCCATGTACCGCCGGCAGCACGGTGCGGAGATCGCGGCGACCCTCGAGGACGTCACCAGTGGCGTGGGCCGGTTGGAGGCGCTGCGCGAGACGGCGGCCGTGGCAGGACACGCGCTGCGGATGCGGACGGGCCTGGACTCGGCCCGCCCGGCGGGGCGGGTGCTGGCCGCGCTGATCCCCTGCATCGTCGCGGTTGCGGCCTCGCTGTCGGCGGCGCTGCTGGCGGTGTGGCCGCTCGATCCGCTGCCCTGGGACGGCGAGCGCACCTATGCGCCGCTCGCCTACGCACCGTGGCCGGTCGTCCTGGGGTGCCTCCTCGCGGGCCGCTGGGCGTGGGCGCGGACCGCGGTCGGTGCGGCCCTGGCCGGCGCAGGGCTGTCGGTCCCGGTCGCGTACTGGTCCGGCGGCCCGGCGGGACTGGCCCAGAACCTCCCGACGGTCCTCGGTCTCGCGCTGGCCTCGGCGGCGGTCCTGGCCGCCCCGCCCGACCTTCCCCCGGCGGACGCACGCGCCCGTCGCGCGGGCGCGCTGATCGCACTGGCCCTCGGCGTGCCGATGGTCGTGGGATCGGTCACCGTCTTCCAGGCGCTGGCCGGCCCCGGGGTGACCGAGCCCGGGCGCGCGGACCCGATGCACCTGTTCACCCTCTTCGCGCCGCTCGTGCTGGCCTTCCCGGCGGCCTTGGCCCTGGCCCGCGTGCGCCACGGGGCGCTCTGCGCGGTGGTACTGGTCGTGGCCCCGCTGTTCGTCCTGCTGTACCCGTACGAGGTGGCGGCCGCCGTCCCCTACGCCTCCGGGACGCTGTGGGCGAGGACCGCGATCCTGACGGGCGTGGCCGCCCTCGCCATCCGCCTCGGTCTGCGTTCGCGTGCGGCCCGGGAGCGCCGCGGGACGACCTGAACCGGCGCCGTTCAAGCGCCGCGGGCGCGGCGCGGTCTGACGGAGGGTGGGCACCGCGCTGCCCGCTCTCCCGAGGAGTTCCGGTGTAGCGGAGGGTCACGTAAACCGGGTGAGAACGCTCGAGCGGGCCATGGTGCCCGGGTCTCGTTCGCACTCTTCCGCAACCGGGTTTCCGGTCGATGAAAGGCCCATGAGAGAGTCGGACGCAGTTTGCGGATCGCCACCGAGGAGGAGCCTTCATGCGACCACTTCCCGCCATGACCGGACGGGATGAGTTCGAGGCCCTCGTGGTCAGGACCGACTACGACGACGAATCGGCGTGGCAGGACGTGGCAGCGGCACTGGTGAAACCCTGGGGAGACGAGCAGTACGACGCTCAGGTCCACGTCATCGACGATCCGGCATGGGCGGGAGCGGTCGTCGACGAGGTGCTGGAGGCGGTCCGCGCTGCGGAGGACCTGTCCGTCGTATTCCTCGCCGACCGGACGACCATGCAGGCCGAAAGGCACTCGCTCCTGGCGGTCACGACGTTGAGGCGAGAGGACTGCAAGGACGATGAGGACTACGAGCAGCTCATCGAGTTCGGCCGGGAATTCCGCACCACCCCGGCGGGGGTCCACGAGGTCTTCGCGAACCTGAGTATCGCCAACCTGGGATTCGAGGAGTACGCGGCATGGGCCCACGATGATCCCGAAGGGATCTTCCGCGGATCTGACTGAAGCCGTGGATGGACCCGACCCGCACGAGCGTGGCGGGCCCGGTCCGTGCCCGCAGCGTGGGAATGTCCGTGCCAGGTGCCCCTGAACTGCGTATTCGCACCCTGGCAGCGGGGCCAGGGCTCCCGGTCAGGTGAGCCCGAAGGTGAGGCCGGAGCTACGGGCGGCAGTGCGTGCCGTGCACCGCCTGATGCGGACGGCCGCCCCCACTGGGGAAGCGGCCGTACCCCATTGATACAACCCTGTCTGCGCATCTTCAGGGTCGGTCCTGCCTGCGTACCGACCATACGAGCCGCGTTCCACGCGTGCACGGCGTGTCAGCTTGCATTCGGCCCGACGGGTGACGGCGCGCCAGGTCTGACTGCTGTAGACGGCGCGAAGGTCAGGAGGGTGACAGGCCCCGTGGACGGACGACGCGGACCCACACGCGTCTTCGGCAGGGCACCCAGGGGAAAGGGTGGGCAATAGGCCTCCACCGACCGGCTAGGCGTTGATGCCCACGTTGCCCGGCACGAAAGCCGACACCGCCAGGAGACCGTTCGAGCAAGGTGAAACGTCGATGGGGAGGTATGCCGTGCGGGCGGCGATCGGAGCGCCCACGATGTATGCGGAGCCGGCACGGCAGACGTCGCTCACCCCTTCCGGCACGCGTTGCCACGCGACGTTGAACGAGGCTTCGCCCGAAGACTGCACGACAAAGCGGCGAGCGGGTTCGGTGTAGAAGGCTTGGCCGCCATCGTGCGTGATCCTGGTCGCGACGCGACTGCCATTCCTGTCTGCGACGGCAACGGAAGGATAGCCCCACAGCGCGCATGGCCGGGTCGAGGTGTTGATGAGGACGATGAGATCCCGCTGATGTCCCGCGTCGACCTGGCTGTTGCCCAGATGGGCCTCCAGTTCGGTGCACGGCCCTGGTCCCGCGGAAAGGCGATTGTTCGCCCGGGCGGGAAAGTCGGACGTCATGGTGTCGACGGTGACGGTGACGGCGGACGCCGAGCGAGAGGGGGCCGCAGCCCCCGGGCTGCGCGTGGCGGACGAGCAGCCCGGGAGGGCTGTCGCAGCACAGACGGCACCCGTCGCCAGCAGCACGCCGGCGCGGCGGCCGGCAGACCTGGTGAGGACCACGGGAAGCTCCCTTCCGGCAGGACGCCGGTCACTTGGGTTCGGGCGGCACCGACGGTGGCGGACCGACAGGTGATGTCCTGGGTCTTCCGGGCTAACGAACCGTGGCCGAAGAGATGACGGCGCCGGCCGCCCGTGATGCGCCGCCGGGGTGACCTTTGCGACGGCGTCGGCCGACCGCATGCGCACCGAATATTTCGCCCCTTACCTTGCGGGAGGTGAACACGGCGGGCACACGTGCCGTCCCGAACGACCGGCCTTCTTCCGGCCCGTCGCCGAGGGATGTCCGATCCCGCGGGCCTTCCGGATTCACAGGAACGTGTCCCCCGGCACTTCCGGCTGCCGAGCGGATCGGAAATGACCCTGACCAGCCGAGGAGTGAGCGTTCCAAACGCATCAACAACCGTCACGCAACTCGCCAAGGTCGCCTATCCCCATTGCGTGTAGGGTCACGTTGGTTGTCCGGGAAAGGAACAAGAAAAATGGCGCAGCGCGTGCAGACTCTGCTGGTCGATGACATCGACGGCGGTACCGCTCACGAGACGGTGAACTTCGGCCTCGACGGGCGTGAGTACGAGATCGACCTCAGCGACGACAATGCGGCTGCGTTGCGCGATGCGCTCGCTCCGTTCCAGAAGGCTGCCCGCAAGCAGTCGCGCAGCCGTGGCAGGGCAGTGCCGCAGCAGCGGACGCAGGTCGGTGCCGACAATGCCGCGGTGCGTGCCTGGGCGAAGTCGAACGGCGTGGAGATCAGCGACCGCGGCCGCATCTCGGAGAGCGTCCGCCGTCAGTTCGAGGCCGCGGCCAACGGCTGAGACCCGCACTGGCACGGGCCCGGCCGGCAGGGACACATCTGCCGGCCGGACCGCGTTGCCCGCCTCACCGCAGTGGACGCCCTGGGTCCTCCTGCCGCTGCGGCGCCGACGCCAAGCGCGGTGGTACTGGACGGCGGTGGTGACCTTCCCGACCGGTGCCGTGGCCGCGGGGCGCGCCCAGTACGGTTCGCGCAGCAGCACGCGGCCGAGGAGGACGGTGTCGGCCTTGCCGGAGGCGACGACGGCCTGCGCTGGGCCGGGTCCGGTGATCATGCCGACGGCATCCCCGGCGCGCGGCTGGAGGTGGTGGCCGACACCGATCATTACCTGCCACTACGGGCTCCAGGGCGACTTCTCGAACTCCTCCTCGACTTCGACGTCTTCGTTGATTGTCGTGGGGGTCGCTCAGGCGGGTGATGTGGCGTCATAGGGCAGCGCGGGTCCGGACCCGACCGTACCCGCCTCATTGCTCGCCGTTTTGGAGTTGGTGGCGGGGTACTTCACGGCG
This sequence comes from Streptomyces sp. NPDC001902, assembly GCF_042891295.1. Classification (NCBI taxonomy): domain Bacteria; kingdom Bacillati; phylum Actinomycetota; class Actinomycetes; order Kitasatosporales; family Streptomycetaceae; genus Streptomyces; species Streptomyces sp. NPDC001902. Next base: position 160,461 of record NZ_JBIATA010000023.1, on the reverse strand, counting down.
CCGGCGTTCCGCACCTTCGCCGCGAGGTCACGGGGCTGATCGCGCAGACAGGTGTTTGTGTGTTTCTCAGCGGGCCCAGGCGCGCCGTTGTTCCTCTCGTTGGGTGGTGACGTCGGGAATGGCGGCGATGGCTTCCGCGCAGCGGCCCTGCTGGACCAACAAGCGGGCCAGCTCGGTCGCTGACCAGCGGCCGGGGTGCTCGCGGAGTGGGCGATGGCTTCCTCCGCGCAGCCGTCCTTCGCCAGCAGCAGCGCGATGGTGACGTCCCGGTCGTCGACCTCGTCCGGCGGCAGTGCCTCTATCTCCGCGATGGCGTCACGGCAGCGCCCCACTTCGCCCATCAGCCACCAACGGTTGGAGGGGAGCCAGTACCCGCTCTCCTCGAGGAACTCGGCGCTGCGCCCCTCCGTGAGCTCCACTGCTCTGCCGGGGTGCCCGTGTTCGGCCAGCAGGAGCATCGTGGGCTGGAGGAGGTTCTCGTAGGGGTCGTCGAACGTGTGCGCCACCGCCTCTATGGCCTCCTCGAACCGACCCTGCCGGACCAGCAGCTCCAGTAGTTCGTTCCGGTACCTGGTCGCATGCTCGGCGGTGTCGATGAGGCGGCGGAGGTACGCCTCCGCGTCCCCGGCCCGTCCCAGGTCCTCCAGGGCCGTCACGTAGGGGCGGGCGGCGACGGACATCCGGGTGCCGGTCGCGAGCTCGTGCAGCTCCTCGATCCGCCCGTGCCGTACCAGCAACTCGGTATAGAACTCAACGGTGTTCTGCGGCCCGTACCGGCGCGCGGCCACATCCGCGCCAAGCAACCCGATCGCCTCATCCGCCCTGCCGGACCGCTCCAGGACGAGAGCCTGCGCAGGCAGGACCTCCCACAGGCCATGGCCGCCGCACCTGCACTGCTCCTGCCCGCGCCGGAACTCCTCGGCCATCGAGGCGAGCAGCTCCAGCACCTGGTCGTCGCGCCCCTGGCCCTCGGTCATCCGCACCAGGGACCGGAGCACCCATCCGTCGCACAGGTGCGGCACGAGCACGTCGATCGCCTCGTCCACCTGCCCGGCCTTGACCAGTACCTCGGCGTAGTCCGGCCACGTGTCGGGCGTCTCCTCGTCCCATTGCTCGGGGTCCGCCAGTTCCAATGCCTGTTCGATGCGGCCCCACCCCATCAGGACATCGGCGCCGACTCGGACCGCGGGCTGCCAGCCGGTGGCCGCGAACGGCTCGATCACATCCCAGGCCCGCTCGAACTCACCCCCGGCGCACAGTCCGCGGACCGCGCCCTCGGCGCAGAACCAGTCCCCGCGTTCCTGCGCCGCCTCCACCAGCGTCTCCAGGCCGCCGTGTTCGAGGATCTCGTCCACGATCCGCGGCGGAACGCCGCCGAGATGGACCCGCTGCCACTCAAGATCATCAACATCCACGGGAGCACCCTAGGACCCCCCACTGACACCGCCCCGCCGTACCGGAAGCCTCGTGCACTCGCCCATGCCAACGCCCGCAAGGGCGACTCCGCTCCGTCAGCGCCCCGCTCGTGACGGTCGACGGGGGCGCGGGCAAAGGTGCGACCCGCCTGGAGCCGGCCAACCTGCTCCACGACCTCGGCGCGGTGGACGCCCTGAACATGGACGGTGGCGGCTCGACCACCCTGGTGTGGCAGAACGCGTTCGCCAACACGCCGTCGGACGGGCAGGAACGTCCCGTCGCCGACGCGGTTTTCGCCGGTCCGGGCGGATACCCCCTTCAGTGAGCCGGCGCCTGAGATGTGCCGCCACCGGTGGGAATGGAAACCGGTGGCGGCGCAGGGCGGCTCATCGGAAACTCCGGCCGGGGTCGGGACCGCCGACCCCGGTGACCGGGTCGGAGGAACGGGGGTAGGGGTTGAGCGGATGACGAGGGACGGTGCTGACCGCCTATTCGTTGCCGTGGACGAGCGCTGACCCCAACGGTGTACGCCGGTAACGGATCTCGTGACGGTGTCGCGCCCCGACGACGAGGCCGCTGTCGCGCAGCACCTTCAGGTGCTCGGAGACCGTGGCGGGTGCCAGCCGGTGTCGTCGCGCCAGGCCTGTCGTCGACGCCGGCTCCTCGAGTGCGGTCAGCAGGGCGGCGCGGGTGCCCCCGACGAGTCGTGCCAGGGCGGCGCTCGGGAGTTCACGCGTCGGCTGCCAGAGGTTGCCCAGGCCCCGGGCCCGGTAGGCGACCGCCGGCTGCCAGGGCGGCTGCGTGATCACGATCGCCTCGTCCCACTTGAACACGCTGGGCATGAGCAGCACGCCACGCCCGGCGAGCGCGACGTGCTCGTTGCCGCCGGGGTCGCGTACGAGGGTGTCGCCGGTCCAGTGCAACGTCCGGTCGAGATCGGCGAACAGGCCGTCCAGACCGCCTTCGGCAAGGCGCCGCGAGCGGTAGGCGATGTCGGCTTCCAGCGCTGCGCGCACCTGCGGCCACACCGGTTCGACGAGCGCCTGCCACGCCGCGCGCACCAACTGTGTGAGGAGCCCGAGCACGTCGGCCGGGTCGCCGAGCAGCAGCCGCCCCAGTTCGCCGGCCTGGGCACCCGGGGTGTCGAGCAGTGACATCTCGATCTCGCGGCGTACGACGGAAGCGGGCGTGGCTGCCATCCGGGTGAGCTCGCCGTCGAAGTCCGGGGAGGAGGTGAGCGGGGGCAGGGAGAGGAAGTCCGGAGTGTAGCCGCGACGTGGCTGCAGCAGAGTGAGCGGCCGCAGGTCGACCGCCTGCAGACGGGGCAGCGCCTCCTGCAGCCACCGACGGTGATGCGGCCCGGGTCCAGGGCCCCGCGCTCCGGTCGCGATGCGTACTGCGGCGAGGGTCTCGAAGACCGGGGAGTAGGCGAACCGGCAGCGGGCCAGGTCGGACGGCCCGAAGCCGAGGCTGATGGCCACGCCCACCCCCGTGGGTTCCGAGTCCCGAGCGTCGTGCGCCGGCGACGGTGATTCGGCCCGTACCGAATCACTGGTGGTGATCCTAACCGCCTGGCCAGGATTGATCACCTCGGCCGGGACCGGTCGAACTCACCGGGGAATCGAAGGAGTACGGCATGCACGACGTCACCGACCATGCGGAGCCGGGCGGCCGGCGCGCCGAGGTCAACCGCCGCGCCGCCGCGCTGTTCGCCGTCATCGACGACCACGAGGAGGCCGCGTTCCTCGCGCAGATCGACGCGCTCGCGGCCGAACTGCCCGAAGGAGATGCCGACGGCCTGTTCCACAGGGCCTGCGCCCGCGACTCCTGGGGCCATTCCGGCGCGGCCGTCCCGCTCTACCGCGAGGCGCTCGAACGCGGCCGCCTGACCGGCGAGAACCGCCGCCGCGCCGTGATCCAGATGTCCAGTTCCCTGCGCAACACCGGCGACGCGGCCACGGGCCTGGCGATGCTGGAGGCCGAGCGCGCCCACGGCCCGGACCACCTCGACGACGCTCTCGACGCCGTCACCGCGCTGTGCCTCGCCTCACTCGGCCGTGAGCGCGAAGGGCTGTCCCTCGTCCTGATCGCCCTGGCCGAGCATCTGCCGCGGTACAAGCGGTCCATGGCCAACTACGGAAAGGCTCTGATCGAGGACTGAGCCGGCACAGCCTCGCCGGCACCCGTACCGCGCACCCCGCCGCGGAACCGGATCGCCGCCCGTCGCGTCGGAGCGACAGCCGACCACGGAAAGGCACGCCGATGCCGAGACCTCACGCACTCCTGCTCACCGCGGTATCAGCGCTCGCGCTCACCGCGACCGCCTGCGGCTCCGATACCGAAACGGCACCGGAGCCCCGATGGGCCGAGCCGGCGCGGTACTCCTTCACGCTGCTCTCCGAAGGCGGCGAACGCGGTGGCCTGGGCAAGTACCGGATCACCGTGGCGGACGGGAAGGTGGCCGAGGCGGTCGGACTCGACGAGCCGGCCCGGCAGACCATCGCCCGCGAGCCGCAGAACGTGCGGACCCTGCGCGACCTCCTCACCCAGCTCCGGCAGGCCCGGGCGGACAAGGCCGATGTCGCGGACGCGGTGTTCGCGCCCGACGGACACCCCACCGAGATCCACCTCGACTGGGAGACGAACTCCGTGGACGACGAGGCCGACTACCTGATCACCGAGTACCGCGTGCACCCCTGAGGATCGTTCCCGCTTCCGCACCCCACACCACCCGGGTCGCAGAGCACGACCGTACCCCTGCCCTCTGCTCCCCTACAGCGCCGTCGACGGGAGAGGGACGCCGCGGTCCGCAGCCACGGCGCGGGCCGCTTCGGCGCACGCCGAGAACCGCTTCCCGGCGCGGTCGACCACCCCGGTCACGGGGTCGTCCGTACAGGGGTGGGCACGGTCGCCGTGCCAGGTGCACCGGGCAGCGGACACGCTGCCCGGGTCGAGTTCGGACAGATCGATCCACACCGCACTCTTCTCCATGCCGCACAGACTGGCACGCCCGGCATCCTCCGCGGGCGGGAAGCGGCCTGCGCCGGCCTGCTCAGCCCTGACCAGGAGGCTTCCGGTCGGACACGACCGCCTCGTTCCTCGCCCGAACCCCGTCGATGGACCACGCGCACAGTCCCACCAGGAGGGGCCGCTCCGGCCGCGTAGACCGGCAGCGACCGGACGGACGTCTCGCCGACCGCCCGGGGCGGTCGTCAGCGGGTGCCGGCCTCGGCCCGCGCGTAGAACGCGGCGAGTTCCTGGGGGTTCTTGGTGTAGACGTCGATCTTGCGCACCGTGCCGTCCTCGACCTGGTGGATCTCCACCATGGTCAGCGGGAACTCCTCACCGGTGGTGTGGGCCGTGAGCGTTCCGGTGAGCGTGCCGACGACGCCGGCCGGCCCCTCGTACACCTCGGCCGCGGTGATGGCGACGGCGGCGTAGCCCATCATCGCGCCGAGGACCGACTGCACGAACACCTCGCGGCCCTGGTGCACACCGCCGTACGGGAGCTGGTTCGGCTCGTCGACGATCACCTCGGGGGCGAGCCTTTCCAGGACACCCGGTACGTCGCCCCTGCTCAGCGCTGCGTACAGCCCCCGCACGACATCCGCGGGGCTCTGAGTCACCGTCTCGGTCGTCTTGTTCATCGTCTGCGTCCTTCCGGTCCTGTCCACCCGTGGAGGTGGGGCCCCGGGGGATCGGGGCAACACCATGCAACGCCGGACGGCCGGGGCGGGGGAGTCCTTGCCGTGAGGGGTACTGCCAGGGTCCCCCACGCTTCGCGCGGCCTGCCTACCCTGTCCGTATGGACAACCGGGACGCCGTCAGTGCCTTCCTCCGCTCCAGACGCGACAAGATCACCCCCGAGCAGGCCGGGCTGCCGACGTACGGTCAGCGGAGGGTGCCCGGGCTGCGCAGGGGTGAGGTGGCCACGCTCGCCGGGGTCAGCGTCGAGTACTACACGCGCCTGGAGCGCGGCAACCTCAAAGGTGTCTCCGACAGCGTGCTGGACGCCCTCGCCCAGGCGCTGCGGCTCGACGCCACCGAGCGCATGTACCTGTACGACCTCGCCCGTGCCGCGGGACCGGCGCCCGCGGCGCGGGTACGGGTGCCGCAGCAGAGCCGGCCCGCGGTGCGGCCGAGCGTGGCGCGGATCGTCGAGGGGATGCCGCGGATGCCGGCGTTCGTGATGAACAACCGCCTCGACACGCTGGCCGCCAACCCCCTGGGCCGGGCCCTGTACGCGGAGATGTACGCCGACCCGACCTGCGGAGCGAACGTCGCCCGGTTCGCGTTCCTCCATCCCGCGGCCGGGCGGTTCTACGCCGACTGGGAACGCATGGCCCGTTTCGCCGTCGGCGCCCTGCGTGTCGAAGCGGGAAGGCACCCCTACGACCGGGAACTGACGAACCTGGTCGGTGAACTGTCCACCCGCAGCGACGCCTTCCGCATGCTGTGGGGAGCCCACGACGTGCATGTCTTCCGCGACAGCACCAAGCGCCTCAACCATCTTCTCGTGGGCGACCTGGAACTCGATCAGGAAACCATGAGCCTGCCCGACGAAAGCGGCCTGAGCGTGGTCGTCTACAGCGCGCCCCCCGGGTCCCCCGCCGAGGACGCGTTGACGATCCTCGCCAACTGGTCCGCCACCGGAGCGGAGCAGGACGCGGACCACATCGACGAGCGGCGCAGGGGCTAGCGATCGGCGGTGCGGCGCCGGCCCCCACCAATGCGCGGTGCGGGCCGGCGCCGCCGGGGTGCCGGACAGGCTGTCAGAAGCCGCAGTACTGGTTGGACCCGTTGTAGGGCAGCAGTGAGTCCTTCACCCATCCGGTGCGGTCGTCGTGCTGGTTGTAGAGGTACGTCCAGGTGCCGTTCTGGCCGGACGTCCAGCAGTAGTAGATCAGGACGTCCTGGTTGTCGGCCCAGCCGACGACCCCGCACGCCGTGCTGGAGCCGCTGCGCATGTTCGCGCTGACGCCCGGCGTCATGCGCACGTCCGTGCCGTCCGTGCCCCAGGCGCCCTGACCGCAGGACGCGTTGGCCGTCGCCGGCCCCGCGGTGCTCACGACCAGGGCCGCCGGTACGGCGAGCACTCCGGCGGCCAGTGCCGCCCATTTCGCCTTGCGTGTCGATCGCATGCTTGATCCCCTCCCGTTGGCGCCGGCGTGGTTCCGGTGGGGGCGAACCCGCCGGCGGCGGCTGTCAGAAACCGGACGGCGGTGCGACGTTCGTGCTGATCTTGCCGTAGGTCGAGTTGGAGCCGTAGGCGATCCTGATGAAGATGTTGGTGGCCCGGCCGCTGAAGGTCGCCGACTTCGCGGTGTAGAGGCCGTTGCACTCGCTCGCCTGCGAGCTGGCCCCGGTGGGCGACAGGATCACGTTCGACTTGGCGCAGACGCCGTCGGTGAGGGCGTCGTACAGCTCGAACTTCACCGTCTGCCAGTAGGAGCCGTCGAAGATGTTCTTGCCCCAGATGACGGAGCAGTTCCGGAGCCTGGCGTGGGTCGTGCCACCGGAGTCGTTGACCCACAGGGACGCGCAGGCCACGGTCGACGTGCGGTCGCCCGTGTCGGCGGCGGCGGTGGTCGGCGCGACGGCGGCGCCCGCGAGCGTCGATCCCAGGGCTAAGGCGAAGGCGCCTGCGGCGCTGGTCAGCGACCTGCGCGACGGACGTACGGACATGGTTCCCCCTCGTTGGTGTGGTGCGTACGGCGGACCGCCACCGGGGCGGCGGTCCGGGCGGTCGGACGCGACCGCGGTGATCACGTCACCTCGATTCGATTCTTTGTGCGAATCGACGCCAGTCTGTTCTATGGATCATGTCCACAACAAGCACCCGTGTACGACACACTGACGTACCGTCAGAAACGATCACCGTGTGCGGGATGCCGGTCGGGACGGCGTACCCCGTCAGGGGCGGCTCGATGCCGGCTCCGGCTCCGGCTCTCGCGGGTGCGCTGCCGTGCGGCGGGGGAGCAGCAGCGGGGTCGCCAGCAGGAGCACGCCGGCCAGGCCGATGGCCGTACGTGCCCCGAGCAGACCTCCCAGCACACCCCAGACGGCCGTCAGGAGCGCGGTCGAGGCCTTGGTCGTCACCGCCCAGGCGGACAGCGTGCGGGCGACCCGGTCGGCCGGGGTGCGCTCGAGGCGGTAGGTGGCGTGGACGGGGTTGAAGATCCCGCAGCAGAAGATGAGCCCAAGCTCGACCCCCATCACCAGCAGCAGCCCTCCGGTGCCGGGCCCCAGGAAGGCCAGGCCGACGGGCCAGAGCGCGCGCAGCGCCCCCGTGACGACCAGGACCTGGCGCTGTCCGAACCGGGTGACGAGCGGCCGGGCCAGCCGCGAACCGAGCAGCCCGCCGATCGACGGCGCCGCGAAGGCGAGGCCGTACTCCCATGCTGCGAACCCGAGCCTGCCGAGCATCAGGACGGCGAGCAACGGCTGGACGGCCATCACCAGGCCGTTGAACAGGGCGGTGTTGAAGAACAGCGGACGAAGCGCCCGGTCGGCGAGGACGTACCGCCAGCCGTCGAGCAGGTCCCGGGTCCGCATGCGCGTGGCCTGCCGGCGCTCGGGCCGCGGCTCGTGCCCGCCCGTCGCGCGGATGCCCAGGGCCGAGAGCAGGTAGCTGGCCGCGTCGGCCACCACCGTCGCCACCGGGCCGAGGAGCCCGATCGCCGCGCCCCCCAGCGGTGGTCCGATGATCGTGGTCGTCCATGCCGTGGACTCGAAGCGGGCGTTGGCGACGAGCAGGTCCCCGGCCGGCAGCAGGGTCTTCACGTAGGCGCCGGAGGCGGCGCGGAAGGTGATGTCGGCCGCCGCGACGGCGACCGAGACCAGCAGGAGCTGGAGGAAGGTGAGGACGTCGAGCGCGAACGCGGCGGGGATCGTCAGCAGCGCCGCGAACCGCACCAGGTCCATCGCGATCAGCACGTGACGCTTCCGGCGGAACTCCACCCACGGGCCGAGCGGCACCGCCACGGCCGCGCCCACCGCGGACCCCACGGAGGCGAGCGCGGCGACCTCGGCCGGTCCGGCGTGCAGCACCTGGATGGCGATCAGCGGGAACGCGCCGAAGGCCAGCCACGTGCCGAGCGCGCTGGTCCCGTACGCCGCCCACAGCCACCCGAACCGCCGTCCCAGCCGGTGCCCGCTCCCCATGCCCGACGCCCCTCGCCACTCACCCTGCACAACCGATCCGCGATCGGAATCATCAAAGCGAGAGCCGCGGCCTGGGATCAAACAACCGCAGAGCCGTCGGCCACAACCGACGGTTGTGGCCGTAGGGTGCCGGCATGGACATCGACACCGTCCGGACCTTCGTCGCCGCCGCCGACGCGGGCCGGTTCCAGGAGGCCGCCGCCGAGCTGGCGGTCACCCAGCAGGCCGTCTCCAAGCGCATCGCCGCGCTGGAGCGCAGCCTCGGCGTGCGGCTGTTCACCCGCACGGCGCGCGGCGCCGAGCTCACCATCGACGGGCAGGCGTTCCTGCCCCACGCGCGCGAGCTGCTGCGCGTCGCCGAGCGCGCGGTCGCGTCGGTGCGCACCGGCCGCCGTCCGCTGCGCGTCGACATCATCGCCTCGCGTGGCGCGGCGTCGGGCCTGATGCGCGGCTTCCACCGCGCGCACCCCGAGATCGAGCTCGACGTGGTGATGCTGTTCGACATCGGCACGGCCGTCGCCGCCATCCGGTCCGGTGAGATCGACGCGTCCTTCCGCGCCGTCGCCGCGCCCGGCCGGCCCCTTCCCGAGGACATCGAGTCCGTCCGGGTGCTCGACGAACCGCTCGAGCTCCTCACCGGCCCCGCCCACGCACTGGCGGGCGCCCGGTCGGTGACGGTCGCCCAGCTCGCCGGGCACCGGATCTGGATGCCCGGCATCGTGCCGGGTACCGAGTGGGCCGCCTACTACGACGACCTCGTCGCCGAGTTCGGCCTCACCATCGAGGCGACCGGCCCGAACTTCGGTTCCGACGCGCTCCTCGACACCGTCGCCGACACCCCGGCCCTGGCCACCTTCATGGGCGGGAACACCAGCCTCGTCTGGCCGGCGGGCCACGGCCTGCGCCGCATCCCGGTGACCGACCCGACACCCGTCTACCCGCACTCGCTCCTGTGGCACCGCGACAACCCCCACCCGGCGCTGGCCACCCTCCGCGCCCACCTCGCCGCCGCCGCGGCCGGCCACGACGCCGGGACCTGGACGCCGGACTGGGTGACCGCGCGCTGAACGCCGCCGCGTCCGCGATGATCCCGGCAGGACTGCGACGGCGCGGGGCTCGCCCTACGTCGCCCTGCGCTCGCGGGCTTCCGGTTCCTCCGCCGCCCCGTGCGACGGGACACCGGGCCGCGTGAGCGGCGCGAGCCGCTGGACGGCGCTCTCCACGAGTTCCAGGTCCGCCTTGGTGTGCGCGATGGCGGCGTCGATGAGGAGTGCCACCAGAGGGTCGTCGGTGTGGCCGCGCCGCAGGCGGGTGAGACCGGCGAGTTCGGAGAGGTAGGTCTGGCGCTGGGTCTCCACCAGGGCGTGCACGGCGTCGGAGCCCAGTGAGGCGGCTCCGAACAGCTTGAGGAACAACTCGTCGCGGAATCCGCCCGTGCGGACCCATGCCGTGGTCGCCCAGGAGTGCAACTCGTCCTGGCCCTGCGCGGTGAGGGTGTAGCGCGTCTTGTCGGGGCGGTCGCTCTGTGCCACTTGGGACCGGGTGACGTGGCCGTCGCGCACCAGACGGTCCAGGATTTGGTACAGGTGCCCGATGTTGAGGCCGCCCCACTGCGGACCGATGGCGTCCTCGAAACGGCTCTTGAGCTCGTAGCCGTGGCTCGGTCCCTCGGACAGCAGCGCGAGCACTGCGTGCTGCAGCGGCATTTTGCATCCCCTCTGTATTGTGACAATGTACCCCTGCATTGCCGCAATGCATGAGGGGTGGTCGGAAGCATGAGCGTGACCCTGCGGGACGTGTCCCGCCGGCACCCGGGAGTCGTGGCGCTGGACGGCGTCGACCTGGAGATCGGGGACGGCGAATCCGTCGCCCTCACCGGCCCGTCCGGCGCCGGCAAGTCGACCGTGCTGCACCTGGTCGGTGGCATGGACCTGCCCGATTCCGGCACGGTGGAGGTCGACGGCGCCGCGCTGACACCGGGCGGGCTCGACGCCCATCGCCGCCGGATCGGCTTCGTCTTCCAGCGCTTCCACCTCCTGCCCGCGCTGACGGTGCTGGACAACGTCCTGGCCCCGGTGCTGCCCCGCCGGGTGGACTTCGACCGGCGGGCCCGGGCCATGGAACTCCTGGAGGCCGTGGGCCTGGCGCAGCGGGCGGGGGCGCTGCCCTCGGAGCTGTCGGGCGGTCAGCAGCAGCGCGTGGCGGTCGCCCGGGCGCTGATCAACCGGCCCGGCCTGCTGCTCGCGGACGAACCGACCGGCAACCTGGACAGCGCGACCGGCCGGGAGATCGTCGACCTGCTGCTCTCGCTGACCGAGCAGTACGGGATGACGCTGCTCGTCGCGACGCACGACGTGGAGGTGGCCGCGAGCTGCGACCGGATCGTGCGCCTGCGCGACGGACGGATCGTGGCCGACGAACGCGTGACGCCGGCCGCCGACGTCCTCGACCGGCTCGGGGGGCTCCGCCCGTGATCGCCATGATCTGGTCCCAGTTGCGGCGTCATCGGGCCCGCGCGCTGGCACTGGCCGCCGGCATCCTCGTGGCCGCGACCAGCTTCACCCTGCTCACCTCGACGGTGACCACCAGTCAGGCGCGGACCACCGAGACCGTCCGGGAGAACGCCCGCTCCGCGTACGACGTCCTGGTACGCCCCCACGCGAGCCGGACCGCGGTCGAGCGCGGCGACGGACTGGTCGAGGCGAACTTCCTGTCCGGGATCTTCGGCGGCATCGGCCTCGGCCAGTACGACCGGATCAAGAAGATGCCCGGGATCGAGGTCGCCGCACCGGTCGCCAACGTCGGCTACCTGATGGTGCCGGGGACGCTGAAGGTCGACGTGTCGTCCTTCCTGGACGGTACGGCACCGTCCCAGATCCTGCGGATCAAGCCGACCCTGACGGCGGGACTGGGCCGCTACCGGACCGCCGACCAGTACGTGTACCTGAGCCGCAATCCGATCGAGCCGTCCAAGACCTTCTCCGACTCCACGTTCCCGGGGCTGCTGGAGGAGCACGCGGACCATCGGACCTATCCGGTGTGCTGGTACTACAACTACAACAAGACCGACGTCCACATCGAGCACACCGACGACGGCGGATTCGGGCCCCTCCAGCCCAATCTCATCCGTGAGGACCGCCGCGAGGCGTCGCCGTTCGACCCCGACATGAACACCTGGCTCACCTGCCGGTCGGGGCGGGACAAGGCGGTCGCCGAGATCCCGGTCTCCTATCCGGTGCTCCTGTCGGCGGTGGACCCCGCCGCCGAGGACCGGTTGGTCGGCCTCGGACGCGCCATCACCTCCGGCCGCATGCTCACCGACCGGGACAAGCCCGTCTGGGGCAGCAAGGAGGGCTGGTCGAACGAGCCCTACTGGACGATCCCTGCCGTGCTCAGCGACCAGACCCTCACCTCCGGGAGGGTGAACGCCACGGTGGAACGGCTGGACGCGGGCGACCCCGCGGCCCTGCGCGCGAAGCTCGGCAGCCCCGCCGCCCACGACTTCGTCAACGACCTTCGCGGCACGCCGGTGGGACGCGTCAGCGCCGACCTGGAGCGGGGCTTTCCCGGGAAGTCCCTCTTCGCCCCGCAGGTCGACAGCTACTGGACGGTCGGCCCCGTCGACTACCGCCGCGCCGGGGCGGGCCTGGCCCCGCGCGCCCGCGCCGGCCAGTCCCCGGAGGTGTGGCGCACCAACGCCGACCGCCAGTTCGTCGAGTTCGTGCCCGAGGAGAACACCGGCACCCAGTTCCGCGAGGTCGTCAGCCACCCCGGAACCTCTTGCTGGGGCACCCGCACGTGCGCGCACGAGGACTACGGCAGGACACCGATCCCGTACCTGACCCCGGTCGGCCGCTACGACGCCACCGAGCTGCCCGGCTTCTCCTCGCTGTCCGAGGTACCGCTGGAGACCTACCGCTCGCCCCAGGTCACCGGCGCCGACGAGGCCGGGCGGACGGCGCTGCACAACCGGCCGCTGCGTCCGGACCGCAATCTCGGCGGCTACCTCGCCGCACCGCCCACCATGCTCACCTCCCTGGACGCGCTCCCCGTCCTCACCAAGAGCCGCCGGCAGCCGACCGCGCAGGACAAGGCGCCCATCAGCGCCATCCGCATCCGGGTCGCCGGCGTCACCGGAGTCGACCCCGCCTCACAGGCCCGGGTCAACGCGGTCGCGGGCCGCATCCGCACCGCGTACCCCGGTCTCCAGGTGGACATCACCATCGGCAGCTCACCGGCGCCGCAGACCATCGCGCTGCCCGGCGTCGACGTCGTCGAGAACTGGACCGCCAAGGGCGTGGCCCTGCGCATCCTCAAGGCCGTCGACGCCAAGAGCGCCGTGCTGTTCGTACTGGTCCTCGTCGTCTGTGCGCTCTTCCTCGCCCAGGCCGCCCTGGCCTCCGTGCGATCACGCCGCACCGAGATCGGCACCCTGCGCTGCCTGGGCTGGAGCCCGCCGGAGATCCTCCGGCTCATCCTCGGTGAACTCGTGGCCATCGGCCTCGGCGCGGGCGCCGTGGGCGCCGTGCTCGCCTACGTCCTGGGCCTGCTGCTGAAGCTGCCCGACGCGGGGACCAAGGCGGCTCTCGTGCTGCCCGTTTCGCTGCTGCTCGCGGTCACCGCCGGGCTGTTCCCGGCCTGGCGCGCCACCCGGCTCAGGCCCCTGGACGCGATCACGCCCCCGGTGACCGCCACCGGCCGCGCGGCGCCGGTACGTTCGGTCCTCGGACTCGCCGTACGCAACCTGCTGCGGGTACGCGGCCGCACCGCGCTCGGCGCGGCGGGACTGGCCCTGGCGGTGGCGGCCTTCACCGTCCTGCTCGCCCTCACCCTGGGCTTCCGCGGCGAGGCGGCCGGCTCACTGCTGGGCAACGCCGTCGTCGCACAGGCCCGTACCGCGGACTACCTGAGCGTCGCCCTGTCGCTGCTCCTGGGAGCCGCCGGCGCCGTGGACGTCCTGGTGCTGTCCATGCGCGAACGGGCCGCCGACCTCGCCGTCCTGCGCGCCACCGGCTGGACGACCCGTGAACTCGCCCTGCTCAGCTACCACGAAGGTGCCCTGCTCGCCCTCCTGGGCGGCCTCACCGGTGCGGTCACCGGGCTCGGGACGGTCCTCGCGATCGGCTGGGGCACCCTGGACGGGCGGCTCCCGGCCGTCGGCGGGGCGGCGCTCCTCGCCACCCTGGCCGCCGTGGTCCTCGTCTGCGCCGCGCTGGCCCTCCCGGTCCGCGCCCAGTCACGCATCGCCCCCGCCCATCTGCTGGCGGTGGGATGACGGACGCCGGGAACGGCGGCGACACCACCCGCCGTCGGGGCCGTCCTGCGGCCCGGGACCCGAGGGTCCCGGGCCGCAGGACGGCCTGGGGAGTCGTCGTCACGGCCGGTCGGCCGCCTCCTCCGGCCGAGGGCCGAGGTAGCAGCACTGTCATTGAAAGCATTCATCGCCCTCGGGACGTGTGCGTCGCCGAGCTCTGCCACGTCACCGCCGCCGACGCCCCCCGGGACGCTCCGGGCCCCGCCGACCGCGCCCCCGCCCTGCCGGCGGCTGGATCCCCGCGTCGTGCCTGGTCGGAAACGACCGGAATCGAATGTATGAGTCCGGGTAGGGGGATACGTGGAATGACCAAAATGGCGGGAGATGGTCCGTATGTCGCGCACACAACCCGGCATCGAGCAGCACCCCGATCTGCTGGAACTTCGCGCCGATTACGAGCGTGCGACCGCGACCCATCGCGGTCAGGCCATCAGGGCCATGGGTCTGCTCACCGGCGTCTATCTGGCCGCGTCACCGTGGATCGTGGGTTTCAACGCGCTGTTGGGCTTCAATGCGCTGTCGACGATCGCCGTCAACAACCTCATCGCCGGTATCGCGTACGCCCTGCTCATGGGCGGGGCGGGGCGAGGCTTCGAGCGCACCCACTCCAAGGCCTGGGCTGCGGCGGTCATCGCCCTGTGGACGATCATCTCGCCCTGGTGCATCGCGGGAGATGTCAGTACGTGGCGCACCATCACGAACAACGTGATCGTCGGAGCGATCGGCCTGGTGCTCGCGCTCGCTGCGGCAACAACGCGTCCCGGTGGCGCTCGCGCCCAGGAGCACGGCATGTCACGCACCCCTGGCGGGCTGGGGCGCGGGTGACGCCGACCGGTCGGCGCGGGCCCGGCTGAGGCCCGCGCCCCGCGTCATCTGCGCGGAGCTGACTCACAGGGTGCGGTCGACCGGAGGGAGGGGCAGGCTGGAGGAGCGGAGCACCGGGTGACGACCGTGATGCCCCCCTTGGACGGCGGCGGCTCCCTCGTGCACGTGGACGAGGAGATCCTCGGCACTGCGTCTGCCCCTGTGCGCCACGCCATTCTCGCCCGTCACGTCGAAGCCGCGTCGTACTCGTCGAGGGCGGCGAGGACTTCCGCGGGCAGACTGTTCCTCGTGCGTCTGAGGGCGGCGACGATTCGTGCCGCCCGGGCGTCCTCGTCGGCGTCCTCGCGGGCGATGTCGCGCATGCTGTGCAGGTCGTGGACGCCCAGGGCGCCGGTCGGATGGTCGATCCCCGCCTCGCGGAGCACCTCGTCAACGGCTTCGAGCTCGGCGCGCAGCCGCTCGATCTCGGCCCGCCGGGCGTCGGGGGTGCGCAGTGCGTCCACGATGGCGACGAACGCGGCGAGGTGCTCGTCGGCGATGCCGAGGCAGTCGGCGGCCTCTTCGGCTGTCATGTGAGGCATGCGGGAATCCTCTCGCGCCGGCGCCCGGCCCGGCGGGTAGCCGTGGGGCGCCCGGCGAGCCGCTCGGTCGAGCGCGGCCATGAGGTGCTGATCGTCGACGCCGTCCGTGACGAACAGCGGCGCGTCACTCCACACGTCCGGGGCATGGGGTGGCTGCGACGGCGTGCGCTGCTCGCCCGCCTCGGCGTTTCCCCTCATTCCGGCTGAAGCTTTGATTTCCGGCATTTCGTACGGGTAGGTCACCTGAGGGGGAACTTGGTCGCCGACCGAGGGGGCGCGTCGGCCGGCCATTCACCTACTGCACGCGGCAGGAGGGGCATGGACCCGTGGCTGATCTGGCTCATCGCCGCGGCAGGGCTGGCCGTGGCGGAGCTCTTCACGCTCACTGCCGCGCTGGGGCTGCTGGGTGGGGCTGCGCTGGTCGCGGCGGGATCCGCGGCAGTCGGGCTCCCGCTGCCCTTGCAGTTCGTGGTGTTCACCGTCGTTGCTGCGAGCACCGTCCTGTTCATCCGTCCCGTCGTGCTGCGCCACGTGCGCCGGCCCCAGGCGGAGCGGTTCGGCGTAGAGGCGCTGGTCGGCAGGAGCGCCTATGTCGTCTCGGAGGTCACGGGCATGGGCGGCAGGGTCCGCATAGGCGGCGAGGAATGGACGGCCCGGGCCTATGACGAAACGCTGGTGATCCCTCCCGGAACGACCGTCGACGTCATCGAGATCAGCGGTGCCACCGCACTCGTCTACCCCCAGGAGTGAACCATGGAATCGGGGCTCCTCGTCGCCGGAGTGATCGTCGCGCTCTTCGTCGTCTTCACCGTCCTGCGGGCGGTGCGCATCGTCCCCCAGGCACGTGCTCGCAATGTCGAACGGCTCGGCCGTTACCACCGCACCCTGAAGCCCGGGCTCAACGTCGTCATCCCTTACATCGACCGTGTCTATCCGGTGATCGACCTGCGAGAACAGGTCGTCTCCTTCCGACCGCAACCGGTGATCACCGAGGACAACCTGGTCGTGGAGATCGACACCGTCCTGTACTTCCAGGTCACCGACCCTCGGGCGGCCGCCTATGAGATCGCCAACTACCTCCAGGCGGTCGAGCAGCTCACCGTCACCACCTTGCGCAACGTCGTCGGGTCCATGGACCTGGAGAAGGTCCTCACCTCGCGCGACACCATCAACAGCCAGCTCCGCGGTGTGCTGGACGAGGCCACCGGCAAGTGGGGGCTGAGGGTCAACCGGGTGGAGATCAAGGCCATCGACCCGCCGCAGTCCATCAAGGACGCGATGGAGAAGCAGATGCGGGCCGAGCGGGACAAGCGTGCCGTGATCCTCGGGGCCGAAGGACAACGTCAGTCGCAGATACTGACTGCCGAAGGCGACAAGCAGGCCGCCGTCCTGCGCGCGGAGGGCAACCGCACGGCTGAGATCCTCAAGGCCGAAGGCCAGTCACGGGCCATCGACGAGGTGTTCCAGGCCGTGCACCGCAACGACCCCGACCCCAAGCTGCTCGCGTACCAGTACATGCAGATGCTGCCCCAGCTCGCGCAAGGCGCGGGCAGCACGTTCTGGGTGATCCCCAGCGAGGTCACCTCCGCGCTGGAGGGTGTGTCCCGCGCGTTCAGCGAAGTGCTGCCGCAGTCGCCGGCCACGCGGGAGAAGTCCTCGGACGACAAGGCCGCCCAGGCCGCCGCCGACGCCGCGCGGGCCGCAGAAGCGGCTGCCGAGGCCCTTGCCGACGCCGCCCAGGCCGAGGCGCCCTCGGTACGCCCCCCAGCCGACCCCCTCGCCGGTCCTGGGTGAGGAACCGGCGGACCCTCCGCGGGGTGCAGCCCGTCTCAGGCTGCGCCCGTGGGATCCGTCGATCCGGCGGCGCGGCGGTATGCGGCGTTGATCCGCTGGGCTTCTGCGAGCTGGTCCTCGAGGATGACGATGCGGCAGGCGGCCTCGACGGGGGTGCCCTGGTCGACGAGTTCACGGGCTCGGGCCGCGATGCGCAGCTGGTACCGGGAGTAGCGCCGATGTCCGCCTTCGGAGCGGAGCGGGGTGATCAGGCGGGCCTCGCCGATGGCACGGAGGAAGCCCGGGGTGGTGCCGAGCATCTCGGCGGCCCGGCCCATGGAGTAAGCGGGGTAGTCGTCGTCATCGATCCGGCCGAAGGAGTCAGCTGCCGTCATTGCACCTCTTTGTGGGACATGTGGAGGGGCCTTGACGCCGTCCCGCCACCAGGGCCCCGAAGGAACTGCTACGCCTTCTGACGGCCCTGGTCCGCGCCGACCTCTTGTTTCCTCGCAATGGTTGTGGTGTGTCTTGGTCGAAGATATACGGATCCGGCCATGCCAGGCATGGTCCCGCTCCGTGGGCCGGCAGGGGGCAGCGCCCGAACGAAGGCCGGCGGCACTCCGGGCGGGTGAGACAGAGGTCGGTTCCATGCCGAACGTCGACCTGTCGGCGCGTCAGTACGGGGACGGCCGGGGTGCGCCGCTTGCCGTCCACGGACGGCAGGCCACGGGAAGCCGCACCGGGCGCCCCACGCGATGAGGGCTCGGCCGGCATGCGCCGGCCGAGCCCTCATGCCACCATGGCCGGGCCAGGGCGTCGTCCCTCTCCCGGCTACCCGGCGGTGGGGACGCCGAGCAGGGCCGACGCTTCCTGGAGCGGGGTGAGCCCGGGCGCCGGTGCTGCGGCAGGGAGGGCGCGGCAGGTGAAGCCGAGGCGCGTCATGGCCCGGAGGACCTCGCCGGCGGTGAAGTCACGGCGGTCCTGCCGGGTGATGACCTCGCCCACTTGCATGACGGGGTAGTGGCGGCGGCCGATGATCACGGACTCACCGGTGACCTGCTCGGGCCTGACGCCTTTCATCGACGCCACCACCCCGGTCTTGGACAGGTCGAACGCGAAACGGGCGATGACGCAGCGCATGGTGCCTCGCAGGAAGAGTGGGAAGCGATGGGACCGGTGGACGACGGGTCAGCGTGAGCGCGTGAGAACACCCACGGCGCAGCCGTGCTCGTCGACGACGGGCACGGCCGCGAGCTGCCGGTGGCGCATGATGTGCTGTGCCTCGGTCATCTTGGTCATCGGCGAGGCGAACGGCCCGCCGTTACCGGCGACCTCCCGCAGGCGGACCCGATCCGTGTAGCCGTAGCCGTCACGGACGGCGGTGAGCTGGGCATGGGTGACCAGACTCGTGCACCGGCCGTCCTCGTCACAGACGACCAGATGCCCGGTACGGGCGCTGGCCATGACCGACAGGGCCACCTCGACGGTCATGTCGTCCCAGACCTGAGGTCCGGGCACGTCCATGGCGTCGGCCACCGTTCCGTGGGCGGATTCCGCAGGGCGTGGCAAGGCGTGTGCCAGGGTCAAGAAGTGCCTCCTGGAGAAGTGGATGGGCGGCGTGACGACAGGGCCTAGGCCACCGCGTCGTAGGCGGGCCGCCGCTGGGCCGTGCGGCGTGCCGGCCGGCCGGTGCGGCGGTCCTGAGCGGTGGCACGGCTGCGCCCCCCGCGGGAGGTGGGGGTGCCGTCCCTGCGTTCGGCAGCCGGTGCGGTGATGACGACCGGGATGCCCGAGGGGGTCTGCGCGCCGGTGATGCGGATCAGGTCGTCCCCGGACGGGTGGACCTCGGTGGTGTGCGGGCGGATTCCGGCGTGCTGCATGAGACGGGCCATGTCGCGGCGCTGGTTGGGCGTGACCAGCGTGACCACGATGCCGGACCGGCCGGCGCGGGCCGTGCGGCCGCCCCTGTGGAGGTAGTCCTTGTGGTCGTTGGGCGGGTCCACGTTGACGACCAGGTCGAGGTTGTCGACGTGGATCCCGCGTGCGGCGACGTTGGTCGCCACCAGTACGGTCACGTGTCCGGTCTTGAACTGGGCCAGGGTCCGGGTGCGCTGCGGCTGCGACTTGCCGCCGTGCAGCGCGGCGGCGCGGACGCCGCTTCTGAGCAGGTGCTCGGTCAGCCTGTCGACGGCATGCTTGGTGTCCAGGAACATGATCACCTGACCGTCCCGCGCCGCGATCTCGGTCGTCGCCTGGTGCTTGTCGGCGGCGTGCACGTGCAGCACGTGGTGCTCCATCGTGCTGACCGCGCCTGCGGAGGGATCCACGGAGTGGACCACAGGGTCGTGCAGGTAGCGGCGGACCAGCCGGTCGACGTTGCGGTCCAAGGTGGCCGAGAACAGCATGCGCTGCCCCTCGGGGTGCACCTGGTCCAGCAGCGCTGTGACCTGCGGCATGAAGCCCATGTCGGCCATCTGGTCGGCCTCGTCCAGGACGGTGACGGCGACCCGGTCCAGGCGGCAGTCGCCGCGCTCGACGAGGTCCCTCAGCCGGCCCGGCGTGGCGACGAGGACCTCCGACCCGCTGCGCAGCGCGCCGGCCTGACGGCCGATCGGCATCCCGCCGACCGCGGTGGCCAGCCGCAGCCCCATCGAACGGGCGTAGGGGGCAAGCGCGTCGGTGACCTGCTGGGCCAACTCCCGGGTGGGTACGAGCACCAGGGCCAGTGGCTGCCGGGGTTCGGCGCGCTGTCCGGCGGTGCGGGCCAGCAGCGCGAGGCCGAAGGCGAGGGTCTTGCCGGACCCGGTCCGCCCGCGGCCCAGCACGTCACGGCCGGCGAGGGAATTGGGCAAGGTCGCCGCCTGGATCGGGAACGGCACGGTCACGCCTTCGGCGGTGAGCGCGGCCAGCAGCGGCCGGGGCATGTCGAGATCGGCGAACGCCCCGGCGGCGGGCAGTGCCGGAGTCGCCGTGTCCGGCAGGGCGAACTCCCCCTGCGGTGCGACGGGGCGACGGCGTCGGCCACCGGAACGGCTCGGGTCGGTGAAACGGTCGTTCGTACGTGTACGGCTCATGCAGAACCTTCCTTGAAGCGGCCGCATCAAGGGATTCCGCTGCGATGAGCAGGACGGAGAATCGCAAGAATGGGCCAAGCAAATACGATGGCGAATTCAGCCGGCGGGAGCCGCGGGCCGAGGCGCCGAACGGGTGGTGTGATCTGGTCCGCGTCCGAAAGACCGGGGTTACGTACGGGCGTCGGGGAGCTCTGACGGATGTGCATCCGGAGTCTGACGGGAACGTCCGTTGCCGGCGGGATCGCGGCACCCTCAAAATCGTGGGACCAGTGAGGTCGTCACGGCGTCACCAGGGCAGGGTGCGTCCTGATGTGCAGCAAGCTGGGGCCCGCACCCAAGGTGCGGGCCCCAGCTGCGATGCGTGCGCTCGGCGTCAGGCGGGAACGATGTTCTCGGCCGTGGGGCCCTTCTGGCCCTGCGCGATGTCGAAGCTCACCTTCTGGCCCTCCTGCAGCTCGCGGAAGCCCTGGGCGGCGATGTTCGAGTAGTGGGCGAACACGTCGGCGCCGCCACCGTCCTGCTCGATGAAGCCGAAACCCTTTTCCGCGTTGAACCACTTCACGGTGCCAGTAGCCATGTGGTGCATCTCCTTTGGGGCAGTGCCCGGAATCCGTACTGTACGGACCCCGCGTCGCCGCGATGATTGCCCCGCCAGCAAATGAACCGGAATTTTGGGAACCACAACTGCAACTTATTCGAGAGTAGCATGGCGCGATCGGCTGTGCACGGTTAATAACCGGGTACCGCCCTGGCGTGTGAGAAACCTCATCGCGCGTCGCGCTAATTTCTCACTTCGCGAGCACACATATTCAGCGTCCCCGGACATACCGTTCGGCGTGTCGCGCCGCGCACCACGGCCCGGCGACGGTCGGCGCTCCGCCTCGCGTGCCCCCGCGCGCACGGCCGGATCCGGGGCGCGCCTGGAGACGGGCCTCCACCGGGCGACCCGCGGGTGGCCGACAATCCGGTCGGGGTGGCGGGAAGGAAACGCATCACACCAGCGTTAGACAGATCTGTCTAGGGAAAATGAACAGACCGGTCTACTCAAGATGGGGACGGTGGCATGCCCGAGCAGCCCACCTCGCAGGACCGCGGCAACGTGGTCACCACGCCGGCGGCCGATACCGGCCCGGTCGGCGCGGAGACAAGGGGCCCGGCCCCGCTGACCTCGGCAGCGCCCAAGCGGAGAGGGCGCGTCGCAGGCGGCGTACTGCCTCAGCGTGCGGCCTTCTACCTCCTGGCGTCCATCGTCGTGTCATTCCTGGCGGGCTCAAGCGCCCCCACCCCGCTCTACGCGGTCTACCAGGCGGAGTGGGGCTTCAGTCCGGTGACCACCACGCTGGTGTTCGGCGTGTACGCGATCGCGGTCCTGGTCTCACTGCTCACCCTGGGACGGCTGTCGGACCACCTGGGCCGCCGCCCGGTCCTGCTCGCGGCCCTCGCCGCACAGGCGGCCGCGATGGTGGTGTTCGCGACGGCCCACGGCGTGCCGGAACTGATGGTCGGCCGGGTGGTCCAGGGACTGTCCACCGGTGCCGCGCTGGGCGCGATCGGGGCCGGGATGCTGGACATCGACCGCCGCCGCGGGACCGTCGCCAACTCCTTCGCCCCCGGTCTCGGCACCGCCACCGGCTCTTTGGCGTCGGCGTTCCTCGTGCAGTACCTTCCCGCGCCGACACACCTGGTCTACCTGGCCCTGCTCGTCGTGATGGCCGTGCAGGCACTGGGCGTCGTCCTGATGCGGGAGACCCTCACACCCACCCCGGGCGCGCTCGCCACCCTGGTCCCGGACGTGAAGCTCCCGAGGACCGTGCGGCGCGCGGTGCTCAACGCCGCCCCGGTCCTGTTCGCGGTCTGGGCCCTCGCGGGCTTCTACGCCTCCCTGGGCCCGGCGCTCGTGCGGACCCTGACCCACTCCACGTCGGCCGTCTACGGCGGACTGGCCCTGTTCGTCCTGGCCGGGGTGGCCGCGGCCGCCACCCTCGTCCTGCGTACGGCACCCGCCCGCGGCGTCATGGTGGGCGGAATCATCAGCCTCGTCGTCGGCGTCGGCCTCACCCTGGTCTCGGTGCAGAACGGCTCGCCCGCCCTGTTCTTCACCGGTTCGGCCATCGCCGGCATCGGCTTCGGCAGCGGCTTCCAGGGCGGCATCCGCACCGTGATCCCGCTGACCGCCGCCCACGAACGTTCCGGAGTGCTGTCCCTGCTCTACGTGGTGTCCTATCTGGGGATGGGAGTGCCGTCGGTGATCGCCGGCTACCTCGTCGTCCACGCCGGTGGCCTGCTCGCCACCGCCCGCGAGTACGGCGCGGCCGTCATCGTCCTGGCACTGCTGGCCCTGCTCGGTCTGCTGACGGAACGGCGCAGCAGCCGTTCGCGACCCGTGATTGCCTAAAGTGAGCCTCGAGGCCCGGAAGATGGCACGAACCAGCAGGGAGGCTGCGATGGTTGCCGACGGCACCAGGGCGCACGACGCGCGCGCCGAGGTCAAGGCTCCGGCACGCGAGCGTCTGCTGTCCGCCGCCAACGAGCTCTTCTACGCCGAGGGTGTGCAGAGCGTCGGGATCGACCGGATCATCGAACGCGCCGGGGTGGCCAAGGCCTCCCTCTACAACACGTTCGGCAGCAAGGACGAGTTGGTCCACGCCTACCTGAAGTCCCGGCACGCCGCCACCTCCGCCCGCCTCCTGGCCGCCCTCGAGCGCTTCGAGAACCCCCGCGACCGGCTGCTGGGCGTCTTCGACGCGCTGTCGGAGTCGTTCAAGGGCCCCAGCTACCGCGGCTGCGCGTTCATCGCGGCGAGCGCGGAGGCCGAGCCGGGCAGCAGCACCGAACAGGCCTCCAACGACTACCGGGCATGGGTACGGGGCCTGTTCACCGACCTCGCCCGGCAAGCCGGCGTACCCGACCCGGAGACCCTCGGCCGCCGTCTGCACCTGCTCTACGACGGGTGCGCGGTCTCGGTCCGCATGGACGGCGACCCGGGCGCCGCCGCTGCGGCCCGGGCCGCAGCCGAGGTCCTCCTGGACGCCGCCCTGGCCACGGCGCCGCAGGCCGGCCACCGGGGCTGAGGCGTACGGCAGCGGTTCCTCGCCGTCCGCTACGAGGCGGACGTCGGCATCGCGGCTCGGTCGGAGTCGCTGCGCAGGACGCAGAATTCGTTGCCCTCAGGGTCGGCAAGGACCGCCCAGCCAGAGCCGTCGGGATTCCGGAGATCGGCGACCATGATGGCACCGAGGCCCAGCAACCGTTCCACCTCCTGCTCGCGCGAGGTCTCAGGGCGCAGACACAGATGGATCCGGTTCTTGACCTTCTTGGGCTCGGGCACCTGGTTGAAGTACAGCACCGGGCCCTCCGCGAGCATCACCTGAGTCTCCCGGTCACCCGGCTTGTCCTCGGGATGCAGCGGACGCCCGGTCACCCCGCTCCAGAACCGGGCCAACTCGTAGGCATCCGCACAGTCAATCGCCACGTTCTGCAAGACCGAAACCATGCGCGCAAGCCTTCCGACTCCCGCCCCGGAACGCCACCGAGTTCTCAGGCGCACGGCCGCCGGCGGCGGCGAGGAGGCTGAGGACGGCGCGGCACGTACGGCTGTTTCCGGCGTTGACCCCCTCAGCACCCCTCCGCTGTCCGAACAGCG
Organism: Streptomyces sp. NPDC001902; assembly: GCF_042891295.1. NCBI lineage: Bacteria > Bacillati > Actinomycetota > Actinomycetes > Kitasatosporales > Streptomycetaceae > Streptomyces > Streptomyces sp. NPDC001902. Next base: position 136,671 of record NZ_JBIATA010000023.1, on the reverse strand, counting down.
GCTCAGCGGTAGTCCTCGGGGTGGCCCTGCATCCAGCGGTTGATCCGGTCGCGCGTCGCCACGAGTTCGTCCTGGTGCGCCTTGAGGTTCTCGAAGGAGGTGTCCGCGCCGAGGAGGTCGCGCAGATCCGTCATCCAGGCGAGGGGCTCGCGGAAGTGGCCGGGGCCCTGGGGATCGGCCTTCATCGCGGCGTCGAGTTCGACGAGTTCGTCGTGCACCCGGGTCAGGAAGTACTCGCACTCGCCCCGGGACGTGGTGGCGGTGCAGCCGGAGTGATAGGTGGCCTGCAAGGTGGCGAAGGCGTCGCGCACCTTCTCCACCGGTCCCGCCGGCTCGGCGTCCGATGCGGACGCGGACGCCGAAGCGGCCGCCGGCGCGGGGGTGCCGCCGGCTGCCCGGTCCGTGCCGGTGTCCGATGGGGCAGAGCACGACAGCAGCAGCGCGGCGAGCGGGAGGACGAGCAACGTGGCGCCGGGCAGGCGTCGTCCGGGTTCTTTGATCATGGCGGATACGACGTACGCCGGGACCGTACGGTTCCCGACGGCGTACGGGAAACCGCCGTGACTACTGCTGCAGGGCGTAGCGGAAGACGCGGGAGTCCCGTACCTCGAAGCCGAGCCGCTCGTACAGCCGGTTCGCCGCCTGCCGCGAGGGGCGCGAGGTGAGATCCACCGTGCGGGCTCCCGCCGCGTCGGCCAGGCGCACCGCCTCCTCGGTGAGGGCGGCCCCGACGCCGTAACCGCGGGCGGCCTCATCGACCACCACGTCCTCGATCCAGGCCCGCATCCCGGTCGGGAGGGGAAACAGGACCAGCGTGAGCGTCCCGACGACACGGCCGTCGACCCGCGCCACCAGCACCGTGTTCGCCTCGGCGGCCAGGAGCCGTCGGAGCGTCTCGTGGGTCAGCGGCGCGGCGCTGCGGGACAGTTGGGGCAGCAGGCGGGTGAACGCCTCGACCATCTCGTCGTCCGCCTCGCGGACGACCGCAACCTCAAGGCTCATGATCCGGTTCCTATCCAGGCTGTCACGGCACCGGACGGCCTCGGCGACGCCCGGAGGTGCGGCCTCGTACGGCCACCGCACCAGTCTTCTCACGATCGGCCCGGGCGGCCATTCCTGCTCATCCAGACGTGGGCGGGGCTGTCGGTGCCACGATCGGGCCGTCCGGCCGTGGGACGGCCGGGCGATTCAGGGGGCCCCGGTCCCGGCGACCGGGTGCCGCCCGTGTGGTCCTGCTGCGTCCGCCTTCCCTGCGCTCAGCCGCCGTCCTCGTCGTCCCCGGTCATGTCGTACTCGTCCACGTCGAGCTCGGCGCCCGTGGCGCTGAGGAAGTCCAGGACGTCGCGGTCCAGATGCCAGCCGAACAGGTTGGGGGCATCCGCGTGATCGGGCTGGTCAGGGTCGGTGTCGTGGAAATGGCGTACGACCTGGAGAACCGCTCAGCCGCCGTGGTCGGCCAGGCGGCTGGCGAGGTCGGCGATGCGGTCCGTATGGGGCTGGAGCCTGTCGAGAACGCGGGCGATCTGCTCGTCGACGCACAGGTCGGGTTCCCGGCAGACGGCCTTCCAGCAGTGGTTGACCGGAATCGCTCTCGGTGTGGTGCGTCTGCTGCCGCGAATGGACACTTCGTCAGGAGCGATGCCCAGGTGCGCGGTCATCTCATCTGCCGAGGTATGCCGGCTGAACAGCGCGAAATAGGCGTACTGGCGAAGAGGCATCCCGGGAGGACAGCCGCGCGGGAGGCGGGCCGAGCAGGATTATTCGGTGCCCGGGGCCGGGCGTCACGCGCCGCGATCCCCCTTCCAGGAGTGAACGCATGCGCCCGGCACAACGGCGTCAGTCACCGTCGCGGTGGTACGCGGCGAGGAGGAAGGTCCAGATCTCGCTGATGGTGGGGAAGCAGGCGACGGCGTGCCGCAGCCGCTTGAGGGGGATCTCGCCCGCGACGGCGACGGTCGCGGAGTGCAGCAGTTCGCTGACGCCGTGGCCGACGAAGGTCACCCCGAGCAGGACCTCCCGGTCGGTGTCGACGACCATCCGGGCGTGACCGCGGTAGCCGTCGGCGTAGAGGTTGGCGCCCTGGGCGGCGGTGAAGTCGAGGTCGACGACCTTGACGGGGAGACCGGCCTCCGCGGCCTGTGCTGCGGACAGGCCCACGGCGCCGGCTTCGGGGTCGGTGAAGAAGACCTGCGGTACGGCGTGCTGGTCGGCCGTGGTGGCGTGGTCGCCCCACGGGGCGTCGTCCAGGGGACGGCCGGCGGCACGCGCGCCGATGGCGTCGCCGGCGGTGCGCCCCTGGTACTTGCCCTGGTGGGTGAGGAGGGCGCGGTGGTTGACGTCGCCGAGCGCGTAAAGCCACTCGCCCGGGACCTCGCGGACCAGGCACGTGGTGTCGGCGTCCAGCCAGGACCCCGGGGTGAGGCCTACGGTGTCCAGACCGATGTCGTCGGTCAGCGGGGCGCGTCCGGTGGCGAACATGATCTCGTCCGCTTCCAGTTCACTGCCGTCGTCCAGGATGCAGGTGACCGGCCCGGCGGGGTCGGGGCGGCGCAGGGAGGTCACCCGGACGCCGATGCGGACCTGCGCTCCGGCGTCGGTCAACCCGGCTGCGACGAGCTCGCCGGCGAAAGGCTCCATCCGGGGGAGCAGAGGACGCCTGGCGAGGAGGGTGACCTGGGAGCCCAGGCCCTGCCAGAGGGTGGCCATCTCCACCCCGACCCCGCCACCGCCGACGACGATCAGGCGGCTGGGGACGGTGCTGGAGTCGGTGCCGTGCCGGTTGGTCCACGGCCGGGCTTCCCCGATGCCGTCGATGTCGGGCAGCACCGGGCGGCTGCCGGTGGCGATGGCGACCGCGTGCCGCGCCGCAAGGGTGTGGCGGGCGCCGTCGGTCGCGGTGACGGTCACCTTCCGCGGCCCGTCGAGCCGGCCGTGGCCGCGGAAGAGGTCGGCGCCGATGGACTTCACCCAGCGCGCCTGGCCGGTGTCGTCCCAGTCGGTGACGTAGTGGTCCCGGCGGGCGAACACCCTGCCGGTGTCCAGCGACCCGGTCACGGCCTGCCGGGCGCCGTCGACCCGCCGCGCGTCGGCGACGGCGATGACCGGGCGCAGCAGCGCCTTGCTGGGCACGCACGCCCAGTACGAGCACTCCCCGCCCACCAGTTCCCGTTCCACCACGGCCACCGAGAGTCCCGCGGCGCGGGCGTGTTCGGCGACGTTCTGCCCGACCGGGCCGGCTCCCAGCACGATCACGTCGTAGGTGCCGTGATCCTGGATCCCGGATGCTTCGGTCATTGCTGCCTCACTTCGTTTTCGGTGCTGATCCGCAGATGGCATCGCGGAGCGTCCTACGACCGGACGCGCAGCGAATACAAGAAGACATCACGCATCATGCAGGCGCGCCACTGGATGAGAATGTCCCTCGTCGCGATCCCATGCCTTCCCTCCTGACGGCCGACCTGCCAATTGGGTGGCCACCGTCCCGACGCCACGTGCAGTACGGCCGCCTTGCGGGCGGAAGAGCATCGGGCCGACGGGCCCAGTGTTGCAGCCCCAGTCCGCCGCTGTGCGGATGCCTGGGGATAATTCCATTCGATTTACTTGTGGCCGGGTTTCACCATCCGAATGGCACGCACATCGCAGTTCGCGGCCCGGACGCGACGCCGACGGACCGGCAGAGCATCCCTGTGCCGTCCACAGTGGCGAACGACTGCCCGACCGGGCTCTGCCGGATGGCGCGGAGCCACCGATCGGCTTGAGATCTCCCTTGTGTGGACACTTTTTGAGCGAAGGCGAAGAATGGGCGATGGAAATCCGATGAATTGGGCGGCATCAGGGATGGCCGGATGAGCGCCGGAAATCGCAGATCGGAGAGGAGGACGGAATGACCACGGATCCCAGGAAGGGCGAGCAGGCATCGCTGGTTCTGGTCCACGCGGCCTGGGCGGACGGGTCCAGTTGGTCCCGGGTGATCACAGCGCTGCGGGCGAAGGGAGTGCAATGCCACGCCGCGCAGCTGTCGTTGACTTCCGTCGAGGACGATGTGGCGGCGGTGGAGAGGACGGTCGAGCGGGTGGCGGCCGGCCCTGTGGCCCTGGTGGGCCACGCGTACTCGAGCGCTGTCATCAGTTCCGTGCGAAGCGACCAGGTGACGGGGCTGGTGCACGTGACCGGGCTGACACCGGCCGAGAAGGAGACCGTCGCCGACGTCTTCCACCGGGCGGCGCCCGACCCCAGGGCTCCCGCGCTCGAACCCGACGCGCACGGCTATGTGTGGCTTCCCGACACCGCGTTCGAGGAGGTCTTCGCTCAGGACGCCTCGCCGGAGGACCAGGCGGTACTGGCTGCCGTGCAACGGCCGATCGCAGCAGTGTGCATCGGCACGCCACTGGGACGCCCGCTGTGGGGGGACCTGCCGAGTTGGTACGTCGTGGCGGAGAAGGACCGCATGATCTCGCCCGGGACGCAGCGGTTCCTGGCCGAGCGGATGAACGCCCACGTGCGGTCCCTCCCCAGCGGACACGTACCGATGGTGACCGCGGCCGCATCCTTGGCGGACCTGCTGCACGAGGCGGCTTGCGAACTGGGTTGACCATCAACGGCGTCCGGGCCCCGGATGCCGGCGCACCGGGCGCTCACGCCCTCCCTCGTCCGGGGCCATGACGCAGGTCACGGTCAACGCAGAACCTGCGCGGCCCACTTGGCGTCTGGCTGGTGTGAGATCACGCAGGAAAGCACTGGACGAGCTCGACGAGGAACGCCTTCTCCGTCCGGTGGCCAAAGGCGACCGCGGGGCGTCCGACCCACCGGCCGCACTCCCTGCGAATGCCGCAGCGGCGCGCCACACCGCCAGGTAGGTCTCCTGCGGGGCTTCGGCGACGATCTGCTCGTCCACGCAGCGGTGGCGTAGCCGCACGGCCGGCCACGGCGACGTACGCCGGTACGACTCGTCGAGCGGCCCGGCCGCACACGTGGCGGCCGCCGCGGTGGGACTGGGCGAGCAGGACGCCGCGCTGGACAGGACGGCCGCGATCCGCTGGGCACCCCGCCGAGCCGGTCGCATCCTCCTCATCGGCACCGTCGCCGCCGCGACCCTGCTGGCAGTGCAGGCGCTGGGAACCGAACTCGCCCCCACCACAGTCATCCTCCGCAACACCGCAGGCCTGATCGGCCTGACCGCACTCGGGGCCGTGGTGTGCGGGGCGCACCACGGTGGGACCCTGCCGACCGTCCGGCTCACCTGCGCCCTCCTCACCCCACCGCCCACCGGCACGCAAGGACAGGTATGCGCCTGGATGCTCCAGCCCCCCGGCACCCCGACCGACACCATCACCGCCATCACCCTCCTCGCAACCGGAACCCTCCTCTACGCCGTCAAGGGACCGAAACTCTGACGGCCGGAGAGCAAGCGGCACGTCGCACACCCGAAGGAAACAGAATTGAGCACCGTAGTCGTCGTCGGAGCCACGCAGGGCACAGGACGGGCACTGGCCGCGGAGTACGCGCGGCGAGGCGCGGACGTCCTGATCACCGGACGCACCCAGGAACGCGCCACCGCAGTGGCGGAGGAACTTGTGGCGGAGACCGGCGGTACGGTCACGGGCCTGGCGCTCGACCTGAGCCGGCCGGCCGGCATCGCCGCCGCGCTCGAGCCGGTGCGGCACGTGGACCGGGTGGCTCTGGTCGGCATGGTCCGCGACATGAACACGGCCCGCACCTATGACGTCGCCACGGCGACGACGCTGGCCACGACGAAGATCGTCGACTACACGACCGTGGTCGCCTCGCTGTATCCGCGGATGTCCGCGGACGCCTCGGTACTGTTGTTCGGTGGCATGGCCAAGGACTTCCCGTACCCGGGTTCGACCACGCTGACGGCGGTCAATGCCGCCGTGCAGGGTCTGGTGACGGAACCCTGACCACCGGCCGGCGCATGACCGGCGGCTACCGTGTGGAGGCCCTGATCCCCTTGGAGACGCCGTGACCGAGCCGCTGCGTGTGCTCCTCGCCGACGACCAGACCCTGGTCCGTACCGGGTTCCGGATGATCCTCGGCGCCGACGGCATCGACGTCGTGGCGGAAGCGACCAACGGCGCCGAAGCCGTCGAAGCGGTCCGCCGCACGCGGCCCGACGTCGTCCTCATGGACATCCGGATGCCCGAGATGGACGGCCTGGAGGCCACCCGCCGCATCCTCACCGGCGCCCCCACCGCACCCCGCGTCATCATCCTGACCACGTTCGACCTCGACCGGTACGTCTACGCGGCACTGTCCGCCGGCGCCAGCGGCTTCCTCCTCAAGGACGTCACCCCCGAGCATCTGACCGCGGCCGTCCGAACGGTCCGCAACGGCGACGCCCGCCTCGCGCCCGTCATCACCCGCCGCCTCGTGCAGCGCTTCACCCAGCGCGGCAGCGACACCGCCGCCCTCCACCGCGACCTCGCCTCGCTCACCCCCCGCGAACTGGAGGTCCTCGGCCTGCTGGCCCGCGGACTCAGCAACACCGAACTCGCCAGCCGCCTCCACCTGGCCGAGGCGACCGTCAAGACCCACGTCGCCCGCATCCTCGCCCAACTCGGACTCCGCGACCGCGTCCAAGCCGTCATCGTCGCCTACGAGACAGGGCTGGTCAGCGCCGGTGGACGTGAGGCCGGCCAGCAGTCCGACGAGCAGACGTAGCCCGGATCCGGGAGGGGGGACCGCCGGCCCGGCGCCGCGCCGCTTCTTGACGCCCGGTCGAGCCACGGCCGCAGCGCTCGGCTTCGGTGATGCCGCCTTTCACGACGGTTGAACGGCCTTACCCTGGACCGGTGTTCTCACCCGAAGGCCCCTCCCTGCGTGAGCTGGCCGTGCAGGCCCTGTCGTCCGTCGAGCGCGGCTACGACCTGCTCGCCCCGAGGTTCGACCACACGCCGTTCCGCACCTCGGACCGCATCCTCGACGCGACCGCCGCCGCCCTGAGTCCCTTCGGCCCGTTCGGTGACGGGCTGGACGTGTGCTGCGGCACGGGAGCGGGCCTGCGCGTCCTGCAACCGTTGTGCCGGGGCCGGGTCGCGGGCGTGGACTTCAGCGCCGGCATGCTCGCGCAGGCGCGCCGTGCCCACCCGGACGCGGAGTGGATACGCGCGGACGCACGGAAGCCGCCCTTCGCCGCGGAGTTCGACCTGGCCGTCAGCTTCGGCGCCTTCGGGCACTTCCTGGCCGCCGAGCGGCCGGCCCTGTTCGCCGGGGTGCACCGCGCCCTCCGGCCCGGCGGGCTCTTCGCCTTCCCCGTTTTCGCACCGCCGCGCATCGCCTCCCGGCGCTACTGGATACCCGCCGGCTTCGACGCGGCGATGCGGATACGGAACGCGGTCTGGCGGCCGACCTTCGTCATGTACTACCGCACCTTCCCGCTCCGCGCGGTGCGCGCCGAACTGACCGCGGCGGGCTTCACCGTACGCACGACCGCTGTACCCGACTTCGGTCACCGCCCGGACGGTGCCCCGTACGCGCGCCTGGTCCTGGCCCGCAAAGCGTGACGGCGGGCCGGGACCCCGTCAGGCAGGCCCCTCACTCAACCGAGGTGCGTGAAGAGGGCGATGCCGCCACGCCGTTGGCCAGCGCCGCTCGGATGATGCGGATGGCCTCGTCGGTGTCGATGCCCACGGCGGCGATGACGGCGGCGTACTCGGCGGCGGCGTGGCGTGCCCGCTCGCGTCCCTGCTCGCCGGCGGCGGTGACGAACGAGCCCGCCCGTCCGCGGGTCTCGATCAGCCCCGCCTCCTCCAGCGCCCGGTAGGCCCGGCCGACGGTGTTGACGGCCAGGCCGAGGTCCGCGGCCAGTCGGCGCATGGTCGGCAGCTGGGTGCCCACGGCCAGTGTGCGGTCCTGGATCTGCCGGGCGAGCTGGGCGCGGAGCTGCTCGAACGGCGGGACGGGCGAGGCCGAGTCGATGACGATCATCGGCTCACCGGTCGCTCGTGACGTGCCGCGCCACCGTGCCGCTCTGCGCGGTGCGCTTGGTGATCAGGGCGAGCGTGACGGTGCTCAGTGCGACGAAGACGAGCCAGGCGGTGCTCCACCAGCCCAGCGCGGTATCGAACACCGACACGATCGGCAGCAGCCACACCACGGTTGGCGTGGCGACCTCGCGGGCGTCCTCGACCCGCATGATGACGTCGGCGGTCAGCGAGACCTTGTCGTCGGCCACGACCGGGTGCGTCAGGATGTGGCGCAGCTGGACCGCCGTACCGACCGCGACCCCGCACAGTCCGATCAGCAGGACGAGGCCCGCGTACCGCGCGGTGGAGTCCCGCACGGTCAGGGCGACGACCGCCGGCACCAACGCTCCCGCGAACGTGGCAACCGCGAATGCCGCACGCGGCCGGCCGAGCACGGTGCGCCAGCCGAGGCGGACCGGGTGGGCCGCCCGGCGCGGCAACGTCGCGCCGGCCCGCCGGTCGACCCGCCGCACCCACCAGTCCAGCAGCGACTGGGCCAGCACCAACCCCACGACCACCGCCGTCAGGACCAGCAACGACGATTCCCGGTACGACCCGGGGCCGTCAACCGGGCCGCCACGCCGGTCGGTCGTGTAGACAAGGGCGACCGCGATGATGAACGCCGCCAGCAGGACCTGAGCGGCCAGCCGGGCACCGCGCCGGACCGCCAGACGCGTGGCCAACAGCGGCGTCGGCCGGACGTCGACCAGGCCGTGCCGGGCCAACCACACGCCGGCCTGCTCGACATCCGCCGGACGCACGGACTGCTCGGGCATCCAGCCACCCTCCTTCGTCATGAGCCCTCTATGTCTCAAGCCTTGTCTCAACATCGTGCGTCAATCCTTGCGACAAGTCAACGAGAGGGAGGGTGCGCAAGACGGCTCACGGTGGTGACCCGCCGGCCTCGGTGGGTTCGGTGGGTTCAGTGGGTTTCGGTGCAGCGTGAGCCAAGGCGGCACCGGCTCAACAGCAGTGGACCTTCGCCACGGCCTGGCGGAAGTCCCCGGTCACGAACGCCCCGACCGGGATCGTGAAGTACAGCGTTCCCGCGTCCCCCCAGCCCCACCCGAGGTCCGCGTCCTCCGCCAGTTGAAGCAGATGGACCGCGGGGCCACCGTCCTCGCGGGAGGTCACCGTGACCGTGTACGAAGTGTCCGGCCAACCGAAGGCGCAGTGGCTGCCGGCGGTGTTCCCGTCGAGATCTCCCATCTCGCTGAGAATGAGCGATGCCGCCCCCCAGTGCTGTTGCCTGTCGAACCCGACGTCATCGTCCTCGACATCCCAGCAGTCCGGCAGCATGGTGAGCTCGGCCGCGTGCACGGGTACGGCTGGATAGCTTCTCGCCGGCACAGGTGCCTGCGTCTCGACCGCGCGTGCCGGATCGGCGGGAATCACGCGGTACGCCTCGGGTCCGGACGCATCCAGTCTTCGGTACTCCTCGTACGGCACGTCCGGATCGAGGTAGAAGAAGTTGAGCAGCCCGGGCCGTAGGGGCAGTTCGTCACCCAGCCACGCAGCAAGGGCATCGGTGTCCAGCACGGCGTGCAGGGACAGCGGAACCCCGCTCTGTTCCGGCCAGGGGGTGCCCGGTTCGAGCAGGGCGGCGCCGCCGAGGCGGCATTGACCGGTGGCCTGGAGATCGTCGGTCGGCCGGACCAACTGGAAGCCACGGCGGGCCATGGCGGCGAACTGTGGGCCGGCCGTCTCGCCGAGCCGTTCGATGCACACACGGTTCACGCCGGCGGAGTCATCGAACCACATGCCCCGATCTCCTCAACGTCCGTTCGACGCCCTGCACCGCAGAAGTACGGCAGCTGTGGTGACCATAGCCGAACGACGAAGAACCCCGCCTCAGGTCGACGAGCTGAACCCTGGCGCCCTTCAGCCGCCTGACGGCCTCCGGCCGAGCGTCAGTCAGCGGGCCCAAGCGCAGCGCTGCTCGCGGGACTTCGTGCCGACGGCATGACGCTGCGGTTCCCATGCGACCGGTCCTTCGACACGTTCCACGGCATCAGTCAAGCGCGTCGCACAACCTGCCGCAGTCGAATGAGTGTCGAAACGGCAGCAACGCAGTCGGGCAGCGAGATGGGGGCGCGGATCTCGCCAGTGGCGAAGGACCTGGATTCGGATGACGTGTACAGGACGGCCTCGCCCCGCTACGCTCTGACCCGTCGTCGGCCGAAGTCCTCACGCCCTGCCGTACGCCGCGCCGTTGTGTCGCCCTCGCGGCCCCCGGCGCGCACGTGCCGTACGAATTCTGTTTGCCTTCCGTACGTCTTCCCCGTGTCTGATGACGTACGGTCGTGAAAGCGGCGGCTGCGATGCCGTTCGTCCACTACCGTCTCGCTCTGGGTTGCACGCCCGGCGTTTCCGGGCTGACAACGTTGTCTTCTGGTGAGGCCGAACCGTGCGTGCGTATTGCGACGCTGGAGAGGTTACGTGTCCATCAGATCCCATCCCCCCTTGCCCCGCGCGGTCCTTCCGGGAACCGCGAGCGGGCGTCGCCGGCCACTGCGCGCGACGGTCGCCGCGCTGCTCACCGGGGCGCTCGGCCTCGGCGCGCTGGCGGGTGGCGGCGCGGCCGCCGCCGTGCCCGTCGCCACCACGTCCACGGGGTCCGGCGGGACGGACTACACGAAGCTCGTCGACCCGTTCGTGTCGACCGCCGGCGACGACGGCAACGACCTGCCGGGCGCGCAGGCGCCCCACAGCCTGGCCAAGGTCAACCCGCTGACCACGCCGAACCGGAACCACACCGGGTACGACTACAACGAGGACCACATCGCCGGGTTCACCGCGACGAACCTCGACGGCGTCGGCGGCTCCGGAGGCGGTGGCGACCTGCTCGTCGTCCCGACCTCCGTGCAGTACGACAGCCGGCCCGCCGCCGGCACGTACGCCCACGCGTACAGCCACGACGACGAGAGCGCGACGCCCGGCTCGTACCAGGTGGGCCTCGGGGCCATCTCCGGAACCGCGTCGTCGGTGAAGCAGGACCCGGGCACCATCAAGGCCGAGATGACCGCGACGACGCGCACGGCGCTGCAGCGGTACACCTTCCCCGCCGGGTCGAACCCCGAGCTCGTCCTCGACCTTGCGAACAACTTCACCAGCCGCACCCGCTCGACGATGAAGGCGACGACGCTCCCGAACGGGACCACGTCGATCACCGGGCTCATCGCGGGTTCGTTCAACGGCGCCTCGTACAAGCTGTACTACGCCGCCACCACGAACGTCGCCGTGACCTCCCTGAAGAGCTGGGGCAACGACGGCAAGCTGAGCGACGCGACCACGCAGGACGGGTCCGACACCGGCGCCGTCCTCGGGTTCGACAAGGCCGCGGGCGACGACATCGAGCTGCGCATCACGCTGTCGCCGATCAGCGCCGAGCAGGCCACGACCGACCAGCACAACGAGGTGGGCGACCTCACCCTCGACCAGGCGCGCGCGCGGACGAAGGCGGACTGGAACAAGGCCCTCGGTGCCGTCGACGTGCGCTCCTCGGTGAAGTCCGACCCCGGGTCGACGCTCACCAAGGAGTTCTACACGCACCTGTACCGCATGTACGCGCTGCCGGTGAACGCCACCAGCACCAGCGGGACGTACCGCGGCGCGGACGGTGCGGTGCACAAGGCGAACGGCTTCACGTACTACGACGGCTGGTCCACCTGGGACGACTTCCGCAAGTACTCCGTCGAGTCCTACATCGACCCGGCCACGTACCGGGACATGATCCAGTCGCTGATCGTGCTCTTCGCCGACCAGCGCACCTCCGGCAAGAGCCTCGGCAGCCTCACCCACTCGGTCCCGACCGTGCGCTGGGAGCGCTCGGCCGTGCTGGTCGCCGACGCGCTGTCGAAGGGCTACAAGAACTTCGACCGGCTCGACGAGGCGTACCCGGCGCTGCTGTCGTACTCCGGTTACTACACGGGCGCGCAGCTACGGCAGGGGTACGTCACCGGTGACCCCGGTACGACCGTGCAGCGCGGCTACGACCAGTGGGCGCTGTCCGTCGTCGCCGACGCGCTCGGCAAGAAGGACGACGCGAAGAAGCTGCGCACCCAGTCGACGATGGCGATCGACAACCTCGTGAAGTCCGGCGCCTGGACCGCGGCCGACGGCACCAAGGTCGGTCTGCTCACCCCGCGCGCCGCGAACGGCGACTGGCAGAGCGCCGACTACGAGAAGTTCGAGGCGGCCGGCCTCTACCAGGGCACGCTCTGGCAGTACCACTGGTACGACGCGTACGACATGGGCGGCCTCATCGAGGCCATGGGCGGCGACAAGGCCGGCAAGGCCGCGGTCAAGCACATGTTCGGCGAGGACTCGACCGTCGACGACGGCTCGACCATGCTGCACTCCAACGCGAACGAGATCGACCTCCAGGCCCCCTACCTCTTCAACTACGTCGGCGAGCCGAGCCTGACGCAGAAGTGGGTGCGCGCCATCTACACCGGCACGACCTGGAACCGCTACATCGCGACGGGCTCGACGAACGAGGCCCCCAGCTCCGGCGGCCAGTTCACCCCGCCGGTCAAGACCCAGGTCTACAAGCTCTCCCCGAACGGCTTCCTGCCGACCATGGACAACGACGCCGGCACCATGTCGACCATGTTCGTCGGCGCGGCGCTCGGCCTGTTCCCGGTGACCGCCGGATCCAGCCAGTTCCAGATCGGCAGCCCGTTCTTCGACTCGACGACGATCAGCTACGCCAACGGCTCCCGGTTCACGGTGAAGGCCGACGGCGTGTCGCCGAGCAACTACTACGTGCAGAGCGCGACCCTCAACGGCAAGCGGTTCGACAACACGTGGCTCGACTACTCCCAGATCATCTCCGGCGGAACCCTGGACTTCACCATGGGTTCCAAGCCCTCCCAGTGGGGCGCCCACACGGAGCCCGCGTACTCGCTGAACACCGACGGGGGCGACACGGGTGACGGCGACACGGGCACGGACAAGGGCGACACCGTCCTCTCCGCCCACCCCGGCACCGTCGACACCGACGAGGACGGCACCCTCCACGACAGCGTGAAGCTCACCCTTTCCGGACCGGCGTCCTTCGACGCCCGCAAGGGGACCAGCCTCACCAAGACCGGAGCGGCGAGCGTGACCGGCCTGCCGGACGGCGTCACGGCGGACCTCCGCGTCAGTGACAAGCGCACGGCGACGCTGTCCCTCACCGGCACCACGAAGGTCGACGCGCGCTTCGGCATCACCTTCCGGGACGCGGCCTTCGCGCACGGCGTGCGGGCCTCGACGGTGACCGGCACCGGGATATCCCCGACGGACCCGCTCCTCGTCTCCGCCGCCGCGGTGCAGCGCAAGGCCCTGGGCGCACTCGTCGACCAGGCGTCCGTGGTGCGCAGCGCCAACTACTCCGACGGCTCCTGGAACCTGTTCCGGTCGGCCCTCGAACGCGCGCGGACCGTCCTCGCGGACACCGCCTCCGCGACGGGCACGATCATGGCCGCGCAGGACGCGCTGCAGACCGCCATCGACGCCCTGACCATCGACGAGGGCGGCTACGCCGTCCTGCAGGCCGAGAGCCCCGACCAGAAGGAGGGCCCCAGCCTCGTCAGTGAGCGGAACAACTCCGACGGCAACCTCGGTGGCGTCACCGAGGGGTCGTGGGAGCGGTTCACCAGGCTGGACTTCGGCGGGGTCGCCCCGCGGACCATCTCGGTCCGCTACGCGAACTCGCAGGCGACGAACGCGAAGCCGAGCAGCGTGGACATCCACGCCGGCGCCGCCGACGGCCCGATCGTGGCCACCGTCCCGCTCCCCGGCACCGGCGGCTGGCAGTACTACTCCACGGTGCAGGCGGCCGTCACCGACGCCGACGCCCTGCTGGACGCGAAGAGCGCGACGTTCGTGTTCCACGCCCCGTCGGGCCAGCAGTGGGTGTCGAACTTCGACTGGTACCAGTTCTCGCCGTACGAGGTCTCGACGTCCCCCACCACCACGCTCGCCACGCTGACCGCGGTCAACAGCACCGCGACCGGCAACGGTTCGCTGCCGCTCAACCTCGGCAACGGCATCTTCGAGAACGTGACGAACGGCGCGTGGGCGCAGTGGAAGGACACGAACCTCCAGAGCGGCGCCGACACCGTCACCGTCCGCTATGACAAGCCCCAGTCGCGGGCCGCGTCGGACTCGCACATCGAGCTGCACCTCGGCTCGAAGGACGGCGCGAAGAGCGTCGACATCCCGCTCGACTACAGCGGATCGGGCTGGGGAACCATCGCCACCACGAGCGTGCACCTCGACCCGAGCGTCTTCACCGGCGTCCAGGACGTGTACGCGGCGTTCGTCTCCAGCACGCAGACGGCCTCCCAGCCCTACGTGGGCAACGTCTACTCGCTGGCCCTGACGCAGACCGCCGACGCCCCCGTGGGCTTCGACGCCACCGCGTGGCGCTCCCACAGCGGCGGCGGCCTCAAGAGCGAGCCCGTCGGCTGGACGGGCTCCGGTTCCACCACCGACCTCGGCGGCACCTACAACGGGGCGTGGCTCAACTACGGGGACGTCGACTTCGGCACCTCCCCGAAGAGCACCGTCACGATCACCTACGTCAACAACTCCGCCCGTTGCGGCACCGGCTCCGCCGTCCAGCTCTACCTGGACTCCTTCGACACGGCCAACCCCGGCACGCCGTACGCGACCGTGCCGCTGCCGGTCACGGGATCCGCGTGGTCGTCCGGCGGGACGACGAGCGTGACGCTGCCCAAGGCGATCACCGGCACGCACACCGTCTACCTGCGGCTGACGACGAACCCGGACTCCTCGCACCCGTACGTCGCGAACCTGGGCCGGATCACCTTCAACCATGTCGAGACGCCCGCCGTCACGGACAAGTCCGCCCTGCAGAAGGCGATCGAGCAGTACGAGGGGCTCTCCGCCGACGCGGAGCGCTACGACGCGATCGACTTCGGTGTGTACGGGCGTGAACTCGCCGCTGCACGCATCCTCGTCACCGCCGATGACGCGACCCAGCTCGAGGTCGACACGCAGACGCGCAGCCTCACCCTGGCCGCGGGCCAGCTGATCCCGCTCCCGCGGCTGAAGCTGGAGGACCTGGTCGCCACCGCGTCCGCCCTCGACGACGACCGCTACACGGACGCGTCGTGGAAGGCGTTCACCGGGGCACTCGCCGCGGCGAAGACCGCGGTCGCCGACGGCGCGGCCACGGACGCGACCCTCACCGCCCGGTACGACACCCTTCGCCACGCCCTGTCCGCGCTCACCACGAAGCCCAAGACGGTGCCGGCCGCGCCTGACGCGGTGTCGGCGACCTCGTCCGGCACGAGCGTGACCGTGGCCTGGTCCGCACCCAAGGACACCGGCGGCTCACCGGTCACCGGCTACGAGATCACCCTGAACGACGGCCACCAGATCAAGATCAAGGATCCGGGCAGCCGGAGCACGACCTTCACCTGGCTGCGGTCGGGCAGGTCGTACACGGCACGCGTCCAGGCGGTCAACGCCGTCGGCACCTCCCAGCGGAGCGCCGCCACGGCACCCGTGGTCACCGGCGGCGGCAAGCCGCAGAAGCCGGCCGTGACGGGTGTGATCACCGACGGCAAGCAGGTCCGCGTGACCTGGCAGGCGGCCGGCGACGGCGGATTCCCGATCATCGGCTACACCGTGGCCCTCGACGACGGAACCACCGCGCACGTCCCCGCCACGGCGGGCACGACGCTGCTCACGACCACGGGCAAGGCGAAGGCCCACGCGGCCACCGTCACCGCGGTCACGCTGGCCGGAACGTCGGACGACACCGCCGCGACCGTCCCGGTGACCACCTCGGCGACCGCCGCGGCGGACGCCTCCGACCCGGCGTACGAGCCGACCCCCTTCCCGGACGACACGCTCAACGCCACCTACGCGTCGGACAAGTGGCCGGGCACCGGCGACGGGACCGACTACTTCTACGGCCTGCTCAACGGCTTCGAGGACCTCGACTCCGACATCCTTGCCGCCAACACCAAGGTGCCGGGCGGCACCCCGCCCACCGCTGAGAACGACCGGATCGCGGTGCGCATCAACAACGCGGCGACGCAGAAGGAGGTGGACCGGGCCGAGGTCGACGCCACGAACAGCTCCACCGTCACGATGGCCGACGGACTCGGCTCCCGGCTCGGACAGATCTACCTGGACGCCCTCAACGGCGGCCGGCTGCCGAAGACCGGCGCGCTGTTCTCCCGCGTCACTCAGGGCCTCGACAAGGGCGGGCCGGCGAAGGACCACTTCGGCTACCAGCGCCCGTACGTGCGGCTCGGGTTCGTCGGCGACGGCGGTGCCGTCTACGAGTCGCAGGACGGTTCCTACGGCAGCCTCACCACCAGCGGCTCCTACCCGAGCGGCCACACCTACGGCGGCTACGAAGCGGGGACCATCCTCGCCACGCTCCTGCCGGAGCTGGCACCGTCGATCCTGGCCCGCACCTCGGAGTACGGGGACAACCGCATCGTCCTCGGGTTCCACTACCCGCTCGACGTCATGGGCGGCCGCATCGCCGCACAGGCCACCGTCGCGCACCGGTGGGCGGACCCCGACTTCGCGAAGCTGCTGACCCAGGCCCACACCGAGATGGAGAACGTGCTGCTCGCCAGTTGCGAGAAGGAGGGCTACGGCGACACGCTCGAGGCCTGCGAGGGCGACTCCTACGCCGGCCTGAGCACGGCGCAGCACGTCGACCTGTACACGCAGCGCCTGGACTACGGGTTCTCCCAGGTCGGGAAGTCCGGGCAGGCCCTCAAGGCGCCGTCCGACGCGGCGGCCCTGCTCATCACGGCCTTCCCGGACCTGACCACCGCTCAGCGCACCCAGATCCTCGAGCAGACCGCGACGGACTCCGGCTCCCCGCTGGACCTCACCGCGGACGGCGGAGCGAGCTGGGAGCGGATCAACCTGGCGGCCGCGATGGCGGCGCACGTCGTCGTCAACGCCGACGGGTCGGTCAAGGTGACGAACCACACCGACGCCACCAAGGCCAGCGTCGCCGACGCCAAGGCGATCACCGTCGGAGGCATCGCGATCGACGGGTTCGACCCGGCCGTGTCCACGTACGTCGTCGACTGGCCGAAGAACAAGAAGGTCCCGGCCCTCTCCGCCGTACCGGCCCAGTCCGGCGCGCGGGTGAAGGTCACCGACGGCAGCTCGGTCCTGTCGTCGACCGGGCACCGGTTCACCACCCGCACCATCAAGGTGACCTCGGCCAACGGTTCGGTCACCCGCACCTACACGGTCGGGTTCCAGCCCACGGACCGCGACGACCGTCCGGTCGCGGCCGGCGGCAACGGTGGTGACCGCATCGCCGGGGCATCCGACCTGCTGAGCCGCGGAGGCAACGGAGCAGGCTCCGCCGGCGGCGCCGGATTCTGGGCGCCGTCGACGGAGTGGGCCAACCCCATGTGGATCCCCCAGGGGTAGCGCACACCTGACCGCCGGCGGCCGGCCCCTCCGGGTGAACCCCAGTGGTTCACCCGGAGGGGCCGTCGGCGTTTCGGGTCGCCGTGGGCGGCGGTCGCCCTGCAGTCCTGCGCGCTCCGCAGGCGGCGGTGGACGGCAGTCCCTTACCGGGTGTCGGCGCGCCCCGGCCGGGAGCCCGGCCGCCCCAAGGCCCGCACCAGCTGACTGACCGGCGTCGCACTCCGCATCCGGCGTGACGGCTCTCGTCGGTCACCTGTCCCGGCGGGCGCCGGGGCCGCTGCGTGCCCTGGGGGAGTGATCCCTGACCGCGGCCCGCACCCACCGAGTCATCCGGATCTGCGAGCGCCAGGGCATTCCGGTCCTTGCCGACCGCACCTTCCGCACCAGGACCTCAGCCCGACCCAGCGGACGGTCAACCGCGCCCTGTCAGCGGTACGAGCACCAGAGACACGAAGCGCCGCGAGACTGACGTCCTGGCACGTCTTCCGCAAAGCCCGCGTCAGTCTCATCCACATGACGTCCATCGCTGCGGCCGTTCTCACCCTGGAGCGTCAACGCTGAAGATGCTCTTTCACCGTTGCCTCTCCATCTTGCGGGACCGACGCGGCGGATCGTCTGGTCTACGACCAGACGAGTCGCCCTTCGGCGACCTTACAGACCGGATGGTTTCCATCGGCGATCTTCGTCAGCATCTCCGCCACGGAGTCGAAATAGTGAGCCAGCGACTCGTACTCGCCCGTGATCGTGATCTCACCCACGAACCACCTGCCGACGCGCCCGTCCCGCACGTCGATAAACTTTCCCATCCAGCCGTCCTGGTCCGACAGGAACGGGATCCACTCATTACGCCAAAACGGATTGTCCGGCTGGTCAGGAGGGTCGAATCCACCGAGCGTGGAGTGGTTCGCGTAGAGCCTCTCCATCGCCCGGATGCCGAGAAAGAAGCTTCCCTCATCCGGGAACCCGTCGAAGCCGCAACATGCCACATCGACGTCCACATCTTCCTCAGGAAGATCCAGATTGTTCTGCAGCAGCCACGCCCGCAGATCCTGGGGGAGGGGGATACCCATCCGTTCCTCGGCGGCCGCGAGCATCTGTTCCGTAGCGGGCCCAGGCAGATCCGCGTGATCGGCCGGGGCGTGCTGCCGAAGAAGATTCATCACGCGGGACCAGCTCTCCGCCACACTCATTCCCCTCAGCCTTCTCTGTACGGATGCCCCATACGGCCGCGCCACTGTGGGGGTTGCTGAGCGCAGACGTGAGAACCTCGGTGGGATGGTACTCCGAGCGGACTTCGGGGTCCCTCCCCTACGACCACCTTCCGGCCCTAAGTGCAGGACTGCCGCTCAGCGAGGTGACCACCCGTCACCTCCTCGCAAACAAGCCGGCTATGCCCGGCGGGGCCCAGCCGAGGTCGCCAAGGCCGTCCACACCCTGGAGTGGCGAAGCTGAAATCCTCCCTTGATCGCGCGACTTCGACAAGTACCGCCGCCTGCTGTGGCAGCGGGCCATCAGGCCGGTGATCGCCCGACGTGGCGTTGCCCATGGCTCCGGACTGGGCAAAGTGCGCTGGGTGGTCGAGCGAGCCTTCGCCTGGCTCCACCAGTTCGAACGACTCCGCATCCGCTACGAGCGACGCGCTGATCTCTCCCAGGGCCTGCTCGAACCGGTCTGCAGCCTGATCTGCATCCGACGTCCGTCCTGCCGCCCAGAGTGACCAGCTAGGAGTCCGAGCGCAGCCCCAAGGCACTGTGCTGAATCAGACTGGCAGGAGCGTCGGCGGAACCCGACCCCCGGCGCGTCAACTCCACCAACTTCGAGCGGAGGTCCGTCGCCGGCTCGCCGAGCACGATGGCACTGATCACCAACTCAAGCATCACGCAGTCGTACGCATCGTCCGTTCCTCGATAGCGCTCAGCGTCCCGTTCGACCACAGCACCGGCGATCCGCCGTCCACCGCCATCAACCGGCGCGAAGGTCGCCGCGAAAGTTCCGTTACCGGTCCAGCTTCGGTGCAGGAAGACGACCTCGCCCTCCGTGAAGACGTCCCACTTCTCGTCCATATCCCGCGACGCATAGCCGAGCTGGATCTGCTTCCAGTCTTCATCCGACCAGACCCGCTGGGGCAGCTGCGACATCGGCTGAGGAGCTGAAATCGGCTGGATGCCACCCGACAACATGAACCGGGTTACGCGTTCGTCAGCAGGCATGGAGTGATCCTACGGACGGAGCGAGCATGACAGCATCCCTTCCCTCCGCGACCTCATGGTGAAACGACCTGTAAGCCGCACAGGGCCGCCCCTGCCCGTCACCACACGCGACACGGTGGGGCCGGCCCGCCGGGCCGGCCCCACCGTGTCCTGCACGTCGCCTAACGCCTCGTCAGAACCACGTCGGTGGTGACGGCGTCACGACCGCGCGGTCGCACCGTGCGTTCGGCCGTCCGGTAGCCCTCGGCACTCACGGTGAGGGAAACGGTCGGTCCGGCGTCCGGGAGCCACAGCTGGTACGAGCCGTCGACCGCGGTGCTGAGCGTGTGCGCGCCCGCCCCGGTCCCAACCCGAACCGTGGCTCCGGCCAGCGGGGTGCTGCCGCCACGTCGCTCGGCGCCGCTGACGGTGCCGGTCAGGTGCGTCCACCCCGGCGGCGCCACCACGGTCATGGTGACCGGGACGGTGACGGAGGCGTACGGCCCGTCGCTGTCGATGACCAGCCGCGCCTGGTGCACGCCCGCGTCGGCCGGACCCATGTCCCGGGCGTCGACGGTGACGGTGAGCTCCGCCGTCCTGCCCGCACCGACGGATGAGGAGCCCGCCTTCGCCGCCAGCCACGTCACGTCCCCGTGGGGTGCGTCGTAACCGGGCAGTTCGAGGGCGGAGGTCTGCATTACCCTGTCGGCGCTCTGGCCGCCGAGGACCGACCAGCCGGGCGCTCCGGCCGCCGCGTACAGCGGCTGCGGCAGGTTCGGCAGCGCGCTCCACGTGTCCGCGGCCGGATCGTAGGCGTAGGCCTCGTTGGTCACCGCGGCGGCCCCGACCAGCACACCGCCGGCGGCCATGAGCCGGCCCGCGCCGCTCGCCGTCGCGGCACCCCAGAAGTCCACCGGGGGGTCGGTGATCGGCGTCCAGCGGCCCGCGGCCGGGTCCAGGGCGTAGCCCACGGCCGTGGCGTGGGCAGGCTGCCCGTCGCCCTGGTGGACACCGCCCGCGCAGTACAGCGTCCCGTCGACGGTTCCGCAGCTCTGCCAGGAGGTCGGCACGGGGTAGGCCGGGCCCGTGGACCACGTGTCGCCGGCCGGGTCGTAGACCTGGACGTCGCGCGTGCCGCAGGAGACGCCGGTGCAGCCGCCGATCACGTAGAGCCGGTCGCCGACCGCTGCCGCGGCCGAATTGCCGTACGCCTTGGGCGCGTCGGCGATCCGCGACCATGTGTCGCTCGCCGGGTCGTAGACCTCGCCCCCGGCGATCGGCGTGCCCGCGCGGTTCTTGCCGCCGACGACGTACAGCTTGCCCCGGACGAATCCGTAGGCCGCGCCGCTGCGCTTGGTGACGGCCGGGGCGAGGTCCTTCCAGGTCGCCGTGGCGGGGTCGTAGGAGCGCAGGGCGGTGGTCCACTGACCGTCGGGGGTCTGGCCGAGACCGCTGTAGAGGACGCCGTCGTACGCGGCCGCGATCCCCCCGGTCATGGGCTGCGGGAGGTCCGCGAGCGGCTGCCACGCCTGCCCGGCGGTCGCCCCGGCGGTCCGGCCCGCCGCCGTGGTGTCCGTCGTGGCGGTGGCCGCGACGTCGAGCGGATCGGGTCTGGCCGCCGTCCGCTCCCTGGGGGCGCCGGACACGCGTGCCGGGGCTCCCGCGACGGCTTGCTCGCCGACGGCGAGAGAGGCCGGGGCGCCGCCGGTGTTGCGCACCTTTACCGTGACGGTCTTCTTCCCGCCCCAGGGAACGGTGACGCCCACCGCACCGGGGGTGGCCTTCAGCCGGGACGGGCGCAGCGCGAGGTCCGCGGCGGTGACCGTGTCGGCCTTGACCGTCACCGCCGACGTCCCGGCCGGATAGCCGAAGGCGGGCAGGGCGGCGGTGAACTCCTGGCGGCCGGTACGGGAGGAGAAGGCCCAGTACAGCCCGTCGCCCACGGCCGGGTCGTCCGGCGTGGCGATGCTGTGGCCGCCGTCCTCGGGGGCCTTCGCGGCGGAGACGGTCGCGCCGACCACTCCGGCACCGGTGTTGGCGTCCGTCACCCGGCCCGTCAGCAGCCCACCGGGCACGGTGACCAGCGAGCGGGTGCCGACGGCGACGTTGTCCAGCTGCCAGATGCCGGTCAGGGAGCCGGCGAAGTGGAAGCGCAGCCGCACCGAGGACTTGCCGGCGTAGGCGGTGAGCGGAACGACCTGGTGGGAGGGGCCCTCCACGACGTCCGTGTGGTGCCAGAGGTTGTCCCAGTGGTCCCCGCCGTCGGTGCTCACGTCGATGTCGGCCGTGGGCTCGTTGAAGCGCCACAGACTGGGCAGCGCGGTGTCGAACTCCAGCGCCGGCCGGGTCTGCGCCGAGAGGTCGTAGTCAGGGCTGATCAGTTCGGTGTCGACCTCGCCCCAGCCGAGGGCGTAGTCGTCGACCTGGGCGAAGCCGCCGTCACCACCGGTCTGGTTGCCGCGGGTCAGCGGGTCGTCGAATCCCCAGCCGCCGGCGGCGGTGTGGTTGACGATGCTCCACCCGGCAGGCTTCGCGGCGGTGTCGAAGGACTGGAAGCCGCCGCCGTGGTAGTCCACGGCGTAGCCGGGCGGGAGGGTGCCGGAGCCGACCAGCGGGAGCGTCAGGTCGGCCGTCTTCGGGGACGATCCGAGCGCGACCTTTGTCTCGGCCGGGCGGTAGCCGGGGTAGAGGCCGGTGGCGCGCAGCGTGTACGTCTTGCCGCGCTCGAGGCGGACGGAGTAGCGGCCGGTCCTGGGGTCGGTGTGGACGGTGCCGGGTACGCCGTCGACGGTCAGCCGGGCGTAGAGGCCCCAGCCGTGTCCGCCGCCGTCCCGGACCGTCCCGGAGACCGTGGTGGCCGGCACGGCCGCGAGCGCGGCGTTCCTGGTCAGCTCCGTGCCGTCGGCGAGGGTGACCTTGCCCAGGTCCTTCTCGGAGTAGCCGAAGGCGTTGACCGTCAGCGTGTACGAGCCGGTGGGCGCCGCCAGCGACCACCTTCCGTCCGCGCCGGTGACCGCCGTATGCGCGCCCAGCCGCACCGTCGCGCCGGACAGCGCCTCGCCGGTGGCCTTGTCGGTGACCTTGCCGGTCACGGTGCCGTGCGGGCCGGGGCGGAAGGCGCCGACGCCGTTCGGCGTGCCCAGTCCCGTCGGTCCGTCGTAGCCGGGGCCCGCGGTGCAGCTGTTCGCGGGCTCGCACGCGGGTGCGGTGTCCGGGTCGCAGGGCGCGTCGTCGGAGCACTGCGCGTTGCTGCCGGTGGTCACGTCGTTGAGCGCACCGGGCGCGCGGTACGGGTACCCGGCCGGGTAGGTGCCCTCGACGGGCGTCCCGGCCAGCGCGTACAGACCGGCGATGATCGGGGCGGAGGCGCTGGTGCCGCCGTAGACGCCCCATCCGCCGCCGGAGTAGGTGTTGTAGACCGCCACGCCGGTGTCGGGGTCGGCGACCGCGCTGACGTCCGTCACCGACCGCTTGTCGCAGCCGGTGCCGGTCTGGAACGCCGGCTTGGGCTGGTAGGCGGAGCACCCCGAGCCGGTGCCGCTCCACACCGTCTCCGTCCAGCCGCGCGCACCGGTGTCGCTCCTGCTGAGCGAGGTGCCGCCGACGGACGTCACGTAGGGGGAGGAGGCCGGGTAGCTCAGCCCGTGGCCGTAGTCGCCGGAGGCGAACACCACGGCGGTGCCGGGGTGGTCGAAGTACGCCGCGTCCAGGGCGGCGAGGTCGGGGCCGTCGTAGTAGGCGCCGTAGGAGTTGGAGACGTAGCGGGCGCCCAGTGCCACCGCGGTGTTGACGGCGGAGCCCAGGTCGTCCGTGGCGGAGCTGTCGGCCTCGACGAGGAGGATGTGCGCCTTCGGCGCGACGGCCGAGACCATGTCCAGGTCCAGGGATATCTCGCCGGCCCAGCCGTCGTTGGGCTGCGGGTAGTCGGTGCCGCCGCGCTGGTCGACCTTGCGGAAGCAGCCGTTGTCCGCCGTGCACGGCGGCAGCCCGTACTGGGCCCGGTAGGCGGCGAGGTCCTGCTCGGCCATCGGGTTGTCGTAGGCCGCCACGACCGCGATGGTCGCCCCGGCGCCGCCGTCCGCGGGCAGGTCGTACGCCGAGCGCAGGTCGGCCGGGCCGAATCCATCGGGAGTGGCGGACCGTGCGGTGCGACCGCTGTCGGTGTCCGCTCGGCGCACCGCGAAGCAACCGAAGTGCCCGGGCTGCGGGGCGCCGCACAGCGACTCCTCCGCCGGCCCGGCGTCATCGGCGACGGCCGGGCTCTGCTGGGGCAGTTGGACCGCCAGGGCGGCCAGCAGCAGGGCCGCGGCCCCGCCGACGGCACGTTGCCACGGGGATCCCGTTGGCCGGGCGGGGGCACCCCTCAAGTACCGGGAGAGGGGGCGTGAAGGACGGGGAACGAGCACGGGGCGACTCCGGCAGTGGTCCGATAACGTTGTCGGGCACATGACGCGTTGCCCGAAGAAAGATCGCGCGCCCTCGACAACCAGGTCAATGGATGGAGTTGGCGACTTGGCGCCGCGTGTCGTATTCACGACTTCTCGGCGAGCGCCCCACCGCGGCGATGCACCTCACCATCGGGCGGCCGGTCCGGTCGACCGGCCGCCGCGTGCGAGGGGCCGAGCGGTCATCCCGTCCGTTCACAACCGGGCAACGCCTGAATCCTGTTGCTCGCGCGGCCGCGTGGGGGGAGTCGTCCCCTTCACGAGGCGGCCGGGCATGTGGCTTCCCAGGAGGAACCCCGGGGGACCGGGGGCGTTCGGCAGGACGTCACCGTACTGTCCCGTGACGTCAGTCCTTGCCGACGTTGCGAGCGCCGCCGCCGATGGAGCGGTGGTTCGGGTAATCATCCGGAGCCTCCGGGTGGTGCGCGAAGCACCACTCATCGACTGCGGCCTCGCGATCC
Source organism: Streptomyces sp. NPDC001902 (assembly GCF_042891295.1). Classification (NCBI taxonomy): domain Bacteria; kingdom Bacillati; phylum Actinomycetota; class Actinomycetes; order Kitasatosporales; family Streptomycetaceae; genus Streptomyces; species Streptomyces sp. NPDC001902. The sequence continues at coordinate 112,162 of NZ_JBIATA010000023.1, read as the reverse complement.
AGCAGCCCGTTGAGGCCCGTGGCACCGTCGGCGTACGCGACCTTCGCGCAGGCACGCCGACCGGCGGTCCGGGGCGGCGTCGAGCAGATCAACAGCCGCCGCGAGCCGCAGCGCGGCTCGTGGCGCCGTCGTGGCGTTTGTGGAGCACCGGGTCGGCCGCTTCGGACGGCCCGCTCATCGCGGCGCCTGCGTTTCCGTCGTGCCCGGGATCGCTCCGATCGCGCGCAGCTCGGCGATCTCGGCGGGGCCGAATCCCAGCTCGGTGAGGATCTCGTCGGTGTGCTCGCCCAGGTCCGGCGCACGTTTCGCCGCCACCTTCGGCACTCCTCGCAGGTTGACCGGGCTGCTGATGGTTTCCGTGAGACCGGTGACTCCTTCCAGCGGCACCACGATGTCGTTGGCGCGCAGCTGCGGGTCCTGCGCGGCCTCCTCAGGGGTCTGGATGAGGCTGTGGGTGACGCGTTCTCGTCCCAGGGCGTCCCTCCAGTGGGCGAAGGGCCGCGCGCGGAACTCGGCGTCGAGCAGCTCGCTGAGCGCGGCGGCGTTCTCGATGACCCCCTCGACGTCGGCGAAACGCGGGTCCTCGAGCAGCTCGGGGCGCCCGATGGCCCGCGTCAGTCCCGGCCAGTGCGGGGGAGACGCCACCAGCATGAACCACTCGTCGTCCGCGGTGCGGTAGGGGTTGACCAGTGGATTCGCCGGCCCCTTCCGGTCGTGCAGCTCGAAGGACGTGCCGCCGGCGAGTGCGCCGGCCACCAGGGTTCCCGTGGCCCAGACGCCCGTGGCGAGCAGCGACGTCCCGACACTGGCCCCTTGTCCCGTGCGCTCGCGGCGGTACAGGGCGGTCACGATCGCCGCGTAGACGGCGATCGCCGACATGTAGTCGCCGCTGCCCCAGACCGGCACCGTCGGCGGTGCTCCCGCGTCACGGGTGGAGGCCAGCAGCCCGCTGCGCGACCAGGCGGCGGTCAGGTCGAAGCCCGGCTGCCCGGCGTCGGGGCCGGTGTCACCGAAGCCGGTGATGTCGGCGTAGACGACCCGCGGGTTCCAGCCCGCGACCTCGTCGTAGCCGAGGTGCAGTCTCTCGCGGGTGCCGTGGGGGAAGTTGGTGATCACCACATCGGCCCACTCGACGAGGCGCTTGAGGATCCCGGTGGCCGCCGGGGACTTCAGGTCGATCACCATGCCACGCTTGTTGCGGTTGGCGAGGTGCCAGCTGTAGTTGGCCCGTGCCTGGGGACTGGGCGGTACGGAGCCCAGCCGCCGCTGGGGATCGCCGTTCCCCGGCGGCTCGATCTTGATGACGTCGGCTCCGAAGTCGGAGAGCATGGTGGCCGCGGCCGGTGCCGCGATGAAGCTCGATGCGTCGAGGACCTTCAGCCCGGTGAACACGGATTCGGTGGTCAACTTCGTCACCTGATTTCTCTCAGGATGCCCGGGCCTTCAGGCCGGGGAGGTGTTGGTGCTTGGGTCGGAGGCGCGAAGCGGGGGAGTTGACTGCGCATCTGTTCTGACGTGGGTTCTCTTTCGTTGTCGGTGGGGGCTGTTGGGTTCCGGAGCGTGATGACGACAGCGGTGACCGGGCAGGGGTCCGGGTACGCCCGGTACACCTATCGGCTGCGGGTGTCGTCCACGGCGGGTGCCGGTCTGGAGGCGGAGTGGGCGCGTTGCCGGTGGGTGTGGAACGAGTGCGTGGCGGTGTCCCGCAGGGTCCACGTCCTGAACAGGAGTGCCGAGCAGAAGGTCACGTGCGGCCCTGCGCAGCTGGACAGGATGCTGACCGAGGCGAGGCGGTCGATGGAGTGGCTGCGGGCGGGTAGTTCGGTGCCGCAGCAGCAGGTCATCCGGGACTTCGCGAAGTCCCGTGCCAAGGCGTTGAAGGACATCGCGGTGCGTCTGCCGATGAGGCAGCGGGCCGGGATGCCCCGGATCAAGCGCAAGCGCGAGGCCGCCCCGTCGCTGAACTACACCAGGCGGGGTTTTAGGCTCAAGGACGGGCGCCTGCACCTGGCCGGCGGCATTGTGCTCACGGTGGTGTGGTCCCGAGACCTGCCGTCCGCACCGTCCTCGGTACGCGTGTACCGCGACAGCCTCGGCCACTGGTACGCCTCGTTCGTCGTGGCCACCGCCCCGGAGCCGCTGCCCGCCACCGGCGCGGTGATCGGCGTGGACTGGGGCGTGCGTGAGACCGCGACCACGACCAGCGACGCGCACGACCTGCCGCACGCCCAGCACGGGAGGAGTGCCGCGGCGAAGCTGGCCCGGTACCAGAAGATGATGGCCCGCCGTAAGCCTGCCCGTGGGCAGGCCGCGTCCAGGGGCTACCGCAAGGCCAGGCACCAGACGGCCAAGCTGCACAAGCACGTGGCGCGGCAGCGGCAGGACACCGCCCGCAAGTGGGCCAAGCGCGTGGTGCGCGACCACGATGCGATCGCGGTCGAGGACTTCCGGCCGAGGTTCCTCGCGAAGACGACCATGGCGCGCAGGGCGGCGGACGCTGCGATCGGCGCGACGAAGACGGCTCTGATCGAGATGGGCCGCAAGCACGGGCGGGACGTCCGCCTGGTGCATCCCGCGCACACCACCATGGACTGCGCGTCGTGCGGAGCGAGAACCAAGCACGCTCTTCCTCTTTCGGAACGTACCTACACCTGCACCGCGTGCGGAGCCGTGTCCCCCAGGGACAAGAACTCCGCCCGCGTGATGCTGGTCCGGGCTGGTCTCAACCCGGCTGGTGCCGATCGTGCAAGCGCTGGCGGACCGCTGGTCCCCAGCCCACGTGAGCCAGGAATCCCCGCCCTTTAGGACGGGGAGGATGTCAACTCACGAAAGCGCTCAGGCCGTCGGTCACGGCACGCCCGACGATGAGGGTCTGGATCTCGCGCGTGCCCTCGTACGAGTAGATGGCCTCGGCGTCGGCGACGAACCGGCCGATCTTGTAGTCGAGGATGATGCCGTTGCCGGCCAGCAGTTCGCGCGCCCATCCCACGGTCTCCCGCATCCGCACGGTGCAGTAGGCCTTCGCCAGCGATGACTGCTCGTCCCGGTACACCCCGGCGTCCTGCAGCTGGGCCAGCCGCGTCACCATCCCGCACGACGCCGTGGCATTGCCGAGCATCTTCACCAGCAGGTCCTGCATCAGCTGGAAGCCTCCGATGGGCCTGCCGAACTGCTCCCGCTGCTTGGCGTACTCCAGGGCGATCTCGTAGGCGCCGAACATGATGCCGACCGCCTGCCACGCCACCCCACTGCGGGTCCGGCGCAGGATCTCCGCGGCGTCCTTGAACGAGTTCGCGTTCTGCAGCCGGTTGGCCTCCGGAACACGGCAGCCGTCGAGCACGATGTCGGCGTTCTGCACGATCCGCAGCGCCATCTTGTTCTCGATCTTCGTCGCGGTGAACCCGGGGGTGTCCTTCTCCACGACGAAGCCCAGCACGTGACGGGTCTCGACGTCGCGGGCCCAGATGACGACCAGGTCGGCGAACGTCGCGTTGCCGATCCACCGCTTCGCGCCGTCGAGGATCCATCCGTCGCCGTCGCGGCGGGCGGTCGTCCGCAGCCCGCCGGCCACGTCGGAGCCGCCGTGCGGCTCGGTCAACCCGAAGGCGCCGATCTTCTCGAAGCGGCTCATCGCCGGCAGCCACCGCCGACGCTGTTCCTCGGAGCCGCAGGCGAGGATGGTGCCCATGGCCAGACCCGTGTGCACGCCGAAGAACGTCGCCACCGAGGCGTCGGCATGGGCGAGCTCCAAGGCCATGAGACCCGCGAAGAGGTTGCTCGGCCTGGATTCCGTCGAGTCCGGGTCGGCCCAGTCCACGAGCCCGAGCCTCCCGAAGCCTTCGACCAACTGGAAGGGGAACTCGGCCCGGGCCCAGTGGTCGTCGACGATCGGGGCGACCTGCGTGCGGAGGAACTCGCGGACGGACTCGACATTCTCCCGTTCCCGGTCCGACAGCAGTTCCTCGTAGGCGTAGAAGTCTGCGGGCAGCAGCCCTTTGCCCAGGTAGGGACCGGACGGTGCCGGCAAGGTCGTGGTGCCGCTCATGGCAATCTCCCTCAAGCGCTGTGAGGCCTGGCCCGGAGATCCGCGCCCGCCGGCGCTCCCAGCCCCCGGCTTTTCGGATCCGAGCGCGATTAAACGCGGATCCGGAGCGGCGCCCCCGGACCCGCGCCGCCCAGCGTGGTGGTGTCGCCGCGGACCACCCGAGTGGCCCGTCGCCGACGGTGCGGGAGCGGCGGGGCAGGACGCGGGAACTGCCGGAACGTCATGTCGGCGGTGGCGCGCCGGCGCCGCTGCGTGGCGCCCCCGCGCAGCGCCTGCCGGGCCAGGCACGGTGGCCGCACGTGCGCCTGGTCCACGGCTGCCGCTGCTTCCACGGGCGAAGCGTCCGGTTTCCGTGACCGAGCCTGCCGTCGGTGAGGGCGGTCAGTCGTCGAGCGGCTGGTCGTGGAGACGGGCGGTGAGATCGTCTGCCCATCTCTGGGCCCATGGGCGCAATTCGCCGATCGCGGGCTCGGTGAGGCCGTAGGCGGCGCATTCGGTGTCGTCGATCCAGTCCGCGCCGCCCAGGCGGGCCGGCAGGTCCTCCAGGTCGAAGGCGTCGCGGGCGTGGCGGCGGCCGAGCGCTTCGAGCTCGATCGCGGACCACAGGTGGGCCGCGGCACGGACGTCGATGAGGTCCCGGGCGATCCCGCGGTCGGCCGGTGCGCGGACCTTGGTACCCACCACGTCTTCGAGGGGCAGGACCGGTCCGTGGTCGGTGATCACGGCGGGGCGGGTGAGGACTTCCTTGAGGATGTCGAGCTCGCATTCCTCACCGCTGTCCGGGTCGGTCACGGTGAGACGCGCGGCCAGCGGATCCGCTTCCACGACGTGCGCCTGCCAGCCGCGGTCGCGAAGCCCGGCGGTGACGGTCACGGCGATCTGGTCCATCGGGTCGTTGTTGTCCGTGGCGACGTCGAGGTCCTGGCGGAGCCGTTGGACCAGGCCGTGCGCCTGCACCGCGTAGCCACCCGTGAGGACCAGGGGATACGGACTGCCGATGGTGAGGACATCCGCCGGCGGCCGGCGGTGCAGGGGACCGAGGTTCACGCTGCTCGAGGCGCCCGAGCGGGGAGTTCACTGAACGCGGCTTCCCAGACGTCGCGGATGTCGCGGCTGATCAGCGTGCGAAGCACGGGCCAGAGCTTGATGAGAAGGTCCCGGTCGAGGTAGCGGACCAAGTCGTCGTGGAGGCCCTCGGCCAGGACGGTCCGGTAACAACTCATACGCAGCCGCGGCTGGTCCAGATCGAACTCCGTCAGGCCCGACCAGGCCAGGTGCAGCGGCAGGGCGACCGTCCCGTGCGCGGGTCCCCGCAGAGCGGACAGCTCCGCGGGCAGCCGCCTGCGGAACCGATCGCGGCGCAGTTCTGGGGTGCTGGACGTCGATGCCATGCCCCGACTATTTCCCAGCCCGCGGTACCGGGGCCACAAACCCGCCGATCCGTGACGGGCGCCGTCGCCGTGACCGCCACGCCGCTCCAGGCGCCGGGTGGACGCTCGCGAACGGGTCCCTGCGGGAGGTCGCCCCGCAGGCGCACCGGGCGTCGCCGTCGGGTTAGTCTGTCCCCCGTACCGGACACGGGGTGCCCCGCCGAGGGCTGAGATCACACCCGTCGAACCTGAACCAGTTCGTACTGGCGGAGGGATGTCTCCATGCCATTGGCGCATGTTTCCGGCGGTCTGCCTGCCGACAGCCGACAGACCGTCTTCGACGGCCGCATGCCGGCGGCCGCCGGCGACCTGCGGATCGAAGCACACGGCATACGACCGGTCCCCGAGGGCAACCGCTACGGCGGACCGGGGCGGCTGTTCACCGTGTGGTTCGCGCCCAACCTCACCATGACCGGCGTGTTCACCGGCACCATCGGCATCGTCCTCGGCCTGGACTTCGCCACCGCGCTCACCGCCGTGGTGCTCGGCACCGTGATCGGCGCGATACCCACCGCCTACCTGGGCACCTGGGGGAGCCGGACCGGCGCGGGGCAGCTGCCGCTGGCCCGGCTGGCCTTCGGCCGGGCCGTCGCGCTACCCGGCATCCTGCAGTGGCTGTCCTCGGTCGCCTGGGACGCGCTGATCGGGCTCTTCGGCGGGGACGCGCTGGCGCGGCTGTGCGGCCTGCCCTTCTGGCTCGGGGTCCTCATCATGATGCTCGGGCAGGGCGCTCTCGGCGTCCTGGGCTACGAGGCCATCCACCGGCTCCAGATCGTCATGACCTTCGTGCTCGCCGTCGCCTTCGCCCTGATCGCCTGGAAGCTGCTCGACGGCGTCCACCCCGCGGTCACCGGCTCCGCCCACGGCGCCGACCGGGGCGGGGCGTTCGTCCTGACCAGCACCATCGCGCTGAGCCTGTCCCTGTCCTGGGCCCCGTACGCCAGCGACTTCAGCCGCTACCTGCCCCGGAGCACCTCGCGCTCGCGCATGTTCTGGTTCACCCTGGCGGGCCTGGTGGTGTCCTTCGTGGCCGTCCAGGTCCTCGGGTTGTGGGGCGCGTCCGTCCTGACCGACCAGACCGCCGCAGGCGTGGCCGATCTGCTGGGCGGTGGGCCGCTGGGGGCGTTCGGGCTGCTCGCCGTGGCCCTGGCGGCCCTGTGCAGCAACGCCATGAACGACTACAGCGGATCCCTGGCCCTGCAGACCGTCGGCGTCCGCGTTCCCCGCCCGGCGGCGGCCGCTTTCGCCGCCGTGCTCGGCTTCCCCCTGGTGCTGTGGATGCACGCCGCCGACACCACCGCCCGCTTCCAGAACGTGCTGCTGTTCGTCGGCTACTGGATCCCCGGCTTCGTGGCGATCGTCATCGTCGACTGGCTGGTCCGGGCACGGGCACGGGCGGGCGCGGAGATCGACCTCGCCGCCGAGACCGACCGGCCGCAGCCTGGCCTGCCCGCCGTGGTCGCGTTCGTGGCCGCCTTCGCCGCGGCCGTGCCGTTCATGGACACCACGCTGTACGTCGGCCCGGTGGCGGAGGCCCTGCACGGCGCGGACCTGTCGTACTACGTGGCCTTCCTCGTGGCCCTCGCGGTGTACACCCCGCTGCGACTGCGTCAGCGCTCGCGGCCCTGAACCGCCACGTCCCGAACCGCCGACCATCGCAGGCGCCCGCACACGTCCGTCCCCTCAAGGAGCGACACCGCATGCCCCCGACGTCCGCCGACCACACCGCCTTCGCCGCGGAGGCGCTCACGCGCCTACGGGCCCACTCCCCGCTGGTCCAGTGCCTGACCAACTCGGTGGTGACGGGGTTCACCGCCAACGTCCTGCTGGCGCTGGGCGCCTCGCCCGCCATGGTCGACATCCCGGGGGAGGCCGGACCGTTCGCCCAGGTCGCCTCCGGGGTCCTGGTCAACCTCGGCACCCCGCACGCCGAGCAGCGCTCCGCCATGGTCGAGGCCGCGCAGGCGGCCGCCACGGCCGGCACCCCGTGGGTGCTCGACCCGGTGGCGGTCGGCGCGCTGCCCGTGCGCACCGCGCTGGCGCACCAGCTCCTCGAATTGCGGCCGACGGTGATACGGGGCAACGCCTCGGAGATCATCGCGCTGGCGGGAGCGGGCGATGGCGGCCGCGGAGTGGATTCCTCCGACGGCGTCGAGGCGGCGGAGGAGACGGCGCAGCGCCTGGCCGGCACGACCGGCGGCGTGGTCGCCGTGTCCGGCCCCGTGGACTTCATCACCGACGGGGTGCGTACGGCCCGCATCGCCAACGGTGACGCGCTGCTCACCCGGGTGACGGGCGGGGGATGCGCGCTGGGCGCCGTGATGGCCGCCTACGCGGCGGTGGACGAGGACCCGTTCGCCTCGACGGTGGCTGCCGTCACCGCCTACACGGTCGCCGCCGAACTGGCCGCGAAGAAGGCCGCCGGGCCCGGCAGTTTCGCCGTGGAGTTCCTGGACGCGCTCGCCGGGTTGCGGGAGTCCGACATCGCCGAGCGGGCGGCCGTGTCGTGACGCTGACGCCGGTCGACCTGTCGGTCTACCTGGTTACGGACGCGGCCCAGTGCACGGCCCGGGGCCGCGGCGTGGCCGAGACCGTCGCCCAGGCGGTGGCGGGCGGCGTCACCGCGGTGCAGATCCGTGAGAAGCACGCCGACGGCGGTGCATTCCTGCGCACGGTCACGGAGGTGGCCGCGGTCCTCCCGGAGCGCGTGGCATTGATCGTCAACGACCGGGTGGACGTGTTCCTGGCCGCCCGCGCCGGGGGCATCCTCGTGTCGGGCGTCCACGTCGGACAGTCGGACCTGCCTCCGGCCGCCGTCCGCGAACTGATCGGACCGCACGCAATCCTGGGCCTCAGCGCCGCCACCCCCGAGGAACTGCGCGCGGCCGCCCAGGATCCGGCAGGCGTTCACCACGTCGGCATCGGCGCGCTGCACGCGACCCGGACCAAGGCGGACGCCCCGCCTTCGCTCGGCCTTGACGGCTTCGCCCGCCTTGCCCGGCTCAGCGCACTGCCCGCCGTGGCCATCGGCGGCGTGAACCCTGCCGACCTCCCGCGACTGCGGGAGGCCGGGGCAGCGGGCGCGGCCGTCGTGTCCGGCATCTGCGCCGCCGACGACCCCCGTGCCGCGGCCCGCGCGTACGCCCTCGCCTGGGGCCGTGTGCCGACCCGGAGCCGGGAGATGAAGCCCGCCTGACGGTGCGTGTTGCGCGGGGCCGTCGATCGCTCGGCTCAGTAGTCCTGCGGTGCCAAGGTGCGCAGGACGTCGAACTCGTTGCCCTCGGGGTCTGCCATGACCACCCAGTTCCGGTCCGGGCCCTGGCCCACGTCCACCGTGACGGCGCCGAGACCGAGCAATCTGGTCACCTCGTCCTTGGTGCTGCCGTCGATCGGGCTGACGTCGAGGTGAAGCCGGTTCTTGACGGTCTTGCCCTCGGGCACGCGGATGAACACCAGGGTGGGCGGCATCTGGCGGGCCCGGACATCCTCGACGGTCGGCACCCATGAGCCGATCTCGACCTTGCCCTCGCTCCGGTCGATCACCTTGAAGTCCAGGACCTCGCACCAGAAGGCCGCGAGCCTGTCCGGATCGTGGCAGTCGACGGTCAACTCGGTGAACCTGCTTGTCATGCTTCTCCCAGATAGTGAGGACGGGGCTCAGCGTAGGTCGCCCGCCGACGGATCGGAGATCTTTTTGCCCAGGGGCAACAGACGGGCTTGATCCGGGAGGGAACTCCTCAGCGTCGGCCGGCGGTCCGCCTTCGGCGTTCCCGCAGACTCACCGCCCAGGCGGCCAGGATCAGGACGAGGTCTGAACCCGCGACGATCCGGACGGCCGGGGTGCCGAACCTCTGCCACGACGCGGAGACGACACCCGCCGCTCCGGCGACCAGAAGCAGCATCGGCAGCCGGCGCCGCCAGGTTGGCAACGTGTCCGTACGCCAGACGGAACAGCTCATCCAGGCCACGGCGAGCACGATGCACCAAGCGAAGCCGCTCATCAGAACTCCATGAACCGCAGGCACCCGATCTCAGTCCGTTCGATCGGCGAGACGATCTTGCTCCCCGCAGGAGGGCGAAGGCAAGGGCTCACCGCCGGGAGATCCCGGAGCGGTTCGTACCGGCGGCGGGGTCGGCGAAGTGGAGCAGCCGAAGGTGCGCCGGCCGGGCTCGAGGCTCTCGTACGGCCCGCCGTCAGACGTCCATGCCCCCCAGGGCCGCGCGGACCAGGGGTACCAGATCGTCCAGGTCGGCGGCCGCGAGCTCGGCGAGCGTTCCCGCGCCGCGGGCCAGCAGCACCCCGATGAAGGCGGCAGCCGCCACCTCGGCCCGCAGTTGGGGCCGGTCCAGCCCGTCGCGGATGAACCGCTCGCGCAGCGGGTCGACCACGCGCAGGTACAACTGGGCGCGGGCGGCGTCCTGCACGGCGTCGTCGTCGTGGGCGTGGACGGCCGAGCGGAAGACGGGGCCGGTGCCGCGCTGGTCCCCGCGGTCGAACAGTGCGCGCAGACGCTCGGGTGCGAGCAGGTCCGGTGGGGTCGCGTCACCCAGTTCGGCGCGCAGCACCGCGGTGTACAGGCCGCTCTTGTTGTTGAAGTACCGGGCGATCAGCGCCGGGTCGACGCCCGCCCGCTCCCCGATGTCGCGGATCGTGGTGCGGTCGAAGCCCCGCTCGCTGAAGAGCTCGCTCGCCGCCTGGAACAGCCTTTCGCGGCTGCGGGTGGAGTCGCGCTTGCGTGAGGGTGTGTCCTCGTTCACCGTGCCGCCTCCTGCGGCGCCGATTCCCCACCGTGCGTCACGGCGGCCGCGCCCGGTGCGGGAGCCGCAACGGCAGTGCGCCGGTGCCGCGGCGGGAGGACGGCGGTGAACAGGATCATGGCGACCCACACCCCGCAGGCCAGGAGCGCGGCCGTCCGGTAGCCGTCACCCGTGGGCAGCGCGGTGCCGGCGGCGGTGTGGGCCTGCAGGATCGTGGCGCTCAGCACGCTTCCGGTGGAGTAGCCGACGTAGCGCAGCACCTGGTTGAAGCTCATCGCACTGCCCGTCTCGTGTGCGGGTACGGAACCCACGATCATGCCGGGCATGACGGCGAACATCCAGCCGACCCCGAAGCCGGCCACCGTCATGATGACGAACAGCTCCCACAGCTGTCCGCGGGCCAGGGCGAAGGCCAGCACAGCGCCCAGGGAGACCGCGCCCCCGAGCGACAGCACCAGTGCGGTGGGAGCCCGCCGGGCCAGCAGCGGCACCACCCGGCCGGCGGCCATGCTGGCGAGGGAGAAGGGCAGCAGCACCAGCCCGGTGACGGCCACAGAGGCGCCGAACCCGTAACCGGCCTCGCGCGGCGTCTGCACGAACCGGGTGACCAGCGACAGCAGCAGGTACATCCCGAGGCCGGCCACCAGCGCGGTCACGTTCGCGGTGAGCACCGTGCGGTCCTTGGTCAGCCGCAGGTCGACCAGCGGCCGCGCGGTCCGCAGTTCGTGCACGACCCACAGTGCGAGCAGCAGGAAGCTGCCCACGACCAGGGCGAGCAGCCGCGCGGAGTCCCACCCCCAGAGCTCGGCCTCGCTCAGGGCGAGCAGCAGTCCCGCGAGTCCGGTGCCGAGCAGCACCGCGCCCGGCACGTCCAGCCGCGGGGCGGCGCGGCGCGGGGACGGCGGCAGGACCACGGCGGCCGCCACCAGGGCGGCGGCGCTGACCGCCGCCCCGAACCAGAATCCGGCGTACAGCCCGTAGGACTGCGCGATCAACCCGGTGACCGGGTACCCCAGACCGACGCCGGCGACGGTGGTGATCGACAGCAGGGCCACCGCGGGGCGGGACCGTTCCGGCGGCAGGGCGTCGCGGGCGGTGGCGATCGCCAACGGGGTGAGGCCCAGCCCGAGGCCCTGCAGCGCGCGCCCGGTCACCAGACAGCCGATGCCCAGCGGCAGCGCCGCCAGGACACAGCCGGTGAGCACCGCGACCAGGGCCCCGAGGATCACGGGGCGTCGGCGTGGACCGTCCCCCAGCCGTCCCATCACCGGAGTGACGACAGCGCCCACGAGCAGCGTGACGGTCAGCGACCACTGCGCGTCGCTCAGGGAGACGTGCTCCTCGGCGGCGATGGTCGGCACCAGTGGGGCGCCGAGGCTGCTGACCACGGCGACCAGCATGCCGAGCGAGACCAGTACGGGAACCAGCGCTCGCTGCCGCGCGGACCGGGGCTCCGCCATCGCGGGATTCTCCACGGCTCTCCTCGATGTCATCAGGCGATGTCTTCAGCTGAAGTCATCGCCTGATGACATTATTCCCGACACCTCCCTGGCGCGTTCCCCGGCGGGGTTGGGCGGGCCGCGTCTCCGTCGAGGAACTGCGGTGCAAGACGCCGATGCGTGCTGCAGCCGATCTGCGACAAAGCCGTCCATCAGGAATGCGGTACGGCCTGAGATTCCCCCGGATCATCCCTGCAACCTGATGACGGGTCAGTAAAGCGGAGTGGTGGAAGCCGCCGTCCGAGATGCGGTGCGCAATTCCGTCGGACGCCGGGAAGGTGGCATTGGGACGTGCCGCAAGCGGGCTCCGCGGATACGACGGGTCACGTCAGGACATATCCGGCGGACGGACCTATCGCGCGCCGAGTTGTCAGCGAATGGGCTGCTGACCAGCGCAAATGCCATCCGGGAACCTTGATCCATTCTCCGGGGTGCTGGCGTCTTTCCGTCGCGTGTCGTATTCACGCCCTCGATACGTGCAGTGACCACTCACGAGTAACAGAAGCCCAGCGTTCACTCAGCGAACACACTACAACACCAATTCCCCTCCAAAACGCCCAACAATCACCGTCGTCGTACACGTGCAGCATTCGAGCGATGACGTTCGGTCACCATCGGTGCCGATTCTTCCTTGTTGACATGAACAGAGCGGAACTCGCTAATGGGCTCCGGTGAACGCTCGGACGTTCGCCGTCGCCCGGGAGCCGTACACGGCTCTATCCCTGCACGCACGCATGGGAGTCACGTTGCGCAGACCAGCGAGAACCACCAACCCCCTCCGCCGGACGGTGACCAGAGGACTGGCCGTCCTCGGCGCCGCCGCCATGGCGGTGCTCGGAGTACAAGCACCGGCATTAGCCACCGGGGCCGCAGGCGCGAAGTCCGCCGCCTCGGCCACCGAAGGCCGCCCCTCCTTCGAACCCACCTGTGACGACGCCAAGCCCGGCCACTTCAGCTGCTTCGCCCTGCGCCGCACCGACGTGAAGCCGGTCAAGGGCCTGCTGCGGGCGGCCGACACCCCGGCCGGCTACGGTGCCGCCGATCTGCAGAGCGCCTACGACCTGCCCGCCGACGGGGGCGCCGGACAGACCGTCGCCATCGTGGACGCCTTCGACGACCCGACCGCCGAAGCGGACCTGGCCGTCTACCGGGCGCAGTTCGGGCTGCCGGCCTGCACCACGGACAACGGATGCTTCCGCAAGGTCGACCAGCGCGGCGGCACCGATTACCCCGTACCGGACCCCGGCTGGGCCGGTGAGATCTCGCTCGACGTCGACATGGTCTCCGCGATCGCGCCCAACGCGCACATCCTGCTGGTCGAGGCCGACGACAACAGCTTCGAGAGCCTGTCCGCCGCCGTCGACCAGGCGGTCGCGCTTGGTGCGAAGTACGTCTCGAACTCCTACGGCACCGACTACCGCGGCGGGAACGGCGAGGACCCGTCCGAGACCACGGACCTCGACGCCCACTACAACCACCCCGGCGTCGCGATCACCGCGTCCACCGGCGACTACGGCTACGGCGTGAGCTACCCGGCCGCCTCGCAGTACGTGACCGCGGTTGGCGGCACCACGCTGACCCGCGCGCCGTCCACCCCCCGCGGATGGACCGAGGACGCCTGGAGCCTGGCCGGTTCCGGCTGCTCGCTGTACGAGCCCAAGCCCGCCTTCCAGCACGACACCGGCTGCGACAACCGCGCACTCGCCGACGTCTCGGCCGTCGCGGAGGACGTGGCGGTCTACCAGACCTACGGCCACAACGGCTGGGCGGTCTACGGCGGCACCAGCGTCTCGTCGCCCATCATCGCCTCGGTGTACGCCGCCGCCGGCACCCCCGTCGCCGGCTCGTACCCGAACGCGTACCCGTACGAGGCCGGCACCGGACTCAACGACATCACCACCGGCAGCAACGGCAGTTGCTCCCCGTCGTACCTGTGCAACGGAGCCACCGGCTTCGACGGCCCGACGGGCCTCGGCACGCCCGCCGGTCTGAACGCGTTCCGCACCGGCGCGCACGGCGTGATCGCCGGAACCGTGACCGACAGCGCCACGGGCAAGGCGGTCAGCGGTGCCACCGTCACGGCGGGCACCGGCATCGCCCACACCGACGCCTCCGGCGCCTACTCCCTGACCGTGCCCACCGGCACCTACGACGTCTCCGTCGAGGCGTTCGGCTACGCCGACGGCTCGGCCGACGGGATCGTGGTCGACGAGGACGCCACGGTCACCAAGAACTTCAGCCTCTCCCCGGTGCCCAGCCAGACGGTCGCCGGCAAGGTCACCGACGGCTCAGGCCACGGCTGGCCGCTCTACGCCAAGATCACCGCGGACGGCGTCCCCGGCATGGTGTGGACCGATCCCGCGACCGGTGCGTACAGCCTGGACCTGCCCCAGGGGCACTCCTACACCCTGCACGTCGCGTCGGCGACGCCCGGCTACGAGACCGTCAGCAAGACGGTCACCGTCGGCGACTCGGCGCAGACGGTGGGCATCGCGGTCCCGGTCGACTCCTGGACGGCGAACCCGCCCGGATACCGGGTCGACGTGACCGGCACCACCGAACCGTTCGACGCCACCGACGCCCCGCCCGCCGGCTGGACGGTGGACAACGCCAAGGACACCACGGGCGGCTGGCAGTTCGACGACCCGGGCGACCGCGGCAACCACACCGGCGGTGACGGCGCGTTCGCCGTCATCGACAGCGACCACTTCGGCGGCGGCGTCACCCAGGACACCTCGCTGATCAGCCCGGTCTACGACTTCACCGGCAAGAACGACCCCGAGGTCGCCTTCGACACCGAGTACAAGCAGTACGGCGGCCAGTCCGCGGCCGTCGAGGCGACCGCGGACGGCGGCAAGACCTGGACCAAGATCTGGTCGCCCGGCTCGGACGTCACCGGGGACCACATCGAGGCCTCGCTGTCCGACTTCGCCGGCAAGTCCGAGGTGCAGCTGCGCTTCCACTTCACCGGGAGCTTCGGCTGGTGGTGGGCCGTCGACAACGTTTTCATCGGCAACCGGCAGCTCACCCCCGTCCCCGCCGGCCTGGTCGTGGGCACCGTGACCGACGCCAACACCGGTAGCGGCATCGTCGGTGCCACCGTCACCAGCCAGGACAAGCCCACCGAGAAGACCACCACCGGGGCCACCCCCGACGACCCGAACCTGCCCGACGGCTACTACTCGTTCGTCTCGACCGCCTTCGGCAGCCACCCCTACACCGCGGCCAAGGCGAAGTACACCTCGCTGACCAAGACCGCCAAGGCGGGGGCCGACAGCGCCGTCCAGGCGAACTTCAAGCTCAAGGCCGGTCAGGTCGCGATCACCCCGGCCTCCGTCTCCGCCTCCGTCGCCTGGGGCGGGGCCAAGACGCAGAAGCTGACCGTCAGGAACACCGGCGGCGCCGCCGCCACGGTCAAGCTCGGCGAACAGGCCGGCGGCTTCACCCAGCAGGCCAAGGGCGCCGCGCTGCAGACCGTCAAGGGCAACTTCAACCCGCTGTCCAGCAACGCCCGGGCGCCGGCCGGCACGGCCAAGCCCGCCGCGGCGGTCCCTGCCGACGACACCTGGCAGACGGCCCCGGACCTGCCGGCCGCCCTCATGGACAACGCCGTCGACACCCTGGACGGCAAGGTCTACTCGGCCTTCGGGTACAACGGATCGACCGACGTGAAGGACCTGTACGTCCTCGACCCGGTGGCCGGTGCCTGGACCAAGCTGGCGAGCGCGTCCGACACCCGTGAGGACCCCGCGCACGGGTTCATCGACGGCAAGCTCTACGCCGTCGGCGGCTGGGGCCCGTCGGGCACGCCGGACGCCAAGCTGGAGATCTACGACCCGGCGTCCGACAGCTGGACCACCGGGGCGTCCGCGCCCAAGCCGTACGCCGGTTCCGGCACCGCCGTCCTGGACGGCAAGCTCTACATGATCGGCGGCTGCGGCGCCGACTTCTGCGGCACGACCGACGCCAGCGTCTACGACGCGGGCACCGACAGCTGGTCCCAGATCGCGGCCTACCCCGAGCCCATCTCGTGGGAGGCGTGCGGCGCCATCGACGGCCAGATCTACTGCGCCGGTGGTCTGGGTGCCAGTGAGAACGACGTCATCCACACCTACGCCTACGACCCGGGCGCCGACAGCTGGTCGCAGCTCGCGGACGTCCCGGCCCCGCAGTGGGGCACCCACTACTCCGCGGCCAACGGGCGCCTGCTGCTGGTCGGCGGAATCGGCAACAACGCCCTCACCAACCGGAGCCAGGCCTTCGACCCGAGGTCCGGCACCTGGGCCGCCCTGCCCAACGCCAACGTCGCCACCTACCGCGGCGGCGGCGCACCCGGCTTCTACAAGGTGGGCGGCGGCAACGCCCCCGGCAGGCCGATCAGCAAGGTCGAGGTGCTGCCCGGCTACGACCAGGGCGGGGCGAGCGACGTCGACTGGCTGAGCACCAGCGTCCAGGAGCTCACCCTGCAGCCCGGGGCCAGCACGACCGTCACCGTTTCGCTGGACGCCACGGCTCCGTCCGTGACCCAGCCCGGTGACCTCACCGCCGGCCTGAGCGTGGGCACCGACACGCCGTACGCGGTGCCGCGCATCCCGGTCAGCCTGCACGTCGACCCGCCCAAGACCTGGGGGAAGATCACCGGTCTCGTCCTGGGCAACAAGGCCACCGGCGGCACCGCACCCCTGGCCGGCGCGACCGTGCAGATCGACAGCTGGGCCTCGTCCTACACGCTCACCACGTCGGCCGACGGCACGTACGGACTGTGGCTCGACGTCCGCAACAACCCGCTCACGGTCATCGTCGCCAAGGACGGCTACCAGCCGACCGTCACGACGGTGAAGCTGAAGAAGGGAGCTACGGTCACCGCCAACTTCACCCTCAAGCGCAAGTAACCGGGCGAGCGCCGGGAACGGCGCCGACGGCCCGCGCGACGGGTCGTCGGCGCACCCCGGACGTGAACTCCGGGCCCGCTGCGGGAGATGAAGTTCCGCGGCCACGGCGCACCCCCGTCCGGGGGTGCGCCGTGGCCGCGCGGTGGGTCTGCCGATGGTGTCGGTCAGGGCGGCAGAGGGGACCGTGGCGTTCCTGAGCAGCGTGCCGGCTCGCCGCGGTGGGGGAGCAACGGCTGGTCAGTACCAGTGGTTGGTCTGCCAGAACGACCATGCGCCGCAGGGGCTGTCGTAGGCGGCGTTCATGTAGTTCAGGCCCCACCTGATCTGGGTGCGCGGGTTGGTACGCCAGTCGGCGCCCGCGGTGGACATCTTGGTGCCCGGCAGGGCCTGGACGAGCCCGTACGCGCCGGAAGAGGCGTTGGTCGCGGTGTAGTTCCAGCCGCTCTCACGGGTGACGATCTGCGAGAAGCACTGGAACTGGGAGGAGTCGCCGATGATCTCGCGCGCCATCGCCTGGATCTCGGCGGTGGAGTAGGAAGCCGTGACCACCTGGGCGGCGGCCTTCTTCTTCTCCTCGGCCTTCCTCTTGGCCTCCTTGCGGGCGGTGGCGTCCTGGGCGGCCTGCCGGCGGGCCGATTCCTCAGCGGTCCTGCGCGTGGTGACGTCAGCGGCGTCCGTCTGCGCCTGCACCTGATGCGTGAGCGAGGCCTGCTGAACGTGCTGGCCGGCGGTTATGTCCGCGAGGACGGTCGTCGTGTCGGCGGCGGCGACGGGCTGCAGGCCCGTCTGCTCGCCTTCGGAGGCGACACCGACGACGGCGCCCACGGTGGTGACCGCAGTGGCCGAAGCCACCGCGAATCCCCGGACCGAGATCCGGCTCACACGGTTTCCTTCCGCATCGCCCGCTTGGTCACCTCACGGACGTGAACATGCCCCCTCGCACCGGCTCCATCGTCGTGCACCAGTGAGCGCGGGCGGCCCACGGCACACCTTTCAATTCCGAGGTTCCGTACACCTGGTGGTGGCGGATGAGCCATGGGCAGGGTCTGACAAGATCGACAGCTTGCCCCATCCGGACACGGAAGCGCAACGGTCGGAAGCTTTCCGAGTCACATGGGTCGGTCGCTCCACCGACCGCCGGGCACCGCGGTGCACACGGGTCCGGCCCCTGCCACATGATGTGGCAGGGGCCGGATGTCGTAGCGGGGGCGGGATTTGAACCACGCGACCTCTGGGTTATGAGCCCAGCGAGCTACCGAGCTGCTCCACCCCGCGTCGGTGAGTCCACCATACGTCATCCGGGCGGGTCGGGCTGACATTTGGCGTCGCGAGCCCAGGAGGCGTCCGTACGGCTCGCATGTGCGGCGGCCGCGCCGACGACCGGGGGTGGGATGGTCGCGGCGCGGCCGTACTCCGTCGGCTGCCCCGTACGGCCGCAGCCATGCACCCGCCGCCCGACGCACCGGTGGCCGGGCGCCGTGCTCGGGGATACGGCGCCCGGCCTGTCGACGGGAGGAACCCGTCGCGGCTACGGCGAGCGTCCCGCCACGGCCCTCGGGTCGATGGCGCGGCGCGCCCAAGGGACCGGACGGATCGTCCGGGTGGACCATGGCGGCGGCTGTGCGCAGCCCACTCCGGACCGCGCACGGCCGCCGCCGTCCCGGGGAGGCCGTGGCCGCTACACCCGTTTCAACGTGACGTCGTGGGTGACGGTGGCTCCCCTCTTGAGCCGCACGGTGGCCACGGCCGGCCGGTAGCCGTCCTTGGCGACGATGACGGTCAGCGGGTTGTCACGGCTGTCGAGCCACAGCCCGAAGGTGCCGTCCGCGCGCGTCGTCAGCGTGTAGGAGCCGGCCCAGCCGTCGATCTGCACGGTCGCGCCCGCCAGGGGAGCCGTGCCTCCTGCCGGGGTCGCCCCGAGGATCGTTCCGCTGATGGCGCCCCATGTCCTGGGCGGGTCGACGTGCAGGGACACGGGGATGTCGGGCAGTGCGTAGGGGGTGTCGGTGAACAGGGCCAGCCGGGCACCGTAGGCGCCGGGCTGCGCGACCTCCAGTTTCGCGGTGTCGAAGGTGAGCGTGAGCACCGTCTTCTGGCCGGGGGCCAGGGTGATCTTCTTGGCGGACTCGCCGAGCCAGGTGACCTCCGACAGTCCCGCCTGGTCGTAGCCGGGCAGGAGCTCGACGGTGGTGGTGGGGGAGAGCTCGTACGCGTCGACGGTGCCGCCGACCTTGTAGAAGCCCGTCGCGCCGCCGCTTCTGAACGTGCTGGTGTTGGCGTCGGGCAGGGTGCTCCACGTGCCGGTCGCGGGGTCGAGGGCGAAGCCCTGGTTCGTCAGCTGACTGTCGTCGGTCACTCCGCCGGAGATCAGCAGCAGTCCGTTGGCCGCGGTGTGCGCAGCCCCCCACAGCGGGATCGGCATGTCGGGCAGGGCCGACCACGTGTCGGTGGCGGGGTTGTAGACGTACGCGGAGGAGACGGCGACGGCGCCTCCGCTCTCGCCGCCGGCGCAGTAGATCCTGGTTCCGATGGCGGCGCAGGACTGCCAGGCGATGGGTTCCGGATACGGGGCGATCTCGGACCAGCGGTTGTCCCGGGGATCGTAGACGGAGGCGTCGGTCGTGCCGCAGCTCGTGGCCGCGCAACCGCCGATCGTGTACAGCTTTCCGTCCAGGACGGTGCTGCCCGATCCGGCGTAGGCCTTGGGCGCCTTCGCGCCGCTGGTCCAGGTGTTGCGGACCGGGTCGTAGACGTCCAGGCCCGGGTCGATGCCGCCGGTGCTGCTGCCCCAGCCCCCGGCGGCGTAGAACTTGCCGTCGATGAAGCCGTGCGCGGGAGCGCGGCGCGGGTGCGGGGACGAGGTGAGCTGGGTCCAGGTCCCCGTGTCCGGGGTGAGGCGGTACAGGTCACCGGTGTCGTCCTCCCCGTCGTACCCGTAGGCCGAGTAGACCTTGCCGTCGTAGGTGTCGACGGCGTTGTCCATGATGGCCGTGGGCAGGTCGGCGACGGGCTTCCAGGCGTCACCCGAGGGTCCGGCCGTGGTGGAGGCAGCCGCGCGCCCGGCGGTCCGCGTGGTGCGGCCGTCGATCTGCGCGGAGTGCCCGTCGGCGCGGGAGGACGGGAGCAGACGCTGGGTGGCGCGGTGGAGAGGTGCGCCCTCGGCGGTGCTGCCGGAGCCCGCCCGTTCCGCCAGCGTCAAGGTGGCCTGCGCGCCTCCGGTGTTGGTGACGGTCAGTTTGTGCGTCGCGCTCTTGCCCAGGATCGCGGTGGCCTCGATCGGGTCGGTCGCCAGGGACAGTTGACCCGCTGCGAGTTTCCATGACGAGGTGACGACGGTGTCGGCGCGTGCCGCGACCGTCTTGGTCCGCTCGGTGTAGCGCGGCGTCGATGCCGTGAGGGCGTGCTTGCCCGGCGGCGCGGTCAGCGTGAAGAAGCCGTCGCCGAGGTTCGGGTCGTCGGGTGTCGCCGCCGTGGTCGCGCTCAGGCCGGTCTCGTCGCGGTCGGTGACGGTGGCGGATGCCAGCCCCGTGCCCGTGTTGGCGTCGGTGACGGTTCCGGTGATCAGGCCGGACGGGGTGGGGGTGAGTTCCCGGCCGCCGATGAAGACGTTGTCAACGGCCCACCACAGGGCGTAGGAGGCGGAGTAGTGGAACCGCAGCCGGACCGAGGGCTCGCCCGCGTACGCGGCCAGGGGCACCTCGAGGTGTGCCGGGCCGGCCGCGTCGTTGGTGAGGGACCGGATGTTCTTCCAGGTGTGGCCGTCGTCGGTGCTCGCGTCGAGGTCGGCGGTCTGACCGAAGAAGGGCATCAGGTCGGTGTCGAAGGCCAGCTCGGGGACCGCGACGTCGGTGAAGTCGAACCGCGGACTGACCAGGCTGGAGTCCTGGCCGGCCGGGTAGCCGTAGTGGTCGCTGTCGACCACCGCGAAACCACCGTCGCCACCGGTGGTGTTGGAACGCGAACCCGGGTCGTCGAACGCCCAGCCGCCCTGCGTTCCCTCGGCGTTGACCACCGACCAGCCCGCGGGCGCGGAGTCCGTCGAGGCGAACTCCTGCGTCGGGCCGGTCAGCTTCGGCGCGTAGGCGGGGGTGCCGGCCGACCAGACGTCGGCGGGTACCGGGATGTCGAGCTGCTGCGCCGCCGTGCCTGCCGCGAGGTGCCGGGTGACTTCCTCGTAGCCGGGGAGGGAGGCCGTGATCCGCAGGGTGTGCGCGCGGTTCTGGGGGAGCCTGACGCTGTACGCGCCGGTCGCGGGGTCGGTCCACACCGGGCCGGCGGGCGAGCCGTCCACGGCGATCTTGGCGTAGAGCGGCCAGTCGTGGCCGGAACCGTCGGTGACCTTCCCCGTGACCGTGCGGCTGGGCACCGTGTGGAGTGCGTAGTCCCTCGTCAGAGCGGCGCCGTCGGCGATGGCGACGTCCGGCGTGGACACGGTCGCATAGCCGAAGGCCTCGACGCCGATGTCGTAGGTTCCGGCAGGCAGGGACAGCGTGTAGGCCCCCGAGGCGTCGGAGTGCACCACGACGTCACCGCCCGATATCGCGGCCCCGGCCACCGGCTTGCCGGTCCCGGAGTCGGTGACCGTCCCGGAGACCTCCCCGCGCGGCCCGCCGCGGAACGCGCCGAGGCCCCGGGGCGTACCCAGCCCGGTCGGTCCGTCGTATCCCGGCCCCGCGGTGCACAGGTAGGCGGGGTCGCACTCGCCGTTGGCCCCGCTGGTCACGTCGTTGAGGCCGCCGGCGGCGGCGTAGGGGTAGGAGTTGGGGTAGCTGTCGGCCGCCGGCGTTCCGGCCGCCGCGTAGACCCCGGCGATGATCGGCGTGGCCGCGCTGGTCCCTCCGTAGACCTGCCAGCCGGTCTGCCCGTAGGTCTGGTAGACCGCCACCCCGGTGGCGGGGTCGGCGACGGCCGAGACGTCCGCGACGGTACGCCGTGGGCAGCCGGTGTCCTTCTGGAAGGCCGGTTTCGCCTGGTAGGCGGAGCAGCCCGAGCCGGTGCCGTCGTTCCCGTTGCTCCAGACCGACTCCGACCATCCGCGCGGAGCGCTCGGGTCCCGTGCGAGGGAGGTGCCGCCGACCGAGGTGACGTACGGGGAGGCGGCGGGGTAGGGGACACCGTAGTTCAGGTCTCCCGACGCGACGACCATGGCGACACCGGGGTGGTCGTAGTGCGTGTCGGTGGTCTCGGCGGGGTCCTCACCGCCCCCGGGGTAACTGTCGTAGTAGGAACCGTAGGAGTTGGAGACGAACTTGGCGCCGAGAGCGACGGCCTGGTCGACGGCCGCCCCGAGGTTCCCGCGGTCGGCGCTGTCGGCCTCGACCAGCAGGATGTGCGCGTTCGGCGCCACGGCCGAGACCATGTCCAGGTCCAGCGAGATCTCCCCGGCCCACTCGGGGTCGGGCTGCGGGTAGTCGGTGCCGCCGCGCTGGTCGACCTTGCGGAAGCAGCCGTTGCCGGTGGTGCAGGCCGGCAGTCCGTACTGCTGCCGGTACACCGCTAAGTCCTGCTCGGCGGTGGGGTCGTCGTACGCGGCGACCACGGCGACGGTCTGGCCGGCGCCGCCATTGGACGGGAGGTCGTAGGCGCTTCGCAGATCGCCGGGGCCGTACCCGGCCGGTTCCGACGACCGCCTGGCGGTCGCGAGGTCCGTGCGGCGCAGGGCGAAGCACGCGAACTCGTTCTTCTCGGGTGTGGAGCAGGAGGGCTCCATGGACAGCCCGTTGTCCCTGCCGGTGTCCGCGCCCTCGTGTGTCGTACCGGCCGGCGTCTGTGCGGTGGCCGATGCCTGCGTCCCCAGCAGGGTGAGCAGTGACAGGCTCAGTACCGTCAGGCCCGCGGTGAGTCTGTGCCGTCCGAAGCGCGTGAGCTTTCTCGACATGTGCAAGTAAGTGATCCCATCTGGACAGTGATGCGCCATCAGTCTTCGGCGATGGCGAATGAATCCATTCACTGCGGGGCCATTAGACATCGTTTCTGCTGGCTGGGTGGCTGGTTGAGCCGATCTTGGCGGAGCGGCCCCAGGGCGGTGCGCGGCGTCGGGCGGGCGGCCGGGAGGTGCCGGCGGCCGTCGCGCATGCGCATGCCGGTCCCGCCGTGGTCCTGGATGGCGGAGGGCGCGTGCCGGGGGCGGCATCGTGCCGCACCGGCCCGAAATCCACCGCACAGGGGTGATTGGACGCTTATGCCCGAATGAATCGCATGAGAAGTCGGAAAATTCTCGACGGGATGTGCATCCCTTTGCGCCCCTCGGGAGTCCTATCGGCTGGCGGCTTCGTCATGCCGTCAACCCATAGGAACATTTGGGGTATACACTTTGAAAAACGGCATAAAGATCACATCCCGCGTGTCCGCGGTGACGATCACTGCGGGAGTAGTGTTGTCCGCCGCGGCACTTACCGTCCCGGCGCAGGCCGCGACGCTCACGGTGCCCACGATCACCGCCAAGGGCGGCTTCGTGATGAACAACGCGACGGGTAAGGCCCTCTACTCGAAGGCCGCCGACACCCGCCGTTCCACCGGCTCCACCACCAAGATCATGACCGCTCGCGTCGTGCTCGCCCAGCCGAATCTGAACCTTGACGCCAAGGTCACGATTCAGAAGGCGTACAGCGACTACATCGTCTCCAAGGGCGCCTCCTCGGCGCATCTGATCGTCGGTGACAAGGTGACGGTGCGTCAGTTGCTGTACGGGCTGATGCTCCCGTCCGGCTGCGATGCGGCCTACGCTCTCGCCGACAAGTTCGGCAGCGGTTCCACGCGGGCCGCGCGGGTCAAGTCGTTCATCGGCAAGATGAACTCGACCGCCAAGAGCCTGGGTCTGAAGAACACCCACTTCGACTCGTTCGACGGCATCGGAAACGGGGCGAACTACTCGACCCCTCGCGACCTGACCAAGCTCGCCAGCAGCGCGATGAAGTACTCCACCTTCCGCACCGTCGTGAAGACGAAGGCGACCAAGCAGAAGGTGACCACGAAGAGCGGTGGCTACCGCTACATGTCGTGGACCAACACCAACACGCTGTTGAAGAGCTACTCCGGGACCATCGGTGTCAAGACCGGTTCCGGCGCGGTTGCGAAGTACTGCCTGGTCTTCGCCGCGACCCGGAACGGCAAGACGGTCATCGGTACCGTTCTCGCCTCCTCCTCGGCGACCAGCCGTGCCTCGGACGCGACGAAGCTGATGAACTACGGGTTCAAGAAGTAGGCAAGCCCACCATGGCGAAGGGTGTGCCCACGACCCCGCGGTCGTGGGCACACCCTTCGTCGTTCGCCGGCGGACCTGCCCGGCGCCGGCATCCGGCGCAGCGACCGGGATGTCGGTCCCGGAAGTCGGCGGCAGGCAATGGGCAATGGGCAATCCCGTCCCCGCCGTACGGCCGAGTCGCCCGCGGGCGGGTGAAACGTCAATGGGTAAATAATTGACGCGACTTTGCCCGGTAAGCGACCGGGCCGGGGCCGCCCACGGAAACCGGGAAAGGCGGGGATGTCGGCGAATACCCCGGTACGTCGCGCCATGGGGACCAGTCAGGCGCAAGCAGGGTGCACGGGCTCCGCGGTGGTACAAGGGTGGCAGACCGGGAATCGGGCGATGCGTGCGTCAACCACCCTCATGATGCGACCTGTCACGCATGGCGTCATTGATCCCCACCCGCTCTCCGGAATCCGGACACATTCGCGTCGAGTGCACCGGAGAACGTGAAATGGTGGCCCGTTTCTGCCCTTTCGGCGTTGACATGGATACGTGATCTCTCCGCTAATGGACTCCCGGCGACCGCAGAAGTTCGCTGTCGAACCTTCATATGTCGGCGTTTCATGGAATCACTGGGGAGTCGGACGTTGCACGTAGCACACATATCCGGTCCACCGCTCCGGCGGCGGATGTCCACCTGGTCGGCGGTGATCGTCACCGCCGCGCTGGCCGTCCTGGGCATCCAGACACCGTCCCAGGCTGCGGCGCCCTCCGCCGCGGCCGCCACAGCGTCCGCTGCCGCGGGCGGTGACGCGCCCTACGAAGCGGCGTGCGGCGCCGCAAAGAAGGGCGAGGCCACCTGCTACGCCCTGCGCCGCACCGATGTGAAGCCGTCCAAGGGCCTGCGGACCACCGCGGCGCCGGGCGGGTTCGGACCGGCCGACCTGCGTTCGGCCTACAACCTCCCGGCGGGCGGCGGAGCGGGGCAGACGATCGCCATCGTCGACGCCTTCGACGACCCGACCGCCGAGGACGACCTGGCGGTCTACCGCGAGCAGTACGGCCTGCCCGCCTGCACCGCCGACAACGGCTGCTTCACGAAGGTCGACCAGCGCGGCGGCACCGACTACCCGCAGCCCGACCCGGACTGGGCCGGGGAGATCTCCCTCGACCTCGACATGGTCTCGGCGATCGCCCCCGAGGCCCACATCCTGCTCGTCGAGGCCGACACCCCGAGCTTCGAGGACCTCGGCGCCGCCGTCGACACGGCGGTCGGGCTCGGCGCCAAGTTCGTGTCCAACTCCTACGGCACCGACTACCGCTTCGGCAGCGGTGAGGACCCCTACCAGACGACGGTGCTGGACGCCCACTACAACCACCCCGGCGTCGCGATGGTCGCCTCCTCCGGCGACTTCGGCTACGGCGTCTCCTACCCGGCCGCGTCGTCCTACGTGACCGCGGTGGGCGGTACCTCCCTGACCGCCGACAGCGGGAGCAGCCGCGGCTGGTCCGAGACCGTCTGGGACGGCGCGGGGTCCGGGTGTTCGCTCTACGTGCCCAAGCCCGCCTTCCAGCGGGACACCGGGTGTGCCAACCGCGCCGTCGCGGACGTCGCCGCGGTGGCCGACCCCGCCACCCCGGTCGCGGTCTACCAGACCTACGGTGGCGGCGGCTGGGCGCAGTTCGGCGGCACCAGCGCCGGTTCGCCGATCATCGCCGCCGTCTACGCCAACGCGGGCACCCCCGTCGCGGGCACGTACCCCAACTCCTACCCCTACGCGGCGGACGCGGGGTTCCACGACGTCACCGCCGGCAGCAACGGCACCTGCTCCCCGGCCTACCTGTGCTCCGGCGCCGCCGGATACGACGGCCCGACGGGCCTCGGCACCCCCGACGGCCTGCGGGCCTTCCGCACCGGCCCGCACGGGACGCTGGCCGGCACCGTGACCGACCAGGTCACCGGCAAGCCCCTCGCCGGTGCCACCGTCAGCGCGGGAACCGACAACGTCACGCGCACCGGGGCCGACGGCGGTTACAGTCTCGGCCTCCCGGTGGGCGGCTACGACGTCACCGTCGACGCCTACGGCTACGCCGGCAGCACCGCCGAGGACGTCGACGTCACCGAAGGCGGCACCGTCACCCGGGACTTCGCGCTGAAGCCGGTCCCCAGCCAGACCGTCTCCGGCAAGGTCACCGACGGCTCCGGTCACGGCTGGCCGCTGTACGCCAGGATCACCGTGGACGGCGTCCCCGGCGGCCCGGTGTGGACCGACCCGGCCACCGGCGCCTTCACCCTCAGCCTTCCCGAGGGCCACGACTACACCCTCCACGCCGACGCGTCCCTGCCCGGCTACACGACGGCGACCAGGTCCCTCACCGTCACCGACGCGCCGCAGTCCCTCGACCTGTCCCTGCGGGCCGACCCCTGGCAGGCCACCGCACCCGGCTACGCGGTGCACCTGGACGGCGCCACCGAGCACTTCGCGTCCACCGACTCCGCCCCGCAGGGCTGGCGCGTCGTCAACGCCGACGGCAGTGCGGGCGGCTGGACCTTCGACGACCCGGGCGGCCGTGGCAACCAGACCGGCGGCGACGGAGCCTTCGCCATCGCCGACAACCCCACGATCGGTTCGCCCTACGACACTCAGCTGATCAGCCCCGCCTACAACCTGACCGACGCGTCCGATCCCGAGCTGGCCTTCGACGCCATGTACTGGGTGTCCGACGGGAGCGCGGTCTCGGTCGACGCCAGCTCCGACGACGGCGCCACATGGAAGTCCCTGTGGTCGGCGACGGCGGGCTTCGCGGACCACGCCAAGGTCGAGATCCCGCTCGACGACTTCGCCGGGAAGCGGGACGTCCGTGTGCGCTTCCACTTCGTCACCGAGTTCGCCTGGTGGTGGGGCGTCGACGACGTCTTCGTCGGCGATCGCGGTTACACGGCCACCCCCGGCGGCCTGGTCACCGGGACCGTGACCGACGCCAACACCGGCAAGGGCCTGGTCGGCGCCGGCGTCACCGTCAAGGGCGAGCCGGGGGCGACCGCGACGAGCGCGGCCACCCCCGAGGACCCCGCGCTCGGTGACGGGCTCTACCTCATGTTCTCGCCAGGCCTCGGAAAGCACGAGGTCACCGCGGCAAGGCCGCGCTACACGGAGCTGACCAAGACCGTCGACATCGCGGCCGACAGCGCCGTCACGGCCTCCTACAAGCTCAAGGCCGGGCAACTGACCGTGACCCCGGACTCCGTCGGCGCCACCCTCGCCTGGGGCAAGTCCGCCACGCGGAACATGACGGTCAAGAACACCGGAGGAGCGCCCGTCAGCGTGACGGTGGGCGAACGGGCCGGCGGCTTCCAGTCCCAGGCCCTCGGCAACGGCGCACCCCTCCAGACCGTCAAGGGGCACTTCTCCCCGCACGCGAGCAAGAAGGGTTCGGCCCCGACCGGGGCGAAGCACGCCGCGGCGCCGTCCGGCGGCGCCTGGCAGACCGGCCCCGACCTCCCGGAGACCGTCCTCGGCAACGCGGTCGGCACCTACGAGGGCAAGGTCTACTCCGCCTTCGGCTACACCGGCTTCGACGTCACCAACGCGATGTACGTCCTGGACCCCGTCGTCGGCGGCTGGAGCAAGGTGGCCGGCGCGGCGGACCGCCGGGAGGCGCCCTCGGGGCAGTTCGTCGACGGCAAGTTCTACACCGTCGGGGGCTGGCTCCCGGACAACACCACCGACCCCAAGCTGGAGATCTACGACCCCGTGGCCGACCGCTGGAGCACCGGCGCACCGACGCCCGCGGCCTACGCGGGGCAGGGCAACGCGGCTCTCGACGGCAAGCTCTACACGGTCGGCGGCTGCGACGACCGCTGCGGCACCGCCGAGGCGTACGCCTACGACCCCGACACCGACACCTGGTCCCGGATCGCCGACTACCCGGAGCGGGTCGCCTGGGAGTCGTGCGGCGGCGTCAACGGCAAGCTCTACTGCGCCGGCGGTGACGCGGACGGCCTCGGCGAGAGCAAGCACGCCTACGTCTACGACCCGGCCGCCGACACCTGGACGTCGCTTCCCGACCTGCCGATCCCGCTGTGGAGTTCCTCGTCCACCGCGGCGAATGACCAGCTCGTGATCTCCAGCGGCATCAGCCACGAGGCCCTCACCAACCAGGGCTTCGCCTACGACCCGCAGGCCGGCGCCTGGACCGCCCTGCCCAACGCCAACGTGGCCACCTACCGCGGCGGCGCCGCCCTCGGCGTGTACAAGATCGGCGGCGGCAGCGAGCCGTACACCCCGAGCAGCACCGTGGAGCTCCTGCCCGGATACGACCAGGGCGGCACGAGCGACGTCCCGTGGCTGAGGACGAGCACCCAGCACTTCACCCTGCAGCCCGGTGCGAGCACGACCGTCACCGTCACGCTGGACGCCTCGGTGCCCGAGGTCGCGCAGCCGGGTGACTTCAGCGCGCAGCTGGCGCTGGACAACGACAGCCCGTACGGGATGCGGAAGGTTCCGGTGTCCCTGCACGTCGACCCGCCGAAGACCTGGGGCAAGATCACCGGAACCGCCCGTGGCGTCCAGAGCGACGGCACCACCAAGCCGCTGGCCGGTGCCACCGTGGAGATCGGCAGCTGGGCGGCGGACTACTCGCTCAGGACGGCCGCCGACGGCACCTACTCCTTGTGGCTGGACTCCCGCAACAACCCGCTGCAGGTCATCGTGGCCAAGGACGGTTACCGGCCGGTGGCCACCACGGTGAAGATCCAGAAGGGGGCGACGGTCACCAGCGACTTCACGCTGAAGAAGCAGTAACCGCAGATCCGGCGGAAGCGGACGCGGGCCGGCCCTCGGGACCGGCCCGCGCCTGTCCGGGGGGTGCCGGGTCGCCTCGTCGCGGGTGACGCGGCGGGTGGGTCAGAGCCGCCAGCGGCGGATCTGGTCGGCGCAGGCGTAGACGTCCGCGTGCCCCGCACGGACCTGCTTCGCCAGGTCGCTGAGCGCCCCGTACGGTGCATCGACCACCTGGCCGCACGCCGCCATGTAGGCCACCGCGACGAGCGCCCCGTACATGGCGTTGCGGGCGGGCAGCGGGCACACCGAAACGATCTCGTGGAAGAGGGCCGCCGCACGCCAGGCCGCGTCCACGGTGTAATCCAGCTTCGGGGCGTTGACCCGGTGCCGGGCGACCGCCGCGACCAGGCCGGAGAAGTCGTGGACCGACGGCTCCTTCGGCAGCACCTCGGCCTGGCGTTCCAGCAGCCAGCGAATGTCGACCTGCAGCTCCACCTCAGGCGGCCCGTCCGGTGGCGCTGTCCGGCTCCTCTTCCGGGAACGCCTCGGCGAACTCCGCGGCATGCCGGGCCAGGAACGCAGCGGCCGTGGCGGCCCCGTCGTCGAGGCGGGGGTCGCGCTCGGCAGCCTGCGTGATCAGAGCGGTCACCGTGGTGCCCTCGGCCTCGGCGCGTGCGACGAGACGGGCATGAACGGCGTCATCGAGCCGGATGTTGATCTGCTTCGCCATGCCCCCAGTGTATAGCAGACTGCTATACACTGGGATGCCGCGCCAAGCGCAGGGCCGAAGCGACGGGGAACGCCGGTGCGGACGCCCGCTCGCCCGGGTGCGCCCCACGGCGCGCAGGGCTCGCTCTCAGGGGCCCAGGGCGAGGCCGACGATGTCGAAGGCGCGACGTACGGAGCGGTTCCAGACCACGGCCGCCACCGCGATGGCGGTGCACGCCATGACGATCGGCTCAGCGCCGTCGGACAACCCCAGCCGGGAGACGCCGATCACGCCTCCGATCGTGAGGACGGCCCACGTGACGGTACGGATCCACTCCCGGTCAGGCCCCGCCACAGCGCCCTGTAGCTGGCTCTCGTCCAGAAGCGCGCCCACCCGGGCTTGGCAGTAGCGATCCGCGATGGTCAGAAGGAGCCCTCCCAGCTCCTCCAGCGCCGGGCGCGGATCGCTGTCGAGACGGGCTTCGCAGGCGCGCAGCGCGGCGATCACCCGGCGCTCGTGCGCCTTGAGCGTCCTGCGGCGGTGCGAGAGCAAGGAGACGGAGCGCCGTTGCCTGTGAGCGGCGGATATGCCACGACTGACCGCTCCGATCCGGCGGGAGACCTTGCGCAGTTTCGGTGCCAGCCTTTCGCCGCCCGCCCTGTGCGCCTCCGCGCAGGCCGTGATGGCCTCGGCGATCTCCATGACCAGTGCGTACCGCCGTGCGCCGAAGACCACGCCTACCTGCCGGAAGGACAAGCGGGTCTGCGGTGCCTCGCGTCCGCCGAGGGAACTGCCAAGGGTCATCACCGGAATCGCGACGGCACCGAAGACCAGCGCGACCACTGCCCAGGGGGTCTGTGCCATGGAAACGCCGTCAGCGGTCATGTAGTCGACGGTCACGAAGACCGCACCCGTCGCTGCGCAAAAGAGGATGCAGGTCAACAAGATGCGAAGGTGACGCCTGCGACGGATGGCAACGCGGACCCGGGCCGGAACGCGGCCAGGCATCGCCAGGCGCTTCAGGGAATCCTCGAGTTCGGCCAGACTTTCGTCACCCCACACAAGCCTGGATCATGGCACGGGACGGATCGCCCCGAAGCCCTTTTCCCGTGCCAGGTGCGGCTCGCGATGCCACCTCGCCGAGGGCTCCGAGGGCCCCGAGGCCGACCGGGCCGAGTGGTTCCCACCCGGCCCGGTCGCCGACGGTAGGTCAGCGCAGGCCGGTGGCCCGGATCACCGTCTGCGCCACGGTGTTGCCCCGCGCGTCCGAGGCGTGGACCCGCAGCGATACGAACGCGGCCTTCCGCGGGGCGTCCAATCTCACGCGCACGGCGCCGTCGCGCAGGACCCGCGGCGTGACGCGGTGCCAGGTCCTGCCGTCGTCGTAGGACACCTCCACCTTGTCGGTGCGCACCCGGGCCGTGGAGGCGCCGCGGATGTGCGACGGCTCCACGACGAGCTCGGCGTCGCGCCGGGCCGATCCGCCGGTAGAGGTCGGGATGGTGTAGTCCAGCTGCACCAGGGGGAGCAGCGGCGCCTTGCCGTTCCGCGGTGCCCCGGACATGAAGCCCCACTCGGTGCGGGTGGAGGTGGAGTACGGGTACCCTCCGGTGCGCTTCGTGGTGGTCACCAGCCGGTAGCGGCTCGGGGTGCTCGGAACCGGGAAGTCGAAGTACGAGCCTTCGGTGCTGCCGAGCAGCTTGGTGCTCCGGCGGAGTTCGACGGACTGCGTCGTGGTACCGGGCCCATTGGTGCCGGCGTGATCGCGGCCGCCGTCGCCGAAGCCGGGAATCTGCCCGAGGACGGAGTCGCCCGTGCGCCGCGGGGTGTCCAGGTACTCGACGACCCGGGGTCGTTCGACCGGACCGAACCACTGGACGCTCGTGGCACGTCCTGCCGGATAGGCGACCTGGCCGGAGTACTGGTCGGAGTACTGGTTGCCGCTCTGATGGGCCTCCTCCCTCCAGATGGCGTCGGGGGCGGCGGTCACCCAGTCGGTGCGTCGCGCCCCGGAGGTCGACAGCCGGGTCGAGTCCAGCAGGAAGAGCTGGTACGGCTGGATGTCGAACCGGTTCTCGTACCCCTTGTTCGTCGTGCGGAAATCGACCTCGACCCGGGCGAGTTCCCTCGTGCCCGGCGCATAGCGCAGGGTCTTCGGGATGCCGCCGCGCCAGGTGCGCACCAGGTCGTAGAGGTACGCGGTCGTGGAGCGGCCGACGATGTGCATGGGCACCGAGCCGGAACCGCTGTGGATGCGGTCGATCAGGACCTCGCCCTCGGTTCGCGAGATGCCCGCGACGACGATCTTGCTACGGCTGCCGCTCGGCCAGTAGCGTCCGCTGTCGCCGTTGACGATGACGAGGACCGCCACGCCGGCCTTCTCGGCGGCGGCGATCTGGTCGTGGGAGGCGGTCCGGGAATCGCCGTCATCGTCGTCGTCCGGCGGGGGTACGTAGCGGACCACCGCCACCTTGCCCCGGGCTCCGGCCGCGGCGTAGTCCTGCTCCCGGCCGTCACCGGCGAAAACGGCCGGGAGGGTGTGCGTCCGGTCGGCCGGCCGGGCCGAACCGGGCTCCAAGGTTAGGTCGTCGAAGTTCTGGGAGCCCGAGGAGAGGCTGAGCAAAGGCTGCTCCATCCGGGCCCGGACGGTGTACAGCAGATCGCCGTCGGCGGGCTTGCTCGTGGGCAGCGCCCACATGCTGTCGTGCTGGGGAGCGAGGGTCGAGGTCTCGCCGATGGCGGGAGCGCCGTCGGTGAACGACCTGAGGAAATCGGCGCGGACGACGCCGGCCGTGGTCACCTGCGGTGTGACGACCTCGGTCAGTCGCAGTTCCCTGCCGTCGACGGTCGCCGACGTGTCGGCGTCGCGGACCTGGATGCCGGTCTTGAGCAGGAGCGCCTGCCCGAGCGAGGAGGCCCCGTGGGTGCCTCGGACGTCACCCCACAACCAGGCCGTGTAGGCGCCGTTCGGCACGACCAGGTCGATGTCACCGCGTGTGTTGGTCACCCCTTCGAAGCGGGACCCGTCACCATGGCGCTGGACCCGCACCACGTCGGCCAGCGGTTCGCCGTCCCGGCCCTGGAAGTGCAGCCGCAGATGGTGGTGCTCCTCGCGGGTGCTGACGGCGACCAGGGTGCGCGTGGCGGTCTTGCCGTCCACCAGGCCCGTGAGGTGTCCGGTGAAGCGGGAACCCGCCGGCGCGCTGTCGAGGACGGACCCGTCGGATCAGGGTGAGCACCAGGATGACCGGGGCCGACTGGGCACGGCAGACTGCAGCATCATCAGCAGCGCGACGGCCACAGCCAGGGCCGCGACCAGGATGCCGCTCTCCCACTCGTTACGGGCTCAGCGAGGTGAATGGGGGCCGGGCCCGCACAGCGCTCCGCCCGGCCCTTCACAGGCACGGCCGTCTCGGCCGGCCCCACGGCTGGGTCAGCCCGGCTTGACCGCCAGCGTCGCAAAATAGTGCGACATGTATGGAGCGGATGCGTTGGATTGGTGCGGCGCTTCCTTGAAGCCGGTGAGGACGAACCCCGCGGCGAGTTGCCCGCCGATCTGGTCGGTGAGGGTGTGGCTGTATTCAAGAGCGGCATCGGCGCCGAACTTCGTGGCGCGTTCCTCGGCGGAGTACTGCGTGACATCGCTGTAGGGCAACTTGTGCACGACGATCAGCTCGCCGCGCTCGTCGAGCGCCTCGTGGTCGAACAAGTACACATCAGGGTTGAGGAAGCCCACGAGGAGAGTTCCGCCCGGTCGCAGGACGCGGAAGCACTCACGCCACACCGGTGCCAAGTCTGGTACGAAGAGGTTGGAGACCGGATGGAACACGACGTCGAATGTTGCGTCGCCGAAGGCGCTGAGGTCGCGCATGTCGCCTAGGACGGTGCGCAGCTCGAGTCCGTCGCGCGCCGCCACCATCTGGTCCTGGCCGAGCTGGCGGGGTGAGTTGTCGAATACGGTGACGCGCGCCCCTGCGGCGGCGAGGATCGGACCCTGCTGGCCACCGCCGGAGGCCAGGCACAACACGTCCTTGCCGGTCAGGTCCGTCGGCAGCCAGGAGCGGTCGACCGGTTCACGCCCGATGAGGACAATCGACCAGTCGCCGATGCGGGCGCGCTCGACGTCCTCGGTACTCACCGGCCTCGACCACTCGTTGCCCTCTTGGACATACCTGTCCCAGGCTGCCCGATTGTGGGCAACGGGGTCGACAACCATGTCCTGCACGTTCAACTCCCTGCTACAGGCAAGCGGACACCTGCGGTACTGACAGTTCGGTGCCGCTAGCCAACACGATTGCAGGGTGCGGGCTCAACGAAATTTGCGGGCTCGACGGGTGGTCGCGCAGGCGAAGCGAGGCCGACACGCATCATCGGCTGCGGCAGGGCGCGTCAGCCGGGGACGCATCCGTGCAAGGCCGACCTCTGGCCGCGCCGGAAATCCGGCCGCCGCAGCCCTCCGCGACGATCTCGACGCGGAGGGGACGGGTGACCGGGGTGGTCATACGGGCACGACGTACGGGAAGCGGTCGTTCCGCAGGTGCTGGGCGACGGACGGCTTGAGTCCGGCCGGCACGGCCGTGTTGGTCACGAGTGAGAGCATCGCCTCAGGCGCGTTGTCGGCCAGGGTGCGGCCGTTGCGGGCGGCGAAGCCGTACGTGGCGGGCGTTCCCACGACGTAGGGCAGCACGTCGGGGAACAGCTGCCCGGCCACGGTCCGGCCGTAGCCCTCTGGGTCGGCGCACGTCCCGGTGGCCGCGACGACAGCCGCGACCTGGCCGGCGACGAATTCGCCGACGGCGGCACGGTCCTGCGAGGGGTGCCGGGTGTTGGCGGGGTTGCTGAAGTCGGTGTCGCCGGGCCAGAAGATCGGCCACATCATCGGGTGCCCGCCGCGGTTGATCTGCCGCCATCCGCCGGCGTCGGTGGCCAGCTTGGTCGCGCACCAGACGCCCGTGCGGGCCCCGGGGCGCAGCTGCGCGTGCTCGTGCGGAACCTCCAGCACGATCGATTCCACGGTGGTGCCGGCGAAGCTGTTCTGCGCCTCCTGCGGGCGCCAGTCCGAGAGGTCCACCGCCGTCCCCTTGGCCACCGCCCCGTTGACGACGGCCAGCAGGGACAGGTCGATGTAGAAGGAGTCGGAGATGCGCCCGGCCCAGACGCGGGTGCCGCCCGCGTCGGCCGTCTCACCGGTGCGGCCTTCCAGCACCAGGTCGCCGTCAGCGGAGTCCTCCCGCGCCTCGTTCCCGGTCAGGACGTGCAGGCGCAGGGTTTGCCTGCCGTCGGGGCCGGGTTCGTCGAAGGAGACCCGATAGGTCAAGGTCTCGAATTCGGCGCCGTCGAAGTGAACCTTGAATTCGTAGCGTGCTTCCGGGTGGAACCCGGGCTCGGCGTAGACGCCGGTGATGTCGGAGTTGACGTCCATGACAAACACCGTGCTGCGCTCACCGGGAAAGACGTACAGGTCGTCGATGAACAGCTGGCCGTTCTGGGCCGCCAGGGGAGTGTCGAGATGGTGCGACATGGTCGGTCCTTCATTCTCTCGGTTTTTCTTCGAGGAAAGGGTGCCGGGCGTTTTTCCGGACTGTTTCATCCTTGCCGAGCAGGCGGCGACCTGGTACCGCCACATCGGGAATGCCGTCATACACTGTGGTTATGAGCAGGTCGCCCCCCGATCTCAGCAGTCTCCTGTTGCTGACATGGGTGGCCGAGTTCGGCAGCCTGGGGCAGGCCGCCGAGCGGATGGGGATCAGCCAGCCCGCCGCGAGCAAGCGCCTGACGCAGCTCGAGCGGCGCCTGGGGCTGACGCTGGTGAAGCGCGACACCCGCGGCTCCGCACTGACCGTCGAGGGCAAGGCGGTGTGCCAATGGGCGGGGCGGGTGCTGGCCGAAGTGGACTCTCTGATGGTGGGCGTCGCGGCGCTGCGCGGTGACCACGCCCGCGACCTGCACCTGGCGGCCAGCATGACGCTGGCCGAACACTTCGTGCCGCGGTGGATCGGCACGCTGCAGCGGGGATCGCCCGATGTGTACGTCAGCCTCAAAGTGACCAATTCCGAACAGGTCGCCACGCTCGCGGCGAACGGCCGGATCAGTCTGGGGTTCGTCGAGGCGCCCACTGTCCCGTCCGGCCTCAGCTCACGACAGGTGGGTACCGACCGGCTGGTCGTCGTGGTCGCGCCGCAGCATGCCTGGGCACGACGGCGAGAGCCGGTGGACCTGACCGAGCTGGCCCGAACCCGCCTGATCGTCCGCGAACCGGGTTCCGGCACGCGGGAGACCATCGAGCGTGTGCTCGCCGGCGCGGGAGCGGAGCCGGCCAGACCTCTGATGGTGCTGGACGCCAACGTCGCGGTACGGAAGGCCGTCGCCGAAGGCGCCGGCCCGGCGGTGCTCAGCGCGGTCAGTGTCCGGGACGACCTGGCCGAGGGGCGCCTCGTGGAGGTCCCGGTGACGGGGGCCGACCTGCGCCGCCGGCTGCGCGCCGTGTGGCCGAAGGGCCGCCCGTTGACCGGCGCGGTCGAGGAACTGCTTCGGATCGCGGCACGTACCCACCGCGAGGATCGCTGACGGTTCTCACGCGGCCATGGGTCCTGCTGCTCGATGTCGACCGTGAAAGCAGAGACCCGTCCGTCAGCCGAGGTCAGCGTGACCGGACCGAAGGTGATGATCGGAAAGGCGGTGCCATTGCCGCCGTGATGGAACCCGGTCGCACCCGTGATTCGGAAGGCCACTGCGGCGAGTGTGCCCGCGGTCTCCTCGCCGACTTCGACACGCGGGCGTGCAAGAGCAGTGCGACTGCCGGCTGATGCCCGGTCACGGACCTTCTCGGAGTCGCGGCCCATCGCCCGCACGATGCGGGTGCGTGAGGACGCGGGCGCCGTCATGTGCGTTGGATGACCAGTACGGCCACGTCGTCGGCGTGGTCCACTGCGACTGCGGCGTCGAGGATGCGGTCGGCGGTCTCCTCGGTGTTCAGTCCGTCGTGGAGGGCTGCGCCGGCCAGTGTTCCGGCCCGCTCCAGTCCGGCTTCCAACGTGAGGCCCGGTCCTTCGACCACGCCGTCGGTGACCATGATCAGCGCGCTGTCCTTGTCCAGGGTGAAGGTCTCCTCGCGGTACTCGGCGTCGGGCACGACTCCGAGGACCGGTCCGCCCGGCAGCTCGTGGGTGCTGTGGCTGCCGTCCTTGTGCGCGCACAGCAGCGGCACGTGGCCGGCGCTGGCGCCGGTGACCCGTCCGTCGCGCGGGTCGAGGTGCAGCATGGTGCAGCTGGCGAATCGTGCCGCTCGCATGGTGACGAGCAGCTCGTTGGTGCGCGTCAGCACGGTCGCCGGATGCGGTTCGTGGGCGGCGATGGCGCGCATGGACGAACGGACCTGTCCCATGAGGGCGGCGGCGTCCACGTCGTGCCCTTGGGCGTCGCCGATCTCCATTGCGACGGTGCCGTCGGGCATGACGAAGGCGTCGTACCAGTCGCCGCCGACGTCCAGCCCGTGTCGGCTGGGCCGGTAGCGGGCGGCGACCTCCAGGCCCGCGAGGTGCTCGGGCAGCGTCGGGAGCATGGTCTGCTGCAGCGCGGTGGCCAGCTCGACTCGTGCCTGCTGCAACCTGATGCGCCTCAGCGCCTGGCCTGCCAGGTCGGCCAGCGTACCCATGAGGGTCCGCTCATCCACGGAGGGCCGGTACCCGCTGTCGTAGAACACCATCCACGCCCCGAGCGGCTGATTGCCGGTCTCGCTGAGGGGGGTGATGGAGGCGGCGTAGTCGAAGCCGAGCCGGACGAGCCACGGAAATCCGGACCCGTGCGGCCAGCGGCGGATGTAATCCTCCCGGTCGGGAATGAATTGCGGCCGGCCGCTGCGGATCGCCTCGGGCAGCGGGCTCGGTTGGTCCAGCGACAGGCCGTGCAGGGCCTCGACCTCCCACATGGCCACCCGGGCATCGGTGGAGACGAGCAGGCGGCCTTCGTCGGCGAGTGCGAGCAGGGCACCGGTACCCCGGAAGGTCGCGGCGAGCCGGGTCAGGACGACCTGCTGCAGTTCCTGCTCCGTGGCGGCGCCGATCAAGGCCGAGGAGAAGTCGGCGACGTCCTTGGCGCGCTGTCGCTCGGCAGCCAGTGCGGCCTGCGCCTTCTTCCTGCGCTTCGCCTGCTTGGTGTCGTCGCGGACCACCCCGAAGATGCGCTCGGGGCCGCCGTACCCCAGCTGGATCCGACGGCTCTGAGCGGCCAGTTGGTGCCAGCCCCCGTGCTCGGTGAGGTACCGCACACTCAACCAGGAGGACTGGGCGGAGGCGGAGCGCAGGAGCTGCCGCAAGGCCTCACGGTCCTCAGGGTGCACTGCCGAGATCACATGGGAGAGCGACACTGTGGGGTCCGGGAAGAGCGCGACCAGCGAGGGTGCGCCCCCGAGCCACTCGAACAGGCGTCCCTGGGGTGAGTACATCCACAGGCCGAGGTCGGCGGCCGTGGTGGCCAGCCGGAACGGGATCAGTAGGCTGGCCAGGTCGTTCCGCGTGTCCAGTGCGTGCACCCAGACCAGCTGCCCGTCACCGGCCGGATCCTTCACTTGCCGCGCCTCGATCAATGAGGCGACGGGTGCTCCGCCTCGTCCGGGGAACTCCAGCACCTGCATCGCGACCGTCTTCGTCCTGGCGGCGTGGACCACGACACTCTCGGCCGACATCCGCTGGCTAGCGGGCCACAGATCACCGAAGCGACGTCCCAGGCACTGCTCCGCCGATTTGCCCAGCGCTGTGGCCATCGCAGGGTTGAGGCTGCGGATGGCACCGTCCAGCGTCACAAGAGCCGCCGGGTCAGCCCTCTGCAGGAGTTCGTCCGAGGCGTTCATGGGTCGCTCCCTGGCACATACCGAAACAACCGCTTCTTCATTTTCGCGCATTTCGCCAAGGGGCCATGGATGAAAGGCTGTGTTCGACTGCATACGTGCAGTGACGATGATGGGGAGCCGGCCGGAAAGGGTGGACGGTCGCCCGTGAAGCCTTCAGCGGACCCCGGACACGGGTGTGTCTTGTGGCGGTCGTTGAAGATCAACTCGGGGGGCGCTGTGGAAAACCTGCTGACGTTCATGCTCGTACTTGCTTTTGCCGTGCTCTACATGGCGCCGTCGTACATCGCGTTTGCGCGTGGAGCAAAGGACCGGTGGCTGATTCTTGTCATCAACGTGTTCCTCGGCTCATCGCTCATCGGATGGGGTGTGGCCCTCTATACGGCGACCCGCACGCCCAAGAAGCCCAATGCGTCGGTGCAAGCCTCGGCGTGAATCGCCGGTGAGGTCCCCGAGAATGTGAGGGACGGTGGCTGCCGGGGGCCTGTACGCGCCTTTGCCGCGCCTGCCGTCAGCGAGGTGCCGCGAGGACGTCCCGGAGCACGTCCTCGAGCGAGACGCGGGACAGTTCGTGTCGGACGGTCTCCTCGATGCCCTCGTAGACACCTCGCATCGCCGGCTGGATGCCGTGACCGACCACACATCCCTGGTCCGGGGTGGTCCGGTGCAGCGCGAAGAGCGGGCCGGGTTCCACGGCCTCGTACACGTCGAGCAAGGTGATCGACCCCAGCTCACGTGCCAGCGTCCAGCCCGCGCCCACGCCTCGCCGGGACTCCACCAGACCGGCTCGGCGCAGTTCGCCCAGCAGGCGTCTGATTACCACCGGATTGGTGTTCGCGCTGGTCGCGATCTGCTCGGAGGTGGCGACCTCATGACCCTGGCGCTGGTAGAGGCCGATCCAGGCCAGCGCGTGAGCAGCGATCGTCAACCTGCTGTTGGCGCTCACGTGACCCTCCTCCCAGTGGAAACATTTTTTGTTACGACTCTGCAGTCGTAACGAGTATAGTTGCGATCGTTGTCGTAACCGTCATTGTTGCGACAGGCAGTGAAAGAGACCGATCCAACGAGGTGGGAACTATGAGCCAGCCGCTCACGGGCAAGGTAGCCCTGGTCACCGGTGGGTCCCGCGGACTGGGAGCCGCCACCGTACGGCTCCTGGCCGAGCAGGGTGCCGATGTCGCGTTCACCTACGTCAGCTCCGCAGAGCGGGCGCAGGCCGTCGTCGAGGAGGTGCGTGGCAAGGGTGTGAAGGCCGTCGCCATCCGGACCGACCAGGGGGACACGAGCCGGGCGCCGGCGCTGATCGACGAAGTGGTCACCGCCTTCGGCGGTCTGGACATCCTCGTCAACAACGCGGCGATATCGGTGGAACAAGGCCGCACGGTGGACGATCCTGACGCCGACACCGCCGCACTCGACCGCATGCACGCCACCAACTACCTCGGCGTGATAGCCGTCATCCGGGCCGCCTCCCGGGTGCTGCGTGCGGACGGCCGCATCATCACCGTGAGCTCCGGACTCGGTTCCCGCGTCGGCCTTCCCGGCCTGGCCGACTACGCGGCCACCAAGTCGGGGATCGAGAGGTACACCATGGGCGTCGCGCGGGACCTCGGGCACCGGGGCATCACGGCCAACGTCGTGGAGGCCGGACTGATGGAGAGCGGCATGGAACCGCCGGACCCCGAGACCCTCAAGGCCCTGGTCAGCTCCCTTTCCCTCCAGCGCATGGGGCGCCCCGAGGAGATCGCCGCGGCGATCGCCTTCCTGGCGAGCCCCGCCGCGTCGTACGTCACGGGGGCCGTGCTGGACGCCCACGGCGGCTACAACGCCTGAGGGCGATCCTGCCGTGCCCCCGAGGAGACATCGAGCCTCGGACCGCATGCCGCGGGCGATGCGCGCCCGCCCCCGGCGAGCGGAGTACCGGGCGCGCCGGCCCGGTGGCCCGCCACCAGCTCCCCGGGGCCGGGAGTGCCCCGCGCACCAGCTCCAGGAGGCGCGCGTTCCCGTCCGGCGGAACAGCCCGTCAAGGCAGCTGATTGCGTTCCAGCGAGAAGAAGCTCACCTGGCAGTAGCCCTGGATCAGCGAAGGCAGCTGCCGGACATGATCGGCTCGGATCGTGTTGTAGACATCGTGCCTGGTCATCCCCGGCGCCGGTGTGTACGTACCGGAGAAGGTCATCAGATCCTGATCGCGATGGCTGAAGGTGATGATGAAGCAGTACTCGACGAGGGGATCCGCGGGCTGGGCCATGGTTGCCTCTCGGTGGGGGACCGGTCTCGTCATTGCGGACGAAGGAATGATCCATCCGGTTGCGGCAGCCGTACCCCTACATCCGGACCGCGCGGAAGTGGGCGGGAAGCGCGGGCGACCGGGCCGTGCCGCCGCGGGCGGCGGCGCATCCGGCTCCTTCCCGGCCGCCATCGCGCGGCTGCCGGACCACCTCGCCTCCCGGTCCCGGATGACGTAGTTGCCGTGCGCCAGTTGAAGACCCGGTCGTGCGAGCTCGTCGTTGCCGGCCGGCAGTTGGCCACGGAAGTACGCCCGGCGCGCTCGGGACCGGTGGCCGAACGCGGCAACTCCAGAGCACCTGCCCCTCGCCGGTCGCGTCGCCGATCGCAGGGTGGCCGACTGGCGAACAGGTGACATGGCGTCTATGCGCCAGCCCTTACACCTGGCACGGCGTCAACTCCCGGCCCGACTGTTGCCGGGCACACGCCGGTGACGCTCGTTCATCGGGCGATCTCAGGGGAGTTGGTACAAGGTTATGCGATCCAGATCGAGGACCGCGGCCGTGGTCGCGGCCACCGTGGTGGCGCTGCTCGCCACCGGGATGCCGGCGGCAGCCGGTCCGGAGCCGGCCGCCGGGACCGGCCGGGCGGCCGTACCGCCGGCGCCGCCCGCGCAGCACACCGTCACATTGATCAGCGGCGACCGGGTCGGCTTCACCGGCAGCGGGAGCGGGCTCCAGGTCAGCGGGGTGACCCCGGGCAAGGGCCGGGGTCACATCGCGTTCACCCGGGCGAGGATCAACGACCACGAGTACGTGATTCCCGTCGACGCCACGCAGCCGCTGGCCGAAGGGCGGGTGGACCGGCAGCTCTTCGACGTCACCGCACTCGCCGCGCAAGGGCTCGACGACGCCACCCGGGCGTCCATTCCGCTGATCACGACAACCCAGGCGGGCCCCGCGCTGCGCGGGTCCACGCAGCGGGACACCTTCCCCGAGCTGGGGCTGGCGGCCCGAACCGTCGCCAAGTCCGAGGCGGCCACGGCCTGGCGGGGCTTCCTCGCCGCCGGCGGGACGTCCCGCGCCGCCGCGTCCGGGAAACTCTGGCTGGACGCCGAGGTCGAGGCGAGCCTCGACCGGTCCGTCGCCATGACCGGCGCGCCCCAGGCATGGCGCAAGGGGCTTGACGGCAAGGGCGTGCGCGTCGCCGTGCTGGACACCGGGTACGACCCCGCCCACCCCGACCTCAAGAACAAGGTCGTCGCGGAGAAGAACTTCACCTGGGACGAGGACGTCACCGACCTCAACGGCCACGGCACGCACGTCGCCTCCACCGTCGCCGGAAGCGGCGCCGCCTCCCAGGGCCGCTACAAGGGCGTCGCGCCGGGGGCCGACCTGTTGATCGGCAAGGTGCTCGACGGCAGCGGGTCCGGCAGTTTCAGCGGAATCCTCGAAGGCATGGAATGGGCGGCCGCCCAGGACGCGGACATCGTCTCGATGAGCCTCGGCTCCAACCTGCCGAGCGACGGCGGCGACCCGATCTCCCAGGCCGTCGAGACCCTGTCCGGGGACGGCGGACCGCTGTTCGTCGTCGCGGCCGGCAACGAGGGCAAGCCGGGCACCATCGGCACCCCGGCCGCCGCGCCGAGCGCCCTGACCGTCGGGTCGATCACCAAGGAGGGTGCGATGTCGTCGTTCTCCTCCCAGGGACCGGCGGTGACCGACGGAGGCGTCAAGCCCGAGATCACCGCGCCAGGCAGCGCGATCACCGCCGCCCGTGCCGCGGGCACGCTGGACGCCGCCGCGAACAGCGAGTTCTACGCGACGATCAGCGGCACCTCCATGGCGACCCCGCACGTCTCCGGGGCGGCCGCCATCCTCAAGCAGCGGCACGCGGACTGGGACGCGCAGCGGCTCAAGGCGGCGCTCGTCGGCGCCGCCGACCCGGTCGACGGCGCCGGCGTGTACGAGCAGGGCGCGG
This sequence comes from Streptomyces sp. NPDC001902, assembly GCF_042891295.1. Lineage (NCBI taxonomy): Bacteria > Bacillati > Actinomycetota > Actinomycetes > Kitasatosporales > Streptomycetaceae > Streptomyces > Streptomyces sp. NPDC001902. The sequence goes on along the minus strand of NZ_JBIATA010000023.1, from coordinate 69,802 downwards.
GCAGCGTGGACGTGCCCGGCGCGCTCTCGTCGGCGGTCACCGCCTCTCCTTCCGCGGTCTCCGCCGAGCTGACCTGGCCGTACACCGGCAACCCGACCCGCACGGTGACGTACCGCAACAGCGGCGGCAAGGACATCCGGCTGGACCTCTCCCTGACCGGCAACGCACCGGTCTCGCTCGGCACACGCCGGCTGACCGTCCCGGCGGGCGGCACCGCCGAGGCGACCGTGCGGATCGACACCGCCCGTGCGTCCGCCGGCGCCCACAGCGCCTGGATCACCGCACGTGGCAGCGACGGCAGCACGGCGCGCACCCCCGTCGGCGTCGACGCGGAGGGCCCGGCCGCCACGCTCACCCTCGAAGCCGCTGCGCTGCGGCCCGGGGTCGAGATGGCGTACACCAACCTGGTGGTGCAGAACGAGCGGAGCGGCGAGGCCCGGCTGGTCAGCCTCACCGAGGGGGCCGAGGAGCTCCGGCTGCCGGTCGGCGACTACCGGGTGTTCGGCGGCGTGTGGGAGTACGTCCGGTACGGCAGGTCGAGCGTGCCCGAGACGTCCGTCGCCGTCGCCCGGCGGCTGACCCTCACCGGCGACCGGACGCTGAGGACCGACCTGTCCGGCGCGAAGCCGGTCACCATGGGCATCGACGACCCGAAGATGCGGATCAACGAGTGGGGGTCGGCGACCGGGCTGGTCTCGTCGGCCGGAGCGGGCGTCCCGGAGGGTCTGACAGCGCCGCTCTACTCCGGCGCGTACCGGTCCTATGCCGTGGGCAGCGCGAAGATACCCGGACTGACGTACTTCTCCGCCGCCTCGTGGGAGCAGCCGTCCGTCCTCGCGACGACCGCCGGCAGCTCCGGCAGCCCGGTGGACGTGCCGGTGTGGCTGATGACGCAGCGGCTGGAGTGGGACCTGGAGAAGCGGGTCACCGACGCCGGCGACGGCGGGGACCTGACGGGCCTTGAGATCGAGGACCGGATCGTGCTCCTGGAGTCGGACTGGAGCCTGCCCTGGGAGGAGCTGGACCGGCGCTACCAGGCGGTCAAGGCGCAGCGGCCGGCGGCGATCCTGCTGGCCGGGTCGGCGTCGATCGGCGCGGACGACCCCGTGCTGGGCACCGACGACCACGGTGCGGCCCTGCTGCGCGAGCGGCTCGCCAAGGGCGAGGTGACCCTGCGGATCAAGGGGGAGCGCAACGGCGAAGCCACCTACTTCACGTTCCACGCCCACGACGACGGGGTGCCGGCGGGTGCGAACTGGCAGGACCGGCGCCGGGACCTGGCCCGCGTGGACCACAGCTTCCGCACCACCGGGTTCCCCAACGACCCCAAGGGGATCTACGGCTGGGTGACCTACCGCGGGCTCAATCTCGCCCAGCAGTCGACGCTGTTCCGCGCGCCGCAGCGGATGACGGCGTACTACACGCCCGAAGTGCCGTGGACGACGGCCACGTTCGAGTACGCGCTGGACGACGGACCGCTGGGTGTGCAGTACACCAACCCGACGGTCCTCCGCCGGGGACGCACCGTCGCGGACAACTGGCTCACCGCGCCGTTCAACCCGTCGCTGTCGGTGAACGGATCCGACGGCCGGCCACAGGCCACCCGCGCGGGGGACAAGCTGCGTCTCGCGCTGCCCATGTTCTCGGACGCGGCGGGCCACCGGTCGGAGCCCCTGCGGAACCTGGAGTCCGGCGAGACGGTGCTGCGCGACCGCTCGGGCAAGGTGATCGCCCGTAACGACGAGCCGGGGCAGGGCGTCTTCGACGTGCCCGCACGCGGCCAGTGGTACGAGATGACCTCGTCCGCGCACCACGACAGCCCGGAGTGGAAGCTGGGCACGCACGTCACGGACACCTGGCGGTTCCGCTCGGAACACACCGGTGACGAGCGCCCGCTGCCGCTGCTCGACACGCGCTACGACATGGCGGGGCTCGACGGCGACAACTCGGTCGCGGAGAACCGGGAGTTCACCTTCGGTTTGGGCATCGGCCGGCAGGCCGGGGCGAGCGGCGGCGCCGGCGTCGAGCGGGTGGCGGTGCGGTACTCCACGGACGACGGAGCCACCTGGCACGCGGCGGAGGTCCGGGGCCGGGACGGCGTCCGGCGGGTGACCGTGCCCGCGACGGGCACCGGCTGGGTCTCACTGCAGGTGACCGCCGCGGACCGCTCCGGCACATCGCTGACGGAGACGGTCACCCGGGCCTACCGCGTCGGCTGCCCGGAGCAGTGGTGCGGCTACGCCCCGACCTGGCCGCACTGGCCGGCCGGCTAGTCCGCGAGCCGACACCGCGCCGGTGCGGGCCGTCCCAAGGGCCGGCTCGCACCGGCTAGTGGCTGTCGTGAGGACCGCAGGCGTCGGTGCACCAGTCCGTGCTGTCGGAGCTCCCAGAGCAGGCCAGGTCGCTGCCGTTCGAGAGGAGGCCGAGTGGCGGTCGGGCCCACCCAGGGATGCACGCGGTGGGTCGAGGGCGAGGCGAGCGGGTGGCCCGCGTACGACACGCCTCCTGAAGGGTGCGGCCACGGGGCCTGGGGTCAGACCTCGGAGTTGAGCCGGCCCGAGCGAAACGGTTCGACCTGGTAGGGCAGGTCGGCGAAGCCCGCTTCTGTGAGCGCTCGGGCGAGCCCCGGCAATGCCGCGATGCGGGCGACGAGGGGCGGGTCCGCCTCGATGCGGGTGCGGTCCCCGAGGTCGCGGACGCGGAGGTCCCGCACGTCCACCCCGGCCTCGGTCGTCAGCGCCCGAACGGCCCTCTCCGCACGATCGATGCGGGCCAGACGGTGGGAGGTGACCTCGACGCCGTAGCGGACGCGGCTGGCGAGGCAGGGGGTCGCGGGTTTGTCCCAGGTGGGCAGTGACCAGTGTTTGCTGAGGCGGCGTACGTCCGCCTTCGTCAGGCCTGCGTCGAGGAGCGGTGTCCGGATGCCGCGTTCCCGCCCGGCGCGGATGCCCGGACGGTGGGGATCGGATGCGTCGTCGGCGTTGGTGCCGGTGGCCACGGCGTCGACGCCGTGCTCGTGTGCGAGCGCGGTGATGGTGTCCAGCACCTCGGACTTGCAGAAGTAGCAGCGGTCGGGCCCGTTGGCCCGGTATCCGGGCCGGGTCAACTCGTGGGTGCGCGGCGTGAGATGGATGATCCCGAGGTCGTCGGCGAGTCGCCGCGCGCGGGACAGCTCACCGTCGGCCAGGCTCTCCGAGACGGCGGTGACGGCCAGGACGCGCTCGGGACCGAGCGCCCGTGCGGCCGCGGCGAGGACCAGGGCGGAGTCGGCGCCGCCCGAGTAGGCGACGGCGAGGGAACCGCCGAGCGCGCGCACGCGGTTCAGCAGCCGGCGCTCAAGGGTGTCGTCACTGTGCACGGTCTTCCTCCTGGCTCGTCACTGTCGCCCCTCCTCGGCTCAGGCGCAGTGCGCGCGCGGCGACGGCGCGCAGGGGCAGACCCAGCGCCGTGGCCGCGGCCACCACGTCGTCGTGCTCGGGTTTGGCCGCGTACGGACCGTGTTTGACCCGGATGGCGTGTCCGTCGACGTCGACGGTCTCGAAGGCGCGCGGCAGCGCGGTGCGGGTCGCGCTGATCCGCCGGATGCCGAGGGCACCGGTCTCGGCCAGGATCATGTCGCGCAGCCGTCCTTCGTGGTGCGCGGTGGTGAGGAGGTGCAGGACCTGCGCGGGCCTGCCCTTCTTCATCACTGCGGCGGTCGTCCAGGCGTCAAGGGCACCGGCGTCCAGAAGGCGGGTGATGAGGTGCCCGAGGAGTTCTCCGGTGACGTCGTCGAGGTTGGTCTCCAGGACGACGACCTCCTCGTTCGCCGTGGTCGGGACGGGGTCGCCGAGGGTGACGGAGACGAGGTTGGGCCGGTCGGGCAGGCGGCGGGACCCCGCTCCGTAGCCGGTGGCGCCCAGTGTCATGGGGGGCGGCGGGCCGTAGCGGGTGCGGACGGCGCGCAGGAGTGCGGCGCCCGTGGGTGTCACCGTTTCCCCGGGAAGGTCGCAGCCCCTGACGGCCGCTCCGGTCAGCAGGGCGAGGGTGGCCGGCGCCGGGCAGGGCAGGACGCCGTGCGCCGAGTTCACCTCGCCGCGGCCGAGCGGCAGGGGCGAGCTGATGACGTCGGTGACGCCGAGGGCGTGCAGGGCCGCGGCGCTGCCGACGATGTCCACGAGGGCGTCGTGACCGCCGAGTTCGTGCAGATGGACGGTGGCGGGGTCGGCGTCGTGCAGTCTCCCCTCCACCTCGGCGATGGCTGTGAGGGCGGCGACGGCGAGGGTCGCGACGGGCCGGGGAGCGGCCCGGGAGGCCATCTCGATCACCTCGGCGGCGCGCCGCTCGGTGCACGGATCGGTGACCTCCACGCGTGCGCGGGTGGCTGCCAGTCCGTGGTCGGTGACGCGTTCGGCCGTCAGGTCCCAGCCGGTCAGCCCGGTGGCGGAGACGGCGGACCGGATCCGGTCGAGCGGTGCCCCCGCGTCGATCAGGGCACCCAGCAGCATGTCCCCGGCCAGTCCGGTGAACGGGTTGATCCAGCAGATCACCTGACGCCTCCGGCATCCGCCGTGCCGCGGGACCGGGCGATGCGGTGCACGGCCATGGCCGCCGAGAACCCGGAGTCGATGTTGACCACGGTCACGCCGGCGGCGCAGGAGGCGTGCATGGCGAGCAGCGCGGTCACCCCGTCCAGCGAGGCGCCGTAGCCGGTGGAGACCGGCACCGCCACGACGGGGCCGGCCACCAGACCGCCGACGACACTGGCGAGGGCGCCCTCCATGCCCGCCACGACGATCACCGCGTCCGCGGACCGCAGCGGACCGCGGACCTGCAGCACGCGTTCGAGTCCCGCGACGCCCACGTCGTGCACGGCCGTCGTGTCCAGCCCGACGGCCGTGGCCACAGCGGTGGCTTCGGCGGCCACCGGCCGGTCGGACGTCCCGGCGGCGGCCACCACGACGGAGAAGCCCGAGGCGGCGGCCGGTCGCCAGAGCAGCAGCCGGGCCTCCTCGTCGTACGACCCGCCGTGCACCTGCTCCTGGACGGCCGCCGCGGTGTCCGGGGCGACGCGGGTGACCAGGACGGGCCCGGTGTTGTGCTCCAGGAGGCCGGTGACGATGCCGGCGATCTGCTCCACGGTCTTGCCGGGGCCGTACACGACCTCGGGCAGTCCCTGCCGTGCCTCGCGACCGATGTCGACTCGTGCGTATCCCAGGTCCAGTACGTCGTTCACGACCGGCTCCCTTCGACGTACGGGATGGTCTGCGGACCTTCCGGCAGGACGCACAGGCGGGCCTCCGGCCCCGCGGCGGCGAGCGCTTCGGCGACGGTGGCGGAGACGTCCCGGGTCTGCCGCAGGTGGGCTGCGGCCAGCTCGTCGTCACTGAGGAAGGAGGTGTGCATGATGACCTGACTGCCCGACTGGATGCGGGCCTGGATCTGCACCTGCCACTGGTCCGGAACCGTCTCGGTGCGCGCGGAGATCTCGGTCATGAGCGCCTGCGGGGACGGGGCCGAGGCCAGGACCCGCCGGTAGGAGCCGTGGTCGGGGAAACCGTCACGGCACTCGGCCGCGCACACGATCGTCCCTCCGGGGCGGACCACCTGGTGGGCCGCCGACATCCCCTTGACCGCCTGGTACAGGTTCTGGTCCAGCGGGAAGCCGGAGTTGGTGGTGACGACGACGTCGAACGGTGCCTGTACCGGGCGCATCGCCATGCGTGCGGCCGCGGCCGTCGCGGCGGCGTGCATCGGCAGCAGATCGCCGCCGAACGCCGCGACGACGTCCTTGTCGCGGTTGAGCACCACGTCGAACGCGAAGGTGACGCCCGTGGCCTCCGCGATGGCGCGCACGTCGTCGTGAACCGGGTTTCCGTGGGTGATGCCCCAAGTGGCCCGTGGATCGCCGATCCGGGCCGCGTCGTGCAGCACGAGCACGGTCTCGAGGCCCGCCAGGCCGGGGGCGACGAGCTTCGGGCCGCCGGAGAAACCGGCGAAGAAGTGGGGTTCGACGAAGCCGGTGGTGATCCGGACGTCCGCCTGCACCCACTCCCGGTTGAGCCACACCGGCACGCCGTTGCCGTACCTGCCCATCCACGTCAGCTGAGCGGCGTCGCGGGCGTCGTGGTTGACGATCCTCACCGTGTCCGCGATCTCGTCGCCGAACATCGTCCGGAGCTCGGACGCGTCGTTGCCGCGGTGGGTGCCCGTCGCCACGAGGATCACCACGTCCTCCCTGCGGACGACGCCGTCCAGCTCGTCCAGCACGGCCTGGATCATCGGGCGCCTGGGCTGCGGCCGGGTGCCGTCGCAGGCCGAGATGGCCACCGTCTGCCCCGGGCGCACCCTCTCGGACAACGGGGGCCCTGCGACCGGCTCGCGCAGGGCCGCGCGCAGGACGGCCGCCGGGTTCCGGGCCGCCGCGTGGTGGACGGGCTCGACGACGGTGGTCCTGTGCGGATCGACGTCGATGTCGAGCCCTGACTGCCCGTAGGCGAGGCGTACCTTCACCTGACGGCCTCCACGGCCTCTCCGTCCTCGGCCCGCCCTCGACGGTGTCGCTCGTGCAGGCGATAGGCGCGTTCCGCCGTCGCGCGGAAGACGTGGGATCGCTCGGCCTCGGTGAGGCCGTCCGTCAGTGCCTCCGCCGCGCCGACGACCTCCTCGTACGAGGCGGCCAGCAGGCACACCGGCCAGTCCGAGCCGAACATCACCCGCTCGGGGCCGAACACGTCGAGCACCACGTCGGCGTAGGGACGCAAGTTCGCCACGCTCCAGCGGTGCCGGTCAGCCTCGGTGACCAGGCCGGACAGCTTGCAGAACACGTTGGGGAGTGCCGCCAGTTCGCGGATCAGCGAGGTCCAGGGCTGCAGTTCACCGGCGGCGATGGGGGGTTTTGCCAGATGGTCGAGGACGAAGGTGAGTTCCGGCAGCGTCCGGACGGCGGCGATGGCCGAGGGCAGTTGATGCGGAAGGACGAGCAGGTCGTAGGAGAGGTTCGCCTGCGCGACCACGCGCAGACCCCGCTGCACCTCCGGCCGGTTCAGCCAGCGGGGATCCCGCTCGTCCTGCACCAGGTGCCTGGTGGCCACGAGGAGTTCGCCGCCTGGCGCCGCCCGTAGGGCGTCCAGCGTGCGCGGGAGGCAGTCCGACGTGAGGTCGACCCAGCCCACGACACCGGCGACCGTCTCACCCGTGGAGGCCAGGGCCAGGAAGTCCTCGGTCTCGTCGGTGTCGGGCAGTACCTGGACCAGGATCGTACGGTCGATGCCCGCTGCCAGGGCAAGCGGCGCCAGGTCTTCCAGGGTGAAGTCCCGACGCACCGGGGTCATGTCGGGTTCGTCGAGCCACGCGTGCACACGGCGCTGTGGACCTGGGCCGTCGGTGGGGGAGGGGGACGGGGCCGGTGCCGGTGCCGGCCGCCAGACGTGGTGGTGTGCGTCGATCCTGCTCATCGTTCCTCCGCTTCCAGGACGTCGAGCTCCGGCCACAGCTCTTCGGGGATCGTCGTCGAGGCGTGCGCGGCGTTCACGGTGATCTCCTGTGCGCTGCGCGCCCCGACGACGACACCGGTGACAGCCGGGTGGCGCAGCGGGAACCGCAGGGCAGCTGCAGCAAGCGGGACACCGTATTCGGCGCAGCGCTCACCGAGGGCGCGGGCGTGACGGAGGACCGCTTCCGGAGCCGGCGCGTAGTCGTACATGGCGTCCGGGGCGAGGTTCGCGAGGATGCCGCTGTTGAAGACACCAGCGACCAGGACGCCCACCTCGCGTTCGGCGCATGCGGGCAGCAGTTCGTCGGCCGCGCTGCGGTCCAGCAGTGAGTAGCGGCCGGCCACGAGCACGCAGTCGAGGTCGGTCTCGGTGACGAAGCGGGTGAGCATCGCCGTCTGGTTCATGCCCGCGCCGATCGCCCGGACGACGCCTTCGTCGCGCAACCGGGCCAGCGCCGGGTAGGCACCGGTGACGGCCTGCTCCCAGCAGTCGTCCGGGTCGTGGATGAAGACGACGTCGAAGGCGTCGAGACCGGAACGCCCCAGGCTTTCGACGAGTGAGCGGTAGACGCCTTCGGCACTGTAGTCGCGGACCCTGACGAGGCCGGGTGCGCCGTGGAAGGCCTCGTCCCCCGGGGCCGGTTCGCCCGGCACGAGCAGGCGGCCGACCTTGGTGGACACCGTGGTCTCCGCGCGCGGGTGCCCGGCCCCGGTGAGGAACGCGCCGAGCCGCTGCTCGGCGAGCCCGGCACCGTAGTGCGGGGCGGTGTCGAAGTACCGGATCCCGGCCGCCCACGCGGCCTCCAGCGTCTCGGCGGCCTGCCGGCCGCCGACAGCGGAGAAGAGGCCGCCCAGCGGCGCGGTGCCGAGCCCGACGCGGCTGACGCTCACGCCGGAGCGTCCCAGAGGCACCCGTTCGGCGTACCACGGTCGGATCGCGGAGGACATCAGGCGTGCCCGAGGACGTGCCGCTGACGGCCGGGCCGGTCGATCGCCACTTCGACGCCGCCGCCCCACAGTCGCGTCCTCGGACCCCGGGCCGCCCGCTCGTGCTGGAAGGAGCGCTCGCTCACGACGTCGGCGATGGCGCAACCCGCGATCACGCCGGCCGCGGCGTCAGGGGAGCCCAGGCTACGGGCGGTCCGGCTGATGACCACCGAGAGTTCGATCTCGTGGCCGTAGGCGGCTCCTTCGGCGCCGAGGGCGGTGGGACGCTCGAAGCCCGCGGGGCCGACGCGCAGGAATCTCATCGGGGTGCTCCTCGCTGATGATGCGTGCTCGCCAGTGGCCGGCCGGACCTCGGGCCGGCCACGGGGCGGACGATGGTGTGCGGGGTCACTGCCGGCCGTCCGTGACGTCGCTCCGGGCGCCGAGGTTCGGTTCCAGATGCTCGCGCAGCCACTGTTCGGTGTTGCTGACGTGCAGGAGGGCGGCTGCCTGGGCCAAGGGGGCGTCACCGGCGGCCAGTGCCCGGTGGATCGCCTCGTGTTCGGCGACCGTCCTTCCCGCGGCGTCGTCATCGACCAGGCCACGCCAGACACGGGCCCGCAGCGTCCGCCCGGAGATCCCCTCCAGCAGGGTGGTGAGGGTGGCGTTGCCGGTGGCTGCGACGACGGCACGATGGAAAGCGGCGTCGTGTTCGTTGAGGCGCTCCACGTCGTCCCGGGCCGCCCGCATCGCCTCCAGATGCCGTTCGACCTCCCGCAGCCCCGCGGCCGAGATCCGCGTGGCGGCGAGCCCCGTGGCGATCGGTTCGAACAGCCGGCGCACCTCGGTGAGCTCCAGCAGGGTGTCGCCACGCAGCAACTCCACCGCCGAACCGATGCTGCTCAGCAGCAACTCGGGTTCCAGACTGGTCACATAGGTTCCGTCGCCCCGGCGGATCTCCAACACCCGTGCGACGACCAGCGCTTTCACCGCTTCCCGCATGAGGTTGCGGGACAGGCCCAGCTCGGCTGCCAGCTGCTGCTCCGGCGGCAGTTTGGCGCCCGGGCGCAGCTCGCCTGAGTGGATGAGGTCCCTGATGCGGTCGATCGCCTTGTCGGTCAAAGACATCCGTCTGCTCCCTGCTCGTCGCCCAAGCGGCGGCAGCGTAGCAATACATCCCATCGCTGCGGAATAGATGGGATGACCCGGACTCGTGCCCGGGTGTGAGTCTGTCGCACATCTGCAGGTCAGAGGCGTCTCGGAATCCTTTGCCTGCCGGGGGTATGGACAGCGATGCGAGTCGACCCTATAAATCCATCCAATGTCCGAGGCTGGTCGTAACGAAGAGAACATCTCGTTGAGACATGAGGACGGGTGGTTGCCATGATGCGGGGAGTGCGACGGAGCCTCCGAGCCGGAGGCGCCGGAAGCGATGACTGAGCTGATCACCGCGGTCGAGGCGGTCGACGTACGGTTCCCCACCTCGCGGGAACTCGACGGTTCCGACGCCATGAATCCCGAGCCCGACTACTCGGCCGCCTATGTGACGGTCCGTACGAGTGCCGGGGACGAGGGATACGGACTCGCCTTCACCGTGGGCCGCGGCAACGACGTCGAGGTCGCCGCCGTACGTGCCCTGGCGCCACTGGTCGTCGGACTGCCGGTGGAAGAGGTGCTGGCCGATCTCGGCGGCTTCTCACGGCGGCTGACCGGCGACAGCCAACTGCGCTGGCTGGGGCCGGAGAAGGGGGCCATCCACATGGCCACCGCGGCCATCGTCAACGCCGTCTGGGACCTGTACGGGCGCCGTACCGGAAAGCCGGTCTGGCGACTGCTGGCCGAGTTCTCTCCGGAGCAGTTGGTCGACCTCGTCGACTTCCGCTACCTCCAGGACGCGCTCACCCGTGACGAGGCGCTGGACATCCTGCGGCGCGCCGAGCCCGGACGCGCCCAGCGCACCGCGCACCTGCTGGAGCACGGCTACCCGGCGTACACCACGACCCCGGGCTGGCTGGGGTACGACGACGAGAAGCTGGTGCGACTGGCCAAGGAGGCGGTCGCCGAGGGCTTCGGCCAGATCAAGCTGAAGGTCGGCGCCGATCGCGAGGCGGACGAACGCCGCATGCGGCTGGCGCGCGAGGCGGTCGGCCCGGACGTCAGGATCGCCGTCGACGCCAACCAGGCGTGGGGCGTCCAGCAGGCGATCGACTGGATGGCGTCGCTCACGCCCTACGACCCGTACTGGATCGAGGAGCCCACTTCCCCGGACGACATCCTCGGCCATGCCGCCATCCGCAGGGCGCTGGCGCCGGTCAAGGTCGCCACCGGAGAACACACCCACAACCAGGTGATGTTCAAGCAGCTGCTCCAGGCGGGCGCGCTCGACGTGCTGCAGCTCGACGCCAGCCGCACCGCCGGGGTCACCGAGAACGTCGCCGTCCTGCTGCTGGCCGCCAAGTTCGACGTCCCGGTCTGCCCGCACGCCGGCGGGGTCGGGCTGTGCGAGATGGTGCAGCATCTGGCGATGTTCGACTACGTCGCCGTCAGCGGCACCACCGAGGACCGGGTCATCGAGTACGTCGACCACCTGCACGAGCACTTCACGGACCCGGTCCGCATCCGCGACGGCCGCTACCTGGCGCCGGTCTCGCCCGGCATCGGCGCCGAGCTGCACCCGCGGTCCCTGGAAGACCACCGCTATCCCGACGGCCCCGTGTGGGGTGGGGAGGCCGGCGGATGAGCCCCTCCGAGTTCGCGGGCCTGAAGGCGCTCGTGACCGGTGGCGTCTCCGGCATCGGGTCGGCCACCGCTCGGCTTCCGGCGGTCCGCCCGGCCAGGGTCGCCTGCCTCGACCTCATCCCGGACGATGTCCCCGAACCCCTCATCGGCATCCGCGCGGACGTCGCCGACGGCGCGAGCGTCCGGGCAGCCGTGGACGAGGTGGCGCGGTTGCGCGACGGCATCGACGTCCTGGTCGTCAACACCTGTTCCGTCGCCGCCACCGCCGGACTGCCCGACCGGGCACCGTACTCCGCGACGAAGGGTGCCGTGCTCGCCCTGACCCGTACGACCGCTGCCGACCTCGTGCACTCCGGCATCCGCGTGAACTGCGTCAACCCCGGCACCGCCGACGCACCGTGTATCGGGCGCCCTCTCGATCGCGCGGCCGCCCCCGAAGCCGAACGCGCTGCGCTCTGCGCACGCCACCCCATGGGCCCCCTCGCCTCCGCGGACGAGGTCTCCGCCGCCGTCGTCCACCTCGCGAGCCCGTCGTCCGGCCCGACCACCGGCAAGGCCCTCGCCGTCGACGGAGGCTTGGTAGGCCCGCGGATCCGTCCGCGCGCCTGACCCCGGCCCCTTCCCTGGACTCCGGCAGGCCCCCACACCCGCCTGCGTACAGCCCGCCCTCGCGACCCACCGGCAAGGAGAACGAGCAATGAAGCTCAGATTCACCCGGCACGCATGCTTCGGCGGCCTCGCCGCCCTGACCGCCTTCGCACTCACCGCCTGCGGCGACTCCGGACCCGCGTCGGGCACGGGCGGCGGTTCGACGGTGATCGGGGTCGACTACCCACGCTCCGACACCGACTTCTGGAACTCGTACATCAAGTACACCCCCGAGTTCGCGAAGGAACTCGGGCTGGACCTGAAGACCACCAACTCGCAGAACGACGTCGCCAAGCTCACCGCCAATGCGCAGACTTTCATCAGTCAGGGCGTCAAGGGTGTCGCGATGGCGCCTCAGGACACCGCGGCCATCGCGCCGACCCTGGCGCAGATGGAGGCGAAGAAGATCCCGGTCGTCACGGTGGACACCCGACCGGACACCGGCAACGTCTACATGGTGGTCCGCGCCGACAACCGCGCCTACGGCGAGAAGGCCTGCCAGTTCCTCGGCACCAAGCTGGGGGGCAAGGGCAAGGTCGTCATGCTCCAGGGCGACCTCGCGTCGATCAACGGCCGAGACCGCACCGAGGCCTTCAACGCGTGCATGAAGAAGAACTACCCCGCCATCAAGGTCCTCGGTGAAGCCACCAACTGGGACGGGGCCGTCGCGGCGCAGAAGCTCCAGACCGACCTGACCGCGCACCCCGACATCAAGGGTGTCTACATGCAGTCCAGCTTCGCGCTCGCCGGCACCCTCCAGGTGCTCAAGCAGAAGAACCTGCTGGTCGGCCCCGAGGACAAGAAGCACGTCTTCATCGTCTCCAACGACGGAATCCCCGAGGAGCTCAAGGACATCGCCGAGGGGAAGATCGACGCCACCGTCTCCCAGCCCGCCGACCTCTACGCCAAGTACGCCCTCTCCTACCTCAAGGCGGCGATCGAGGGCAAGACGTTCCGGCCCGGCGAGACCGACCACGACAGCACGATCATCCAGGTCCGCGACGGCCTGCTGGAGGACCAGCTCTCCGCCCCGCTCGTGACCGCGGACGGCGGCACCTACGGCGGGGTTCCCAGTCTCAAGAGCGACGACCCGTCCCTGTGGGGCAACAACCTCGGCTGACCGGAAGGGCGGTACACACCATGGTCACGGCTCTTCCCGTCGTCCAGGCGGCAGGGCTGACGAAGCGGTTCGGGCCCACGGTCGCGCTGCACGACGCCAGGATCACGATCATGCCCGGCGAGACGCACGCGCTCGTGGGCCGCAACGGGGCGGGCAAGTCCACCCTCGTCTCCGTCCTCACCGGCCTTCAGGCACCGGACGAGGGGACGGTGGCCTTCGACGGGGTGCCGGCCCCCCGGCTCGCCGACCGGGATGCCTGGCGCAAGCGGGTGGCATGCGTCTACCAGAAGTCCACCGTCATCCCCCAGCTGACGGTCGCGGAGAACCTCTTCCTGAACCGGCACGGCCGGGGACGGGGTGGCCTGATCAGCTGGCGCACGGTCCGTGACCGGGCACGCGAGGTCCTGCAGACCTGGTCGGTCGACGTGGACGTGCGCACCCCTGCCGGCGAACTCGGCATAGAACAGCGGCAGTTCGTGGAGATCGCCCGGGCGCTGTCGTTCGGCGCACGCTTCATCATCCTCGACGAGCCCACCGCGCAACTCGACGGATCCGCCATCAACCGGCTGTTCGCGCGGATCCGGGACCTCCAGCGCCAGGGCATCACCTTCCTGTTCATCAGCCACCACTTGCAGGAGGTCTACGAAATCTGCGACACGGTGACGGTGCTGCGCGACGCCCGGCACATCCTGACCGCCCCCGTGGCCGAACTGCCCCGTGCCGAGCTCGTGGCCGCCATGACGGGTGAGAGCGCGGACAGGGGTGCTGCAATGAGCCGTCAGCCCGTGGACTCCGGGTCGCCGACCGTGCTCGCGGTGGAAGGCGCGGCTGTTCAGGGAACGTACCGTGACGTGTCCTTCCGGATCCGGGGCGGGGAGATCGTCGGTCTCGCCGGTGCGGCCGGCAGCGGCCGTACGGAGGTGGCGGAGACGGTCGTCGGACTCCGGGCCGCCGAGACGGGAACGGTCAGGATCGCGGGGATCCGGCCACGGCCGGGCAGCGTCCCCGCCGCGCTGGCGGCGGGTGTGGGGTTCGTCCCGCAGGACCGTCACCACCAGGGGCTCGTACCGGAGATGTCCATCGCCGACAACGGGACCCTGACCATCCCCGAACGGCTCGGCTCGCGGGGTCTCATCGACAACCGGCGCCGTGACGCCTACGCCCGCTCCATGATCGAAAAGCTGGCGATCAAGACACCGGGGCCGCAGCTGCCCGTCTCCGGGCTCTCGGGAGGCAACCAGCAGAAGGTCGTCATGGCCCGGGCCCTGGCCAACGATCCCAAAGTGCTGGTGCTGATCAATCCGACCGCCGGCGTGGACGTGCGGTCCAAGGAGTTCCTCCTCGGCAAGGTCGAGGAGATCGCCGAGTCCGGTACCGGGGTGCTCATCGCCTCCGACGAACTCGACGACCTGCGCACATGCGACCGGGTCCTGGTGATGTTCCAGGGCCGTGTCGTGGCCGAGAGGGCCGGTGGCTGGCACGACCACGAGCTCGTGGCCGCGATGGAAGGAGTGGACCTCGATGTCTGAGAGCGCGACCGCGGCTGCTGCGAAGAGCCCGGACGGCGGGCAGCCCGACGCCTCGAGCGCGCAGCCGGCCGCAGCGACAAGGAGCGGTCACCGGATCGCTCTCGCACGACTGCGCGACCTGGCGCTCGTTCCCGCGATCATCGTGATGGCGATCGTCGGCCAGCTCGTCAACCCGGTGTTCCTCCAGGCTGACAACCTGATCAACGTCCTGCAGACCATGTCCGAGATCGCACTGCTGGTCCTCGCCCAGACCCTGGTGCTGATCGTCAAGAAGATGGACCTCTCCCTGGAGTCCACCGTGGGGATCGCACCCGGGGTCGCGGCCTGGCTCACCGTCCCGGCCGGCGCGACGCACGGAATCGGCGTGCTGCCCGGCGGCTGGTCCGTGCCGGTCACCTTGGCGGTGGGTCTGCTGATCGGTGTGGTCAACGCCCTGTTCATCATCCGGTTCGGTCTCAACGGCTTCATCGTGACGCTCGGCATGCTGATCGTGCTGCGCGGTGTCCTGACCGGCATCTCCGGTGGCCAGACGTTCTTCCAGCTGCCGCCGTCGATGCTCTACCTCGGCACCGCCCAGTGGGCGGGCATGCCCGCCTCGGTGTGGATCTGCCTGCTCCTGTTCGCCACCGGCATCGTGGTGCTCGGCTTCACCAGCTTCGGCCGCTCCCTGTACGCGATCGGCGGCAACGTCGACGCGGCGAAAGCGGCGGGCATCCGTACCGACCGTGTGCTGTGGACCGTCATCGTCACCGCGAGCGTGCTGGCGGCGCTGAGCGGCCTGCTGCTCTCGGGGCGCCTCGCCTCGGTGGCCTCCGCCCAGGGCAACGGCTACATCTTCACCGTCTTCGCAGCGGCGGTCATCGGCGGCATCAGCCTCAACGGCGGCAAGGGCACCATGTTCGGCGCCTTCACGGGCATCCTGCTGCTGTTCATGATCCAGAACGTCCTGACCCTCGGTGGCGTCCCCGCGCAGTGGATCGGCGCCCTCAACGGCACGATCATCCTCATCGCCCTGGCGCTGTCCCGCATCACAGGCGGCAGGGCCCAGGAATAGGAACCCTCCGACCGGGCCGGGCGACGGCCACCCGCGCGTGCGGACCGCGCCCGCGATTCCGGGGTGCACTCCTCGGGACCGGCCCGGACATCTGCGACCGAAAGGCATGGCAACCCCATGGAACGAAGAGACTTTCTCGTCGCCTCCGCGGCCGCTACGGCCGCGCTGACCGCCGGGCTGCCGGCCGCCGAGGCGGCCGCGGCGCCGCATCCCGTGCCCGGACCGGAGCCGCACCCCGCCCCCAAGCCGTCTCACCTTTCCCTGTGGTACGACAAGCCCGCCGCGCAATGGCTGGAGGCGCTGCCGCTCGGCAACGGCCGTCTCGGCGCGATGGTGTTCGGTGGCGTGAACACCGAGCAACTCCAGCTCAACGAGGACACGCTGTGGGCGGGAGGCCCCTACGAGCCCGCCAACTCCCAGGGCCTGGCCAACCTCGCGGAGATCCGGCGCAGGGTCTTCGCCGGGGAATGGAACTCCGCCCAGAACTTGATCAACTCGTCCTTCATGGGCATACCGGTCGGCGAGCTGATGTACCAGACCGTCGGAAACCTGCGCCTCACCATCGCGGGCACCGGCGACGTCACCGGCTACCGACGGGAACTGGACCTCGACACGGGCGTCGCGACCGTGACGTACAGCCGCGGCGGGGTCGCGTACCGGCGCGAGGTCTTCGCCAGCCACGCCGATCAGGTGATCGTGGTCCGGCTCACCGCCGGCGGCCGCGGCGGCCTGTCCTTCAGCGCGGCTTTCGACACTCCCCAGCAGGCCGGGACCGACTCCCCCGACCCGCTGACGGCCGCACTGGAAGGTGTCGGGCAGACCCGCGAGGGAGTCACCGGACAGGTCCGCTTCCGCGCCCTGGTCCGCGCCAACGCCCGCGGCGGTACCGTGCGCAGCGAGAACGGCACGCTCACGGTGACCGGGGCCGATTCGGCGACCCTGCTGGTGTCCGTCGGCACTGGTTACCTCGGCTACGCGGATGCCTCGGGCGACCACCGTGCCCGCGCCGAGGAACCGTTGAACGCCGCTGCCGCCGTCCCGTACCCCGAGCTGCGCGCACGGCACGAACGGGACCACCGGGCGCTCTTCCGCCGCGTCACGCTCGACCTCGGCACCACCGATGCGGCCGGCGCGCCGACCGACCAGCGGGTGGCCGCCTTCGCCGGGGCGGAGGACCCGCAGCTGATCGCGCTGCACTACCAGTACGGCCGCTACCTGCTCATCGCCTCCTCCCGCCCGGGCACCCAGCCCGCCAACCTGCAGGGCATCTGGAACGACCAGCTCTCGCCGCCCTGGGATTCCAAGTACACGATCAACATCAACACGGAGATGAACTACTGGCCCGCCCCCACCACCAACCTCCTGGAGTGCTGGGAACCGATCTTCGCGCTCCTGGACGACCTGTCCGAGGCCGGGCGGAAGACGGCGCGGGTGCAGTACGGCGCGGACGGCTGGGTGGCGCACCACAACACGGACGCCTGGCGCGGGACCGCGCCCGTCGACGGCGCCTTCTGGGGGATGTGGCCCACCGGCGGCGCCTGGCTGGCGACCTCCGTCTGGGAGCACTACCGCTTCACCGGCGACCGCGAGGCCTTGCGCCGCCGCCTGCCCGTGGTCGAGGGAGCGGTCCGCTTCTTCCTCGACTCACTCGTTCGCGACCCCGGTACGGGACACCTCGTCACCTGCCCGTCCGTGTCACCGGAGAACGCCCACCACAACGGTGTGTCGGCGTGCGCCGGGCCGACCATGGACAACCAGATCCTGCGCGACCTCTTCGACGGCTACCTCGCGGCTTGTGACACCCTCGACGCCCCGAGCCCCTACGCGGAGCGGGTGCGTGCGGCCCGGGACCAGTTGCCTCCCATGAAGATCGGGGCGTTGGGGCAGTTGCAGGAGTGGCAGGAGGACTGGGACGCCGGCGCCCCGGAGCGGCAGCACCGCCATGTCTCCCACCTGTACGGCCTGCACCCCAGCAACCAGATCACCAAGCGCGGAACGCCGGACCTCTTCCAGGCCGCACTGAAGACACTGGAGATGCGCGGCGACGCCGGCACGGGCTGGTCCCTCGCCTGGAAGATCAACTTCTGGGCGCGGGCGGAGGACGGCGCCCGCTCCTACAAGTTGCTCAGCGACCTCCTCACGCCCGACCGCACCGCGCCGAACCTGTTCGACCTCCACCCGCCGTTCCAGATAGACGGCAACTTCGGTGCCACGGCGGGCGTGACCGAATGGCTGCTCCAGTCGCACACCGACGAGGTCCATCTGCTGCCCGCGCTGCCTCCCCAGCTTCCGGACGGACGCGTCACAGGCCTGCTCGCCCGTGGAGGCCTCACCGTCGATCTCGCCTGGCGTGACGGCGCGCTGTCCCACGCCCGCCTTGCGGCGCGGCACGACGGCACCGTCCGGCTGCGTACCTCCCTTCCGGTAACCGTGCGCTCCACCGGCCAGCCCCCGCGGCACCATGTGGACCATCCGGAGAGCACCGTCGCCGTGTTCGAGGTCAAGGGAGGCCACGACTATGTGATCAAGCCTCGCTGAGCATTCCCGTTCTCGTCCGCTCATGAGCACGTGGGCGGCGTCAACGTCGGCGCGGAAAGGGACGTGCCAGGTGCGGGCGCTGACCGCCAGCCCTCGCCGAGGCCCGTGCCCGGCAAGGGCCGACCCGATCACGCAGGCGCCCGCGTATCCCACACCGACACCCCCGCGGCTACGTCGCGTCGAACGTACCTGTGGCAGGGGGACAGCGAAGCAGGCGCCTGGCTCGCGCCTGCTTCGCTGTCGCCGCCGCGCGGGCCGGTCACCGTGGTGACCGGGTGCCGGTCGCGGCCCTGTCGTGGTGGTGTGGTCAGTGTTCGGCACGGTTCAGGCCGGCGGCTTCGTGTACGGCGTGGGCGATGGCAGGGGCGTCCTTCTTGAGGATGGCACCGTGGTTGCTGGCGACCTTCGCACTGATGCGGATGTCGGGGTTGCGGGTGATGACGGCCTCGAGGCTGGTACGTATGCGTTCCTGCTCGTCCCCGCGGCTTCCCAGGGAGGTTCCGGAGGCGACGACGTAGCGGACGGGGACGGTGATGGCGTCCAGGACGGGGCCGAGTTCGCGTTCGCGGGAGAGCCGGCCGAGTTCGATGTTGCTGTCGGCCATCTGGTGGGCGGTCATGCGGGGGGTCAGACCGGTGGGGCGCAGGAGCGGGGTGATCCAGCTCATGCGGCGGAACAAGGTGCGGATGCGTTGTTCCATGGCCTCATCCAGCCAGTCGTGGGGGAAGGCGCCGTCAACGAGGACTGCGCCCAGGCTGCGGTCGGGGTTGCGGTGGGCCCAGTGGGCGGCGACGACGGCTCCGTAGGACCAGCCCACCAGCAGTGCCTGGTCCACGTTCCTGGCGGCGAGGACGGCGTCGACGTCACGGACGGCGGCTTCGAAGGAGTAGTCCGCCGAGCGCTTCGATTTTCTGCCGCGGGCGCGTTCGTCGTAGGTGATGTGCCGCCACCCGGAGCCGAGTTCGGTGATGACCCGGCGCCAGTAGCCCTGGGTGGCGAACTGGCCGTTGAGGTAGACGACGGGGGTGCCGGGGCCGCCGGTGTCGGTGACGGCCAGGGCGGTGTCGTCGACGGGCACCATGCCGCTCCACGGGGAGCCGGCCGGGGGAGTGCTGTTCTTGGTCATGTCTTTTCCGCCTTGGTGGTGTGAGGGCGTGGTGTGAGGCGTGGGGTGTGGCCATTTGGGGGCACGCGACGTGGGTCGCAGGGCCCCGAGGGCGGGGGGCGGGGCGGCCTGGTGGCCCGCCGTGCGGGACTTCTTCGGCGCCTGCCCCCCGGGTGGTGCTGTGCTGCTTACAGGCTGCGGGCGGTGATGTTGCCGTGGGGGGTGGTGGCCTGGATGTCGAGGTCGGGGGTTCCGTTGTTCTTCAGGGCGTTGCTGATGCGGCCGTGGCCGGTGCCGGCGTCCAGGGTGGCCGAGACTCCGGCGGCGGCTGCGATGGTGATGTCGCCGGACTGGGTGTGCAGCTCGACGGTGCCGCGCAGGGCCGAGGTGATGCGGATGTCGCCGCGTTGGGTGCTGATCTTGGCGGAGCCGGTGAGCCGGCCGATCGCGACGTCGCCGTCGGTGGCGGTGAGGCGGACGCCGGCGGCCTCGTCGATCTTGATCTGGCGGTAGGCGCCGTCGAAGTCGATGTCGCCGAGGCGTCCGACGCCGCGCAGTTCGGCGCTTGCGGCCTTGGCCTGGACGCGGGAGCCGGCGGGCAACTGGACGGTGACCTCCAGGGACCCGGAGGGCCCGAAGAGCCGGTTGCCGGTCTGGGTGCTGCGGATCTGCAGGACGCCGTCGGCGTAGGTGACGGTGGTCTGCTCGGCGGCCTGGACGTCGCTGTTCTTGGCGGGGTTGGCGGGCAGGACCTCGACGGTGGTGTCGGTGCGGTCGGCGGCGATGAACTGGATGCGTCCGGCGGGGACGTCCAGGACGGCGGAGATCGGGGCGGGGGTGTCGAAGGTGCGCATCGTGGTCTCCCGTGTTCGCTCGTTGTTTCTGACACCGGAAACGCTACGTTGCTTTCCAGTTCGTGGCAACAAGCTCGTTGCGCAACTTCCTTATAAGTGCAGGTAGATGCGTGGAAACTGTTGCAACGGCTCTGTCGAGAACGCAACGCCCATCGCTGCGATCATTGCAATGGCTGTGGGGTGAACGCTATAGTGTCGGGCGTCAGGGACCATCACGCAGGATCACCGAGGGAGACCGCGATGCCGGGCGGCAGGCTCACCCAGACCGAACGTCAGCAGATCGCGCTGGGACTGGCCGACAGCCTCCCCTACGCCGAGATCGCCCGGCGTCTGGACCGTCCGACGTCGACGGTCACGCGGGAGGTGATGCGCAACGGCGGCCCCACCGCCTACCGCGCCGATCTGGCCCACCGGGCCACCGAACGCCGCGCCCACCGGCGCAGGCCCGCCTCGGCGCGGGGGGCGCAGCCGGGTCTTCAGCCGCACGGGCGGGATGCGGAGGCGGTGGCGGAGTACGAGGAGACGTTCACCACCGTGCTGATGGGTTCCGGGCTGAGCAAGATGTCGGCCCGAGTGCTGACGTGTCTGTTCACCACCGATGCGGGCAGCCTGACCGCGTCGGAACTCGCCCAGCGCCTCCAGGTCAGCCCGGCGTCCATCTCCAAGGCGATCGCGTTCCTGGAGAGCCAGAGCCTGGTGCGCCGCGAGCGCGACGAGCGCCGCCGGGACCGCTATGTCGTCGATGACGAGCTGTTCTACCAGGCGACGATCGCCAGCGCCCGGGCCAACGACCAGCTGGTGGCGACCGCTCGTCAGGGTGTTGCCGTTCTCGGCGCCGACACGCCTGCCGCCGCCCGGCTGGAGAACATCGCCCGTTTCCTGGACTTCATCAGCGAAAGCATCACCCGCGCTGCCGAGCAGGCCCGCGACGTCCTCCACACCAGGCCCGGCACCAGCCCCGACGCGACCGCCCCGCCGCGTCCGGACCAGGGATAGACAGCCCTCCCGACGGCGGGGACTGCTGCGGCGGGCGAGCCGGTGGCAGGCGTGCGTGCAGAGCCGGCCCGGCTCTCTGGAAACTGCTCGGGCACGCACGGATGAACGTGCCCAGTCACCGGTACGACAGGGTCGTTCAGGCAGCGTCGAAGCCGCTGCATGCGAGTGCCTGCAGATAGGGGTTCCGTCGTGTCACGGGTTGCCTCGAGAACATCAGAGCGAGAGCGTCCTTCAGTGACTGCTCCACCAGGCTGTCGAACTCACCCGCCGGGCAGTGCCCCTCTGCGGGGCGGAAGCGCCAGCCCTCCCGGGTGGCGTATCGGGTGCGCAACCCGATGAGTTCCTTGCCCCGAGTGAAGCGCCATTCGCCCTGTCGATCGGACAGTTCAAACACCGCGAGCCCGTCCTCGCGGAGCGTGACCCTCGCGGCGTGAAGCATGAGGACAAAATCCAGAACGCAGACGGAGGCCGCGGCGTCGGAGAAGTCGCCATTGCCGATCCTGAGGCTGACGTCGACCTTGAAGTTGTCCCAGATGAAGGCAGACGGGGTGAGCTCCTCAACCACCGTGGGCTCGCGGAAGGCATCGAGCGGGACCCACTCCGGCCCCCATGACGTGTCTCCAGGGCTGGGAACCAAACCGAGTGAAGGCGTTGCGGGTGTGCTCACCGCTCCAGAATGCCGGACGGGGTGGCGGGATCGGCAGGGTCCCCGCTTCGAGCCGGCCCCTCCGGGCTTGTCACGTTTCCCGTGCATCGCCGGTCTGTGCTCGAGAGGACGTGCGTGGCCGCTGCTTGCCCGGTAGGGCGACTGCGCCGCCCGTGGGCGGGGCCGCCTCCGCGACGGTAGGGGATGTGGAGAGGTGCGAGGCGGTGTCACCAGCGCAGGACTCGACCTCGACCTCGACCACGGGCGGCCTCTGCCGCGGGGCGATGCATGCAAGACGAACGAGAGAACCGAGGTCGGCATTATGGCAAGTGAGAGTGTTGCGCATCCGAGCCTGATTGTCCCGGTGGGGCATGTCGAGCCGGTGCCGCGCAGGGTCCGGGGCGTGGTGGGAAGCCGCGTGGTGTTCGACACGCGTCGTGCGCTGTACGTGTGGGAGTGGCGGGCCTACCCGCAGTTCAGTATCCCGGTGGAGGACCTGGTCGACGGCGTGCTCGTCGATGAGCATCACACGGAGCATCACGGCGCCGGTCCCGCACGCCGGCACGCGCTGCGGGTGGGTTCGCAGGTCCGCGAGGGTGCGGCGTGGGTGTGGGACGAGGGTGCCCCTGGGCCGTTGCGCGGCCAGGTGCGGTTCGAGTGGGAGGCGCTGGACTCCTGGTTCGAGGAGGACGAACCGGTCTTCGTCCACCCGCGGAGTCCGTATTCGCGGGTGGACGCTCTGCGTTCGTCCAGCAGTGTGCGGGTCGAGCTGGACGGGGTGGTGCTGGCCGAGGCGCCCAATTGCGTGAAGTTGTTCGAGACCGGCCTGCCGACCCGCTACTACGTGGAGCGCATGTACGTCGACTGGGCCCGGCTGAAGGCCTCGGAAACGGTATCGCGATGCCCCTACAAGGGGACCACGAGCGCCTACTGGTCCTTCGACAGCGACCGTGACCCGCAGCAGGACATCGCCTGGGCGTACGACTTCCCGACCATTCAGGCCAATCGCATCGCGGGCCTGGTCGCGTTCTACAACGAGCACGTCGACCTGTACGTCGACGGCGTCCTGCTGCCCAGGCCCGCCGCCGTCACCTCCTGAACCCTGGGGCGGCCCGGTCGTCCGGGCCGCCCCACACGGCACGTGCCCCGTTCCCGGCGCGGGCCGGGAGGGCAGGCCCTGGTCCCATCTGGAACCGGGATGGGCGCGGCGCCTGGTGTGTTGGGTGCGGCGGGGGCCCCCTCCGGTGTGGAGGGGGCGTGGTGCCGCCGGCGTGCGGGGTGGGCCGTCGCCGGTTCAGATGGTGGGTGTCTCGTCGACGTGTTCCTGGTGGAGTTCGAGGACGAACTTCCAGCCGGCGCTGGCTTCCATGAACCGCACCCGGGTGGGGTAGATGTCCAGGGCGCGGCGGTCCCGGTTCTGGCCGGTCGTGCCCTTGCGCCCGCGGGCGGGCTCTTCGAACAGGTCGACCTTGACGTCCGGCACCGCGACGACTTCCTCGTTCCAGCGCTGGACGATTCCCGCGCCGAACGCCTCCCGTGCGGCGGCGTAGAGCGATTCGAGGGATGCGGTGTTGCCGCCGGGCACGAAGAGGGCGAGGTTCAGCAGGACGCCGGCACTGGCCAGGACCTCGATTTCCTCTCCGGCCTCGTCGGCAACCCATATCCCGGGCTGCTCGGCGTCGTCGGGGAGGATGTGGACTTCCTCGCCGAAGACCGTCCGTGCGGTGAAGGATCCGCCCTCGAAATTCTTGCCCGACTTCGTGAGGGATGCCGGCGCGTAGCAGCCGAGGGGGAGATCATCCGTGGCTGCCGAGACGAAGATCTCGTCCTTGAGGCCCAGTTCTGAGACCTCCTCGGCCGTCAGACGCCGGGCCGTAACCTTGCTGGTGTTCACAGTCTTTCCCTTTCTTCGTGTAGCCCCACCGGGAGTTCGGCGACCTGCTGTTCGCGGCTGGGCCGCGGCCTGTCGGCTGCCCTGGTGGTGACCACGCGTCACGTAGCGTAAGTGGTGGGCGCGTCGTGTGACGTCGCCGCCCCCGGACAAGATCCCAGAAGCCTCCGGCTCCCCACGACCGGGGTATACAGCCTGTTCAGGGATGCGTCGTCTTCCGCGGCAGCGCGGTTTGCAGGGGGAGCCACGCGCGGTGAGTGTAGTGCGGGGGACTGACATCGCAGCGTGTGGGCGCCGGCCGGCGTCAGCGCGGCAACGGCTGCCGCCGACGTCCCTGCCGGTGCGGGGGTAGCCGGCCCTTGTCGGCCCGGAGGCGCCGGTGCGTCAGTTTCCCTCCGCGTACCGGGTCTGCCGGCGACGGCCGTCACCCGTGTTCACCCGGTACGTCTGCCTTATGTGGCATCAGACGGGTCTCGTCCACCGTCATGGCACTCGATCCCGCGGGACACGTTCCCCATGGTCGCCGAGCATCAACTGGCCTACTCGTGGCTGCAGTTCACAGCGAATATCGGTCGGGCTCCCACTGGCCCAGCTCATGAGCACCGTTCCTGCGCAGAAGCCGGTGCGGCACGACAGGCGAGATATCGATCGAGAATCGCCTGGCTATCAGGAGTGAAGGTCCACTGCCGCAGAGCCCGCCGCAGCTCGGACTCCGTCAGCCACCCGTGCCAGGCCACCTCTTCCGGATCAGGGGCGACGATCTCCGGAAGCACGGCGTCACAGACCGCAAGCCAGTGAGGGCTGAGCCCGCCCCGGTTGAGGAACTTGAACCGAAGGCACGCTGTCGCCCGCACTCCCAGCTCCTCGCTGAGCTCGCGGGCAGCTGCCTGTTCATAGGACTCGCCGACTCCCGCAGCACCCCCGACCCCGAGTTCATGGTGCCCTGGGAAACGGGACAGGTGCGCGGCCCGCCGATGCACGAGAAAACGACCTTGCCCGTCGCGGCACACCACCACGCCAACCCGGTGCAGCCAGCCCTCCCGAACGGCGTCCCGCCGACTGACCACCCCCAGCACACGGTCCTGAGCGTCAACGCGTTCCACGAGTTCATCCACGACAGGCACGATCGCAGAACCCACTGACACCCGCCGGGAACGACCGGACCGCCACACGGTCAGCGAGCACTCAGACCGGCCGCCCCACCCCACCGAACGAAGGATCACGCCCCTGTCTCAATTCTCGATAGCTTGCCGACGGGCAGACCCGGCCGGGCCGCATCGCCACACCCTCGCCCACTGCCTCAAGGCACGCCCGGGCGCCGGGCAGTTCGCGGCGGGCACCCAGGATTTTGGCGCTGAGCCCGGGCCGGTCCGCCGAGTGAGGTGGAAGCCTGCCGCACCCGAGTGGCCGGTCGGCGGCCCGCCGGGTTTCCAGGGCGGGCCTGCCGGGTGCTGTGCTGCGCTGGTGTACATCAACGCCCGTGAACGAGCCTTTCCGGACCGGGCTGCCTCCCCGACAGCAGGACTTCGAAGACCCGCCTCGGCGTGGGCGACGGCCTCGTGGGCCGGGCCACCGGGCCAACCCGCCGCCACGTGGACGCAATGGTCCCATCGTCTTAAACCGATTCATTGATCTCTGGAATCCGTCCCATCAAATCTGTCCAACCCGTTGCCACGGAGGGGTGATGGCCGCCAGGGTGTCATTGAAGCGTTTCAGTATCTTTCTTGAGGAGCACCCGTGCGTCAGCAGATCACCGCGGTGGTCGCTGCATCAGTCTTCGTCGTGGCGGCACCCGCGACGGCGACGGCAGCGAGTCCACCCACCGCCTCCACCGCCCCCGCCGCCGCTGCAACGAGCGTCGGCGGTTTGACGGTCAACGCCCTCGACGACCCGCTCGGTATCCCGTTGGCGACGCCGACCCTGGGCTGGCAGCTCGGCTCCGAGCGCCGCGGCGTCACGCAGCGGGCCTACGAGATACACGTCGCCTCTTCGGCCGACCGCCTCGACAAGCCCGACGTCTGGGACAGCGGCAAGGTCTCCTCCCGCCAGTCGGTCGACGTCCGCTACGGCGGCCCCGCGCTGCAGCCGCACACCGACTACGTCTGGTCCGTCCGCGTATGGGACGACCGCGGCATCGTCTCCAAGTGGAGCGTGCCCGCCACGTTCGGCACCGCTCTGGGCGACCGGCCGTGGACCGCCGCGTGGATCGGTGCGGACACACCGGCGCTGGGCGCCCAGTGGACCGACTACACGATCAAGTTCACCGCCTCCGACATCAACGGGGCGCTCGGCGTCTACTTCCGCGGTCAGGACACCGAGAACGCCTACATGTGGCAGATCAGCGACGCCGATGACGCGCTGCGCCCGCACGTCAAGCGCAACAGCAACTACTCGGTCCTCAAGGCGACACCGTTCCCGGCCGGGTTCGACTTCGCCGCCGAGCACGACTACGCGATCGCCGTCGACGGCGACACGATCACCACCACCGTCGACGGCAAGCAGCTTGACCAGCGCACCGATGCGACGTTCGGCGGCCCCGGCACGATGGGCTTCCGCACCAGCGGCGCGGAGCGCGGTCTGGTCCGCGACGTCACGGTCACCAGCGACGACGGAACCGTCCTGGTCGACACCGCCTTCCCGGCGGGCGACCGCACCTTCGCGTCCGGCACCGTGACCGCGGGCGGCCTGCGCGTCGACAGCGCGGGCGGCGAGGCCTGGCTGCGCCGCGACGAGCCTGTCCCGCTGCTGCGCAAGGAGTTCGACCTCGGCGGCAAGAAGGTCGCCCGGGCACGCGTGTACGCATCGGCGCGCGGCGTGTACGAACTGCGGCTCAACGGCGCCCGGGTGGGCAACGCCGAACTCGCTCCCGGCCTGACGGCTTACGACAAGCACATCGACTACCAGACCTACGACGTGACCCGGCAGGTCCGCGCCGGCGCCAACGTGCTCGGCGCCGAGGTCGCACCGGGCTGGTACAGCGGCAAGGTCGCCATGTTCGGCACCGACGTCTACGGCAAGGACAACTCGGTGATCGCCGAGATGCTGGTCGAGTTCACCGACGGCACCAGCACCACCGTCCGTACCGACGGCACCTGGACCACCACCGGCGGTCCGACCCGCGAGGCCGACCTGCTCGACGGCGAGTCCTACGACGCACGGGTGGCCAAGCAGGTCGGCGGCTGGGACAAGCCCGGCTTCGACGACGCGAACTGGGCCGCGGCGCAGGTCCGCGACGAGCCGACGACCGTGCTCGAACCACAGACCGCGGTCGACGTACGGGTCACCCAGGAGCTCAGGACCGCCAAGCGGATCGACTCGCCGACCGACGGCGTCTACCTCTACGACCTCGGGCAGAACATGGTCGGCCACGTACGCCTCACCCTCAAGGGCAAGCCGGGACGGACGGTGAAGATCCGGCACGGCGAGGTGCTCAACCCCGACGGCACGCTCTACACCGCAAACCTGCGCACCGCGAAGGCGACCGACCACTACACCTTCGCCACCGACCAGCCGGAGACCTTCGAGCCGTCGTTCACCTTCCACGGCTTCCGGTACGTCGAGATATCCGGCGTCGACGAGGCCCCCGCGGCCAAGGCCCTGGTCGGTGTCGTCGTCGGCACCGACGGTGACCTCACCAGCAGCCTCGACACCAACTCCGACCTGGTCGACCAGTTGCACAGCAACATCGTCTGGGGCATGCGCGGCAACTTCCTGTCGATCCCCACGGACACCCCGGCGCGCGACGAGCGGATGGGCTGGACCGGTGACATCAACGTCTTCGCCCGCACCGCCGTCTACAACATGGACGCACAGTCCTTCCTGACCAAGTGGCTGCAGGACCTGCGGGACACCCAGCGGCCCAACGGTTCTCTGCCCGGCGTCGCCCCCGTGGTCCCCGGCCGCTTCGACGGCGGCTACGAGTCGGCAGGCTGGATGGACTCCGGCGTGCACGTGCCGTGGACGGTGTGGCAGGCGTACGGCGACACCAACGTCATCCGCGAGAACTACGACATGATGAAGGGTTACGTCGACTTCCTCGACGCCGACTCCACCGGCCACATCCGCTCCGCCGGCGGCTACCTCGACTGGCTCAACCTCGACGACGCGACCCCGGCCGACGTGCTCGACACCGCGTTCGTCGCCAAGAGCACCCGCGAGTTCGCGCAGATGGCGGCCGCGATCGGCCGGGACGGCGACGCGGCGGCGTACCAGCAGCGCTACGAGGCGATCAGGTCGGCGTACCAGGCGGCGTTCATCGGCGCCGACGGCACCGTGAAGGGCGACAGCCAGACCTCGTACATCCTGACCCTGACCAACGACCTCGCCCCCGCCGACCGGCGCGACAAGGTCGTCGCCAAGTTCGTCAAGACCCTCGAGCGCCGCGACTACCACCTGTCGACCGGCTTCCTCGGCGTCGACGGACTGCTGCCGGCGCTCACGCAGGCGGGCCGCTCCGACATCGCCTACCGGCTGCTGCAGCACAAGGACTACCCGTCCTGGGGCTACGAGATCGGGAAGGGCGCGACCACCGTCTGGGAACGGTGGAACTCCATCAACCCCGACGGCACCTTCAACGACGTGGGGATGAACTCGTTCAACCACTACGCGTACGGTGCGGTCGGCGAGTGGATGTACGGCAGCATGGCGGGCGTCTCGGCGGCCGAGCCGGGCTACCGCAAGGTGCTCATCGCCCCCGAGCCCGGTGAGGGCATCGACCACGTCGACTTCAGCCACCAGACGCCGTACGGCACGGTGCGCAGCGCGTGGAGCACGACCAGCGGGACGATGAAGCTCGACGTCACCGTGCCGGCGAACACCACCGCCCAGGTGCGCATCCCGGCGGCGAACCGCTGGGCGGTCACCGAGGGCGGCACGCCGATCAGCGAGGTCGACGACGTGAGATACGTCGAGCAGGCCGACGGGGACGTGGTGCTGGAGGTCGGCTCGGGGCGCTATGCGTTCGCGGTCGACCCGGTGCTCGGGGACCTGGGGGCGGCCCGGGCGCAGGCAGCGTCGTTCTCCGACGATGTCGACGCGCTGCAGGTGCGTGGTGCCGGCAAGATCGCCAAGGGTCACCTGCAGGTGCGCACCGCCCTGATGCGGACCGAGCTCGCAGCCGCCTGGCGCCTGCAGAGCGAGGGCGCGGACGAGCGGCTGACCGCCGCCGCGGTGCACCGTGCGCTCGCCGGCGTGGCGGACCTCGACCGATGGACGCAGACGTACGCCGAGCAGGGCACGATCGACAAGACGGCGGCCACGGCACTGCGTGATGCGCTGACCGGCATCGAGCGGACCCTGTCGCGGGCATCGTCGCGCCTCGTCGGCGCGGTCGCCACCCTGGAGGTGCCGGCCGACGAGATCCTCCCGGGCGATGTCGTCCGCGTGACCGTGGCGTTGAAGAACACCGGCAAGCGGCCGCTGACCGGCGTCGATTCGTCTTTGCAGGCACCCAGCGGCTGGACGGTGAAACCGGTGGGCCGGCACGCGTCCACCACAGGTGCGGGCAGTACGGTCAAGCACGCCTACGACGTCACGGTCGCGACCAACGCGCAGGCGTCCATGGCCGACCTCACCGGCTCGGTGTCCTACCAGTACGCGGGAGGAACGGCGACGCTCCCGGTGTCGGCGGGCCTGCCGGTCGCCCCCGGCGTCGCCATCGACGGTGTGTCCACCACGCCTGACACGGTCGGCCCGGGCCAGGAGGCCACCGTCGCCACCGTGCTGACCAACCGCACCGATGTGGTGCAGTCCGGCAAGCTCACGCTCGGCCTCCCTGACGGCTGGCCGACGCCGAACCCGGTCGGCTACCAACTGAACCCGGGGGAGAAGAGGACGGTCCAAACGGTCGTGACGGTGCCGCTCACCGTCGTCGGCCAGGCGGCCACGGTCACCGTGGCGACCGGCTCGACGCCGGCGGAGCAGGCGACCGGCACGATCGCGGTCTCGCTGCCCACCCCACCCGCGCAGTCCAGCGACCACGTCGACCTCGGTGACGGGCCGTCGGAGTCCGCCCACCGGCTGACCGCGTCGGAGCACTCGGGAACGAACGTCGAGGCCGGACTGACGCGGCGCTACACCCACTCCTCCTACCCGGGCGGCTGGCTGGAGTTCGACGCCGCCGTACCCACCAAGGGTCGCTTCGTGGTCCGCATCGTCGAGACCTTCGACGGTGCCCGGCGCAAGACCTATGACGTCCAGGTGGACGGCAAGGTGGTGCACAGCGTCGACCTGAGGCGAAGCGAGGGCGGCCAGGGCACCATCACCCACCAGTTCGTGGTCGACCCCTCCGACGGCACGTCGGACGGCACCGTGCGGCTCCGCTTCCAGGACACCGGCGCCGACTACGACCCCTCGATCGCCGACGTGTGGGTGATGCCAGTCGACTGATGCAGCCGGCGACACCTCGTGTGCCTGAGCACCCCCGTGCCGGGGTGCTCAGGCACACGACCCGCGGCACGGGTGATCTCCGGACCCGGTCGAAATGGCTGACCGAGGGGTTTGCCGGGGCGTGGCAGGCCGCTGTCGAGGGGCGCCGTCACGACACCCGCGGCCGGGCCGGGAAGAGGGCCTGCGGCGTACACGGCCGACGTAGCCACGTGTTTGGAAGGCCACCCTTCCATGCGCGATCGTGGCCCTTACGCGGGACGCATCGGCGGCCCGGCTCCCGAGAGGCATGGCGTGAAGCGCATCATCGCTGGACTGTGGCGGATCATCCGGGGGCCCCTGCAGTGGCGGATCCTGTGGCTGACGAACAGCAAATACATGGTCGGCGTGACCGGCGTTGTCCGCGACGCCGAGGGCCGCGTGCTGCTGTTGCGCCACCGCCTGTGGCCCGAAGACCGCCAATGGGGCCTGCCCACCGGCTACGCCAAAGCGGGTGAGGACTTCCGCGACACCGTCGCCCGCGAGGTACGTGAGGAGACCGGCCTGGACGTCAAGGCCGGCGAGGTGGTCCACCTCAAGAGCGGCTACAAGCTGCGCGTGGAGGTGGCGTATGCCGCCGAGCTCATCGGCGGCTCCCTGGAGCTCGACTCGTTCGAAGTCCTCGAGGCCAAGTGGGTATCGCCGAACGACCTGCCGCCGGGATTGCAGGAGTCGCATCGACTCCTGATCCAGGGCCGGCCCCACGGCTGACTCGCCACGGTCGAGCGCAGCCCGCGATCGCTCGCCCCGTACGAACGCCTGACTTTCACCTGCGATGCGGCCCGGCTGCTCGAACCGCTGAGCATGGGACGTACGACGCCGGAAACCCTCACCGAGCATCAGCCGGCCGTCATGTTCCTCCTTTTGCCGTGCGTTCTGCGGCGGGGGAGGCGGTCGGCCTTGCCTTTGAGCCCGTCAGGCCCGAGGGGCTGATACGGAGGCTCTTGTTGCGGAGGTCCAGGGCGTCCGTGACCTCAGTTGCTGACGGTCAGACCGGGGCCCGGGGTCGCCAGGCCGGGAGCGACCGAGCCTGCCGCGGGTGGCGGCCCGACAGGCCGTGGTCGCGGTCGCGGTGTCGCGCGGGCGGGGGCGGGGGCGGGGGCGGGCATGAGGGTCCGGCACGAGCCCGGGGTGAGGTCCTGGGCGGCGCGTCAGCCCGAGGCGCCGTTGCGCCGGGCGTAGGCACGGGCGGCGCGGGCGCGGTCGCCGCAGCGGATGGAGCACCAGTGGCGCCGGCCGTGGGTGCGCAGGAGGAACCGGTCGCAGGGGGCGGAGCCGCAGGTGGCGAGGATGTCGGCGTCGGGACCGGTGAGCAGGTCGGCGGCGTCGGCGGCGAGGGTCGCCAGTGCGTGGTTGACGGCCTGGTCGGTGGGGTGTGCCTGGATGCGGCGCAGTCCCTGGGCCCCGTCCCAGGCGAGGAGGGGTGCGGTGGGTACGGCCGTGAGTGCCTCGTTCACCGCGCGCAGGGAGTCTTCGGGCGGGGCGGTGCTGTCGACGCGGGCGGCGAACAGGGCACGTACGTGTGCGCGAAGCGCGCGCATCCGCTGTGCGCACACCTCGTACAGCTGCACGTCCGGGGTGGTCAGGTCGTGGGCGACGAGCCAGTGCATGGCGGATCCGGGGGTGGCGAGCAGGTCGTGGCTCTGGCCCGCGGGCAAGGTGGCGGCGGTGTTGGCGAAGTCCAGGGAGCGGTGCCGGTCGGCACCCGGAGCTGGGGGCAGGGCGCTCTGCGCTGTGTCGGTGGCCAGGGCGTCGTCCATGCTTCTCATGGTAGCGGTTGCATTTTTCCGTGAGCCCTGCCTAGCCTGGTGTCACGTTAAACGCAGACCTTTTGCGTGAGGAATGAGGAAGACGTGATGTCCCAGCCCAACGCCGATCAGTTCCCGGTCCGCACGTACGGCGGCCCGACCGCCTTGTTCGAGTACGGCGGGCTGCGGTTCTTGACCGACCCGACGTTCGACGGCCCCGGCGACTACGGCCGGCCCGGCCGCCCGGTCCTGACCAAGACCGCCCCCTCCACCGGCACCCCTGCCGATCTCGGCCCCATCGACGTGGTCCTGCTCTCCCACGACGAGCACCCCGACAACCTGGACACCTCCGGCCGTGCCCTGCTCGCCGACGTCCCCCTCACCCTGACCACCCCCAGCGGAGGCGAGCGCCTCGGGGAGAAGGCCAGGGGCCTGGCCGACTGGGAGGCCGTCGAGCTGGAGCGCCCGGGCGGCGGCACTGTCACCGTCACCGGCGTTCCCGCCATCCACGGCCCCGGCCCGCGCGAGGAGGTCGAGCCCTTCACCGGGCAGGTCGTCGGTTTCGTCCTGACCGGAGAGGGCCTTCCCACGGTCTACGTCAGCGGCGACAACGCCTCCCTCGACGCCGTCAAGGAGATCGCCGGGCGCTTCGCCCCGGTGGACACCGCCATCCTGTTCGCCGGTGCACCTCGTTTTCCGATGCTCTTCGACGGCAACCTGATCGTCCTGGACAGCGCGCAGGCCGCCGAGGCCACCCGGATCCTCGACGCCCGCCGTGTCGTCCCGGTCCACCACGACAGCTGGGCCCACTTCACCGAGGGCCGCGAGGACTTGGAGGCCGCCTTCACCGCCGCGGCCCTGGCCGACCGCCTGGACCAGGACTGGGCGCAGCGCTCCTCGGCTTGAACCGCCGCCCGGAACCGAGACTCGCGCGCGTCCGGCGCGTCAGCCCTGGTCCGGCTGCGGTGCGTTCGTGTCGAGGCGGGCGAACAGGTCGGCGACCAGGGGTGCCGCGTGCTGTTCGAGGTAGAAGTGCCCGCCGGGGAAGGAGCGTGTGGCGAAGCCCGACCGGGTCCTCGAGCAGGTGAGCGGGCGCGGTGGCTGCTCCGGCTCACTCCGGCGCCGCGGTTTCGCCGTCCGGCAGACGCTGCCGCGCTGCGACCACGTGTTGTCCGTCTACGCGCCGGCCGAGGGCTACTTCCCGTTGCCGCCGTGGCGCCCGCGCGTGCCTGTTCCGGGCCTTCGCGAAGGTCGAGCATCCGCGTCATTGCGCAGACGACCCCGACCGCCGACCCCGAAACCCCATCGGACGGCACCCTCACGCGCCCGAGTTTCGGCGGATGCTATTCGAAGGGGCGGAGTGCTTCCGTCGCTGTTTCCCGCACGGTTGGATTTGTGTCGTCGGTCAGTTGGGCCAGTAGCGGACGTGCGGGCGGCCAGTGCCGCACACTGGCGGCGAGGGCACCCGCGACAGCGGCGCGTACCCACCAGTCTGGGTCGTCCGTCCTGGACCGCAGGGCATCGAGCGACACGCCCAGCATGCCGAGGCCGCGGGCCGCCCCGGCCCGCACGGAGGGTTCGGCGTCGGCGAGCAGTTCACGCAGGGCGGCAGCCGCGTCCGGGGCGCGATCGGAGTTCGCGGCCCTGCGCCCTACCGCCTCGCCCAGCACCGAACGGACGTACCAGGCGGGATCGGAGGTAAGCGGAACCAGGTGGTCGACTGCCGCCGGAGGGGCGGACCAGGCCAGCAGGAGCACGGCATCGTGCCGTACCCAGGAGTCCGGATCCTGCAAGGCCGTGACCACAAGCGCGTATGCCTGTGCGTTGTTGTTCACGCTCGGCAGTGAGTTGAGGGCGGTTCGCCGGATCGCCGGATCGGGGTCGGCCAGCGCCTCGCGCAGTACCCTCGTGTCGGGCGTCTCGAACACGTCGCGGAGCGCCCACAGCGCGGCTCTGCGCAAGTCGGGGTCATCACCGGCGAGCACCGGGAGGATGACGGCCCGGCACTCGGCCCGATCGGCTCGCATGACGGCGCTCAACGCCATGCCCAGTCGTTCACCGTCATCGTCGTCCTCGCCGCGCAGCGCGTCGGCGAAGACCCGCAGGAGCAGCGGGAACGCTTCGGCCCCGGAGAGGCCGGCCAAGGCATGTGCCATCAGGTCCCGGCCGTACCAGTTGCGCTCGCGCGTGCAGGTTTCCAGCGCGGCCCGTACGGACGCTGCCGCCGAGCGGTCACCGCTCACGGCCAGTTCCCTTACGAGCGGCCAAGGATCACCATCCAGTGTGCCGTCGGCGTACCGGAACAGTTCGGCTGGTGTCACCTGGGCCTCCTGCCCTGAGGTGAGGCGCGGACCGGGGACCTGTTCCCGCCGGTCCAGCGCCCGCATGGCGGGGTCAGCGTACGCTCGAGCCACCGCACCCGCACAGCACCGCGCTGGGTTTCTGCCTGGCCGGTTCCTCGGAGAACCGGTGCCGTCCTGTCCCGCGTACCGGCAACAGGCCTTGGCTGTCCTGGGGTGCACCTGCCCCTGAGGTCGAGGTGCGCATATGAGTGCAATCCGTTCATACTTGCGTATAACCCTTAGTCGGGTCACGATTACCCTACGTAACCGAGGCGCGATCTCGTATGAACGCCACGACCAAGTACACACTCGCTGCCGCTGCCGTCGGCTGGACCTTCCTGGCGTCCCAGTGGTCCGGCAAGGGCTGCGACTTCGTCCCTCAGTCCTACGCCCTCGTGCTCTCCCACGGCATGCCCGCGGGCGCTGAGGGATGCAAGGCCGAGACGGACGGGCCGCAGTACACCGACCAGTACGACCGGTGACACCCATGTGAGGTCCGGAGTGGGTGCCACCGGCTCGAGTTCGGGCTCGTCCGGGGTGGCCGTCCGCGTGCCGCATACAGGCCCGTCGAGGTGGGCGATGTGCCATGTCCGGTGTTGGTGATGGCCCCCCTTGGTGTGCTGCTGCGCTATGACCGGGCCAGGATTCCCCGGAGCAGGCCGGTGGACTGGCCCACCTCGATCAGGTATCCGTCGGGGTCGCGCAGGTAGCAGCGCAGCTCCGAGCCTCGGTCCACCGGTTCGGTCAGGAACCGGGCGCCCTGGGCGACGGCGTGCGCATGGAAGGCGGCGAGGTCGGCGACGCGCACGTTCAGGAAACCGGATACACGGTCACCAGTGTGGGGCGCTTCCAGAGTCACGTCCGGCTTGTCGGGCGTGGGTCCGCCGCCTGGGTTCATGATGAGCCAGCTGTTGGCGATCTTGACAATCGCCGGGTTCTCCTCCATCACGACCTGGCCACCGAAGACGTCGGCGTAGAAGCGGCGCGAAACCGTGACGTCCCGCACGGTCAGGAAGTGCGTGAGGAGCAGACCGTGCTCGGGCACGGGCAGGTCACCGGGAGGTACCGTCATCGTTGGGTCACCCTTCGTCGAAGTGGGGTGGTCCCGGGGTGAAGACCACGACGGAGCAGGGTGGCCAAGAGGCCGTCGCCTCAGCCGCGTGCGGCAGACTTGTGCAGTGCACGACGCCGGCGGGCTCTGCCCCGGGCTGCCGACCGCTCCGCAGTAACCGACCAGAGCGGCCGTGGTTGTGTGACACCCCGGGGGCGGCCTTCTCCCCGGGATGTTCGTGGGCCGGCCGGCAGGGGCGGTCGAAGGCGGTTGCTGTCACCGTGGTCGTGGGGGGCCCGCTGGGCGATCTCGGTGCATTCGGTGCGCAGGATCCAAGAGACCGGCTGGTCGGAGTCGAGATGCAGCCGTACGGCGCGGGCGGTGGTGAGCACCTGGTCGGCGGACAGGCCGAGATGCCCGGTGGTGGGGTTGATGTCGTGGCCTTGGGGGTGCGAGTTCACGGATGCGGCCTGCTGGTGAGGCCGAGCAGGGTGAGCCGCTCCGCGGTCGCGGTACCGGCGACCGGCGAGAACAGGGCGAGGACCTGGGTGCGGTCCTCGTCGATCAGGGACTGGCAGTCCAGATCGAGCAGGCCGACCTCGGGGTGCAGGATCCGTTTGCGGCGGTACCGCATCACGGCGACGTCGTGGAGTTGCCACAGCGCGGCGAACTCGGGGCTGCCGCTGCGCAGCCGGTCGACCAGGGTGCGGGCGGGGTCGTCGTCGCGGCGGCCGACGGCGGCCCGCAGGTCGGCGACCAGGGCTCGCGACTCGTTGGCGTGGTCCTCGACCGGATACCCGCAGCGCGTACCGGGGTCGGTGAACCAGCGGTAGATGATGCTCGCCTCGGGGCCGCTGCGGCCGGTGAGGTCACCGAACACGGCGCGGGCGAGGTGGTTCTGGGCCAGCGTGTCACCGAGGTCGGTCATCACCTGGGCGGGCACGTCGTAGAGCCGGTCGAGGACGGCCAGCAGGGCCGGGGAGACGTGCCGGTCGCCGCGCCGGCGGTCCGGCACGTTCAGCCCGGCGAGCCGGTAGAGGTGGTCGCGTTCGTCCAGGCTCAGCCGCAGCGCGCGGGTCAGCGCGCGCAGCACCGACTCCGACGGCGTCGCCGTGGCCCGCTCCTGTTCGAGGCGGGTGTAGTAGTCCGTCGAGACGCCTGCGAGCCCGGCCACCTCCTCCCTGCGCAGCCCCGGCGTACGCCGCCGCCCGGCCGCGGCCAGGCCGACGTCGGCGGGGCTGAGTGCCTCGCGCCGGATGCGGAGGAACTGGGCGAGCTGCTGGGTGTCCATGCCGAAAGTCTGTGCTCCCGGCGACGCGGTAGCCAGGGACAACCTCACTCTGCCTACCGCGCGCCGGACGACCGACGCTGGGCTGCACCGACTCACGTACGGAGAAATCGCATGGCTACTGCCCGCACATGGTTTATCACCGGCGCCTCCCGGGGGCTCGGTGCGCTCTGGGCCGAGGCGGTCCTCGAGCAGGGCGACCAGGTCGCCGCCACCGCCCGCGACGCAGCGGTATTCAAGCCGCTCGCCGACCGCTTCGGCAGTCGGCTGCTGCCGCTGGAACTCGACGTCACCGACCGGGCTGCCGCCGACGCCGCGGTCCACACCGCCGAAGAGCAGTTCGGTGGCATCGACATTCTGGTCAACAACGCCGGGCACATGCTCCACGGCGCGGTCGAAGAGGTCAGTGCCGAGCAGGCCCGGGCGCAGATGGACGTCAACTACTTCGGTGCGCTGTGGACCACCCGGGCCGTGCTGCCCGGGATGCGCGAGCGCCGCTCCGGCCGGATCCTGCAGGTCTCCTCGATCGGCGGGCTGGTTGCCTACCCGGCGCTGGGCATCTACCAGGCCTCCAAGTGGGCCCTGGAAGCCATGAGCCAGTCCCTGGCCGCCGAGGTCGAGGTGTACGGCATCCACGTCACATTGATCGAGCCGATCATGTTCCCCACCGGCCTGGCCGCGTCCTCCCCGCAGTCGCAGCCGAACCCGGCCTACACCCACGCCCGGGAGGCTTTGTACGCCGGTGCGAGAGCGAGCGGTTTCGTCCCGGGTGATCCGGCCGCGACCTCGGCGGCGCTGCTGGCGGTGGCCGACGCCCCGAAGCCGCCGCTGCGGGTGCTGTTCGGTGCAGGCGGCCTCGATGCGCTGCGCACGGAATTCGCCGGCCGGCTCGCGGGGCTGGAGCAGTGGGACCACATCTCCCGCCTCGCCCAGGGCAACCCGGCGGCGAAGTGACCGCCTTGACTCGCTGTCCTGCCCGCGGCTCAGCGACCTGGCCGTGACCGCAGCCCAGGCGAAGCAGCGCCGCCATGAGGACCCCCGACTGCCCTTTGAAAGGGACTCTGCGCGGGTGCGGCGATGCACGGAGCTGACGGCGGGGCGGTTGTACCGTCGTGGGGCGCCTTGTGTCCCAGGGTGTTCGTAGCGTTGCCTGTCCAGGCTCCCCACCCTCGCGGTGGGGGGCCTGGACTCCACGCTGGGTACCGGTTCCCGGGGCATCGGATCGGTTCCAGCCGTCTCGCGGCGGTCCGCTGACAGCCATACCCAGAACCCCTGGGTCCAGCTGATCCAACGAATGACCAGTTCGAACCGAGGAACCAGAAAGTGGGGCATCTTCTGGGGCGGAGGCCTCCTCACGACCTCGCAGCCTGGAACCCGGTGAACTCTTGCGGCTGTAGCGCTAGTTGAGCGAGAACGGTTGGCGAGCGCCGCCCCGGACTGCGCTGCCGGGTCGGCCGCAGGGCGGACCCCGCCGCAGCCGTACACGCTGCCGGCCGGCCCCGTACGGACGGTTCACCGTACGGGGCCACCTGCTCATCCGCCGCGAGCACACTGTCGGTGACAGCGTCCTGGAAGCCGTCACCGCCTTCGTAGGCGGCCCGGTAGCGGGCTTCTCCGCTGCCCTCGAGGTCCGCGGAGAAGTAATACCCGGTGCCGTCCCACCGTGCCTCGACGGTGGTCAGGTCCGACCAGTCCAGGCCGTCGGACGAGCGCTGCACGGTGACCAGGACCGTGCCCGGGGTGAAGCCGTCGGTGAAGTCCATGTGGCCCTCCGCGTGCACGGTCCGCTCGTCGGTCCGCAGCGACGAAAAGTCGGTGAACACCGCGCCGTGGTGAACGTGTACCAGGTCGCTCAGGCCGGTGGACGGCTGAAGGAAGGGGTCTTCCGTGGTGTCCAGCGCGAGCTGGAAGTATCCGCCGTCCCATGGCGTGTAGGTGACCGAGAAGGTTCCGTCGTCTTTGGTCGTGAAGCCCCCTACGGTGTCGGTCCTGCCCTCCTTCGGCCCGAAGAGGATGCCACCGGACTCCCCGGCCAGGGGCACCCAGCCCTCCGCCGTGTGCTGTTCGACCTTGGCGGTCAGCGTGACCGCCTCTCCGTCGTCGATGTCCGTGGCGCTGACCTGGGCGACGAACCGCGTGGGAATCTGGTCGACGCCGATCTGCACCAGTTCCGACTCCCCGGACAGGACGAAGGGCTCGCCCCCGGTCGCGCGGAACACGGCCTGAACAGGGGCACCGTTGTCGAGGTGGACCGAGCCGGTGAAGCGTCCAGCAGCATCCGTGGTCACGGAGGACTGGGTCCAGTAGTCGACATCGAGGTCTACCTGGCGTCCCGCGAGCGGGAGCAGTTCCCTGGTGGGCCGGCGCTCGTACAGGGTGCCGCTGACCTCGACGTCGCGGTGGTCCCTGTCGATGGCAGTACGGTCGACGGTCAGTGCGCCGAACTTGGCCACGACGTAGTAGGCGAGTTCGCCGGCCGACGTCTGCGAGACGTGGTCGCCGTCGGCGTCCGTCAGTTCTACGTCGACGCGGTAGGCACCGAACTGGTCCAGCTGCAGCGGCTTCTTGGTGCGCCACACACCGCTCTTGCGGTCGCCGGAGGAGAGCGTGAAGTCCTTGGGTTTGACCCGGGCGACCTCGTGCCCGGTGGTGTACGAGACGATGTGCGCCGAGACCGCGGTGATGTCACTGCCGGACTCCGCAACGACCTGCAGGGTGCCAAGGTCGTCGTTCACGCTGCCGGCGTACCGCACCTGCAACTGGTCGGATGCGTGCGCGGCCGGGGCGGCTGTCACCACAAGCCCTACGGTGAGACCCAGCGCCGCCACGACGGCACGTAGCCTTCTTGGGCGGCGCCCGCCATTCGTCCGTCTCGCCAATCCATCCATATGCTGTCCCACCCCTTCTGTGCCGAAATCAGCCCGGCGATGCAATTGCGCGGCCGAGCCCGCGAGTAGTTGTAGCGCACCTTGATCATCACTCGCATGCCCATTCGGTGACCGTGGCTTCGTCCCGTGCCTCGGGGGCTGGGGGAGGACCACGGTGACCCGGTATGGCGTGCTCGGCACGATGCGCGCGCGACTTGTCGACATTTCTGGTGATTCACTCCCAATGGCTGCCGGAGTGATCGCGGACTGACCGTTGCTGTACGGTCGGCGCTCCGAACTGCGCGTAGGTGTTGGCGTGTGATCACCAGGGGGACCCAGCTTGCACCGTGAAAGCCGCGGTCACGAGCGCGCCCGCCACCGGGTCAGGACGCCGGGCCGGTCCCGGTGCCGGATGAGGTGCGGGCGAACCAGCTCCGCGTCTCCTCGGCGGGGAGGACGCGGGTGAGTTCGGCCGTGCCCGGGAGCAGCGGGAAGAACCGGTCGGCGTTCCAACTGCGCTGGTACATCGGCTCGTCCAGTACGAGCAGGCGGCGCCCCTCCACCACGGGGATGTCGTCGGGCAGCCCCTCGTTCCAGATCCGGTCGCCGTTCGGGGCGAGGAGTTCGAAGGCCCCGGTCGCGACCGCTTCGCTGCGTCCTCGGGCGGGCTTGGGGTCCGTGGCCAGGCGGACGCTCTCGGCCGAAGGCGCGGTGCCGGGCACGTGGCCGCCGCCGACGAGGACGTGGGCGAGCAGCGTGTGCAACTGGAAGTTGTCCGCGATGCCGCCGATGCGCACCTCGAAGCCGGTTCCGGTGGGCCGGTGCAGCACGACCAGGTGCTCGTCGTCCAGGACGGCCAGCGCGTAGGCCAGGCACTTGAGGTCGTGCCGCTCCAGGGCTGCCAGATCGTTGCAGACGGGGAGGAGCGCGGACGCGTGCCGGTTGCGCACCTCTGCGCTGCGGCACAGCACGGCCAGCGCGGGCGGTTGCCACTCCTCGACCGAGCACCAGGCCAGCGCCAACCGCGTGGCCTCGTGCGCGTCGTCGCCCAGGCGGGCCAGCAGGGCATCGTCGATGATCTTCTCGTCGGGCTCCGGCAGTTCGTCCTCGGCGCCACCGGAGCCCGTCCACCGGCGGGCGAACTCCAGTGCGTCGAGCAGGTCCTGCCGGACGCCGCCGAGGATCGGCTCCGCGCAGGCCGCCGGATCGGCCCCGCTCTCGACGCAGAACCCGGCCGCCATCGCCAGCAGCGGGCGCGGGCCGGTGGGCGGGAAGGCGGGAATCAGTGCGGCCAACCGGGGCCCCACTGGAACGCGTTCGGGGTCGGTCGACTGCTGCAGGCTGTTTATCGCGGCGGTGAAGGCACCCTCGGTGCGGGCACCGTCACGAGCGTCGACGGCCTCTTCCAGCTCCGACACGACGGCGTCGAGGCCGGCGGACTTCTGCTTCCTCTTGAAGATCACCGGCACACCTTATGCCCGAGGACTGACAACGGGCGGTGGAGCGCTCCGAACGCCCGTGCCCGCTGTTCCCCCTCGCCCTCAGCGCCGGGTGGAGACATGGTTCGCGTCACGCCGGTAGGTGTGGAGGATCAACCCCGCGAGGAACGTGCCCACCTTGCGTACCGCGCGGGAACCGGGGCGTCTTCCAGCATGTTCCAGTAGAGGCGTGGGGAGTCGTGCTTCTCGGCGTCCCGCGCCACCCACTCGCTCATGGCCGTCGCCGCACACTACCGCCGGTCTTCCACGTCCACGAACAGGTCCGTCAGAGAGCACTTCCCGGCGTACCTGCCGCCGGCGTGGAACAAATAATTCGCGATGCCGACCATCGTGCGGTCCAGCCGGGCCGCGATACCGCGCATCCGCTCGTCGTCGAGCAGACGCCGCCCCGTCCGTTCGCAGGCGTCGTCGTCGCGTTCGACCTCGAAGCACGAGTCTTTGCCGCGGACCGGAACCTCCCAGCAGGCGCGGCCGGACTCGGCAAGGAAGCTGATCTCCACCATTGCGCCCATCCTGGCGTCGGCAGTGCGGCGACGTCCGCCGGTCTCCCCTGATACGTCCCCACCGCCGGCCCAGCCGTGATGCGTGAGTGCGTTCAGCGCACCAGCTCGGTGGCCACCAGGTCCATCAGTAGGCCGTCGTGCCAGGTCCCGTCGGGGCCACGCTCGTACTGCCGCATGATGCCGACCGGCCGGAAACCGGCATTCGCGTAGCAGCGGATCGCCGCGGTGTTGTCCGCCGCCGGGTCGATGACCAGACGGTGGTAGCCGAGGTCGTCGATGAGATGGCGGGCCAGCGTGCGTACGGCGTCGGTGCCCAGACCCCTGCCGTGCGCCGCAGGATCGAGGAAGAGGTCGATTCCCGCGTGCCGGTAGTCCGGATCCTCCTCGGAATACCACTGGATCATGCCCACGATCCGCTGCTGGTGCAGGACCGTCAAACAGGCCGTGTCAGGGTCGTCAAGGTCGGCCGCGATGTCCGCTTCGAGAGCATCCCCGCCGTTCCAGCGTGCGCGCACCTCGGGAGTGCCCCGGATCGCGGCCAGAGCGGGGATGTCCTCGGTGGCGGTGGGCTGGAGGACGACGAGGGTGCCATGCAGCACGGTCACGGCAAGCACTCTATGCGACCGCGACCGTGCGCCCTGCGTTGTCCTGCCGATTGCCGACTGTCCTCCACCGGGCCGCCGTTGTCGGTGCCGGATGACACCATCCGGTCATGAGTGGCGAGGCTTTCAACTGGCACGGGTTCCTCGGGCGATGGCAGGAGGAGTGGGTTCCGCGCGCTGACCGGGACGAGGACGGCGGACAGGCCTTGCCCCTGGGCAGGCCCG
This sequence comes from Streptomyces sp. NPDC001902, assembly GCF_042891295.1. NCBI lineage: Bacteria > Bacillati > Actinomycetota > Actinomycetes > Kitasatosporales > Streptomycetaceae > Streptomyces > Streptomyces sp. NPDC001902. The sequence goes on along the minus strand of NZ_JBIATA010000023.1, from coordinate 27,733 downwards.
GGGCGGACGAGACGGCGATCGCCGCGGCCGAGCAGCGGCTGGGGCGGCGGCTGCCGCCCTCGTACCGGGAGTTCCTGGCCGTGAGCAACGGGTGGCACGTGGACGAGACGGCCGGGGTCTACCAACTCGGCGGTGTCGCGGACATCGACTGGTTCGGGGATCCGCACGGCATGACCCCGCTGTACGAGCAGGGTCTGGGCGACGACCCGCGCGAGGAGGACGCCCTGCTGGCCGGGATGTGGCGACGCGCGCTGCGGCTGGAGACGGACTCCGACATGTCGAACGCCCTGCTCGACCCGGGCGACAGTGACCAGGACGGCGAGTGGGCGCTCTACGTGTTCAAGGGCTGGAGCGGTGAATACCCCCGCCGCTACGCGTCGTTCCGCGCGTACATGGAGGCCAAGTACCGCGCCTTCCACGCCGACCGGACGGAGAGACCCGACTTCGTCAACGCGACCACGCGAGCCCAGGACGGCCAAGTGGAGCAGGCCCGCCTGCTGGCCCTGCGCGGGCGGTACGAGGAGGCCCTGCCGCTGCTCGAGGAGGCGCGGTCATTCGGCCGACCACGTAGCGCCGCCCTGCTGGGCCAGCTCCGCCACCTGCTCGCTCCGCACAGCCACCGGGACTACGGCCACCTCGTGGCCGACCCGCGCTACCTGTCCGAGATCCTGCCCGTGGAGGCCATGGCACCGGCGGGCGACCGATGGCGCCAGGGCGGGGACGACCACTGGCTCAAGATGATGACCGCCCGTGGGGCAGACCGGAAGGCCGCCGAGACGCTATTGAGCGCGATGCGGGATGGCACCTATCGCTACGCGCCTCCCGGTGCTTGGGGCCGGGCCGTCGCCGAGGCCCGGGAATCGGCCCGCTGGGGGGCGACCGACGCCGCATGGCGGGTGCTGCGGGACGCGCTGCCGGTGTGGGAGGCGCCCGGGTCCCTGCTGATCGCTCCGATCGGCCTGCTCGCCGATCCGTTCCTGGGCCCGCTGATCACCCCGGACCGTGGGCGGGAGATCCTCGCGACACCACGGGCCGGGGAGACGGGACCCGCTCCCGAGCCGGTGCCCGATCTCGACCCGCCGGGCCTCGGCTGGCTGACGGAGCCTGCCGTGCACGGGCAGCGGTTGGACGGATACCGCTGTGTCTGGGTCCAGGGGGTCGACCCGGACCGGCTCCCCGCGCTGATCGGCGAGGAGGGTGCCGAACTGAGCGGGCCCGCGGAGCTGCGCATGTTGCCCTGGCGGGGGCCCAAGCCGCACGAGCGGGAGGGCGTGCAACCCTGGGAGGACCGGGCCGTCGTCGCCGCGGGCCGCACCGCCGAAGCGTGGGCCTTCGCCTTCGACGGCCACTCCCGGCGTTCTCTGAGTGAGCGGCTCGCGTCCCCCGCCGCGGCGGCCTCGTCGTCAGGCCGAGCGGTGGTGGTGTGGCGCGACCCGGAGCGCGCGTCTCCGGATGCCCGCCCCACCGCGTTCCACCTCTCGGTGGCCGAACAGGGCGAGGAGCTCTACGCGTTCACCGTGCGGGGTACGGAGATCGAGCGTTCCGGCGCGATACCCGAAGCCCTGGACCCCGCACGGCTGTTCCGCCCCGAGGACACGGAGCCGGACCGCGAACGCCGTTTGCTGGAAGCCCTCCATGCCGAACTCGGGCTCTCGTTGCCGCGCTTCGCGCTGACCCAGGGCAGGCTCCGCACCTTCATCACACGGTCCTGGACCAGGGCGCCGCGCGAGGGGGAGGCGTACGCCTACCTCGGGTTCGTGCGGCACCGGCCCTGAACTCGTTGACGGGAACCCCACATGACCGCCCGCCCCGACCTTCCCCGTCCCGAACGCGTTGGAAAGGCGGCGGACGAGCTTCTCGCCGAGGCCACCCGCAACGGCGTCCGTCCCAGCGCCCTGACACTCGCCCATCGCGTCGGACTCTCCAACACCACCTTCCACCGCCCCTACCGCGACATCGTCGAGACCATCACGACGGCGCGAAACGCCACAACCGAACGCAGCGCGCCAGCCGGCACCAAGCGCGACACGGACCTCGCCCGGAGAAACGCCAAGTTCCGCAGAGCGAACCGGGAACTCACCGACCAGCTGGGCCTCGCCCTCGCATGCGTCCAGCTCCTGGCCATCGAGAACAAGAACCTGAGAGCTCAAGTCGAAGCATCCTCCCGAGTCACCCACCTGCCGAGGAGCCGGGGAGTGGAACGTTGCTTCCGGTGCTTGATCCTGGAGCCGTCACGCGCATGAGCCTGATGGAACCCCGTGCCGTGCTCCTCGGTCGCCGAGCAGAGGTGGACGGGCAGGCCGACCAGGTCGAAGCTGCCGTAGCAGGTCCAGATCGCGCGCATATCGACGGCATGCAACCCGGGGCGGTCGGACGCGCGGTGGGCTATTCCTTGCCGCTTGTCGTCAACTGGCGTTCTCGGCGGCATAGGTCTGGAGCTTGCTCAGGGCCTGAGGCGCGGCGCTCTCGTTGGCGCGGGCGACGATGACGATTTTGCTGGTGGCGACCGCGACGATTGCCTTGTCGTCCTTCTTGCCGATGACGGTGTCGTCCTGCCGGGCGGTAAGCGCGTAGTTCTCGCCCTGAACCGCCAGGCGCGGAGTGGCTTCGGGATCGCGGACCGTCTGCACGATCTCCTTGGTCTCCTGGGGCGAGGGGCGCCATTGCGCCGCGTCGCTGGTTCCATACAGGCTCCCGTTGAGATCAGCGAGGAACACCGCATCTACGCCCGGAGTGCTTCGGACGATGCCTTCGCAGGACGGTTCCCAGCTCATGAACCGCTCCTTTCCGACGGGGAGCCGGCGGCGGCCGGACCCGGGTCCAAGACAACGCGCATACCGCCAGCGTGCAACCCAGGGCGGTTCCCCGCGCGGGGTGCTGCTCCGGGTCAGTGACCAGCGCACGCGCAGGGGAACCACCGATTCCGCCGTCAATGTCCGCGCAGGGCCCTACTGTGCGCCTCGTGGACATTCACTGGAACGCCGGCCTCAGCACCACGGCAGCCATCGACAGCGCCATCACCACCGCTTTTGCCTGACTTGCCTCGCGGCGTGTGAACGAAAACGCGACGACGGTTGCCCGTATCGAGCGCGACCGCTGGCATGCCGACGTGCCCCCCAGCTCGACGTGACCCTGGAAGATGCGGGCGGCGACCGCGCAATACTCAAGGTAGGTGGCCGTCGCAGCAGGCCCACCTGGTGCCGGATGTGTCGGTGACGGCGTACTTGGGATCGTCGGTGCGGGGGTTCTTCTTGCTGCCTCTCCAGGTGCAGCGCTGCCGGCTGTCGTCACCGGAGAAGAGGTCGGGGTTGTGATCGCTGATCTCGACTGCTGCGGGACGGTGACCGGTGAGCTCCCCGACGGCGAGGACTTCCTTGGCGCCGAAGGCGCGGCTGACGCTGGGGGGGGGGAGAGCCCGGCGGCCTGGCCGAGGGTTTCCCGCGTGTGCGGGCGCGGGGTGACGCAGACCCGGCCGCAGGCGGATCCGTCCTGTGTGACCCGGCCCGCGCGGAATCCGCGCTCCGGCAGGATAGGCGCATGCATCTCGATGTCCTGCGAATCCGTGACGACTTCCCCGCGCTGAGGGAAAAGGTGGCCCACTTCGACGGGCCGGGTGGCTCACAGGTGCCCCGCCAGGTCGCCGAGGCGATGGCCGCGGCGATGTGCTCGGGCATCTCCAACCGGGGCGCGGTGACAGCTGCCGAGCGCCGTGCCGAGCACGTCGTGAAGGAGGCGCGGCGGGCCATGGCGGACCTTCTCGGTTGCGAGCCGCGCGGTGTCGTCTTCACCCGGTCGGCGACGCAGGCGGCGTACGACGTCTCGCGTACGCTTGCGCGGCAGTGGACAGCCGGTGACGAGGTGGTCGTCACCCGTCTGGACCACGATGCCAACGTCCGGCCGTGGATCCAGGCCGCGGAATCCGCCGGTGCGGCGGTACGGTGGGCCGCGTTCGATCCCCGGAGTGGTGAGTTGAGCGTCGAGGCCATCCGGGAACAGCTGTCCGGCCGGACCCGGCTGGTGGCGGTCACCGGGGCGTCGAACGTGCTGGGCACACGCCCCGACGTGGCGGCGATCGCCGCGGCCGTCCACGAGGTCGGAGCTCTGCTGTACGTGGACGGGGTGCACCTGACGCCGCACGCGCCGGTCGACCTGGCCGCCCTGGGCGCCGACTTCTTCTCGTGTTCGCCCTACAAGTTCTTCGGCCCCCACCATGGTGTCGTGGTCGCGGATCCGGGACTGTGGGAGGAATTCCGACCGGACAAGCTCCTGCCCTCCACCGACGACGTGCCGGAACGCTTCGAGCTGGGCACCCTGCCGTACGAGATGCTCGCCGGTACCACCGCGGCCGTGGACTACATCGCCTCACTGGCGTCCTCCGCGGGCGACCGGCGCAGCCGGGTACTGGAGGCGATGCGAGCGGTCGAGGCATACGAGGAGAACCTGCTGGGGCGGCTGCTGGAGGGGCTGTCGGGCATCGACAGGGTGCGGCTGTACGGCGCGCCGGCACGCCGTACGCCGACGGTGTTCTTCTCCGTGGAGGGAGTGCCCGGCCGGGAGGTCTACGAGCGGCTGGCGCGGCGTGGTGTGAACGCCCCCGCGGGCAACTTCTACGCGCTGGAGGCATCGCGGCTGCTGGGGCTCGGTGACACCGGTGCGGTGCGTGCCGGGCTCGCCCCGTACGTCGACGGCGAGGACGTGCAGCGGCTGATCGACGGTGTCGCGGAGGTGGCCGAGTGAACCGCGGAACGCTGGTCACGGGCGCGTCCCGGGGCACTGGCCGGGCCGTCGTCGCGGTGTTCGCGCGGGCCGGCGACCGGGCCGCGGTGCACGGCAACAGTCTTGTACGGGAGGCCGAGCAGGTGGCTGCGTCCGACATGACCCGCTCGGTCATCGACGGCCCGGACGGAGCGAACGCGGCGGCCCCCTTCTGTACGCCCCGGACAGGTGCGCCCTGACGGCGGCGCGTGGTACAGGTCGCCGGGTTAGACTCGCGCCCCGAACGCGGGAAGGAGCGGACACGTGAGCGCAGCACCCATACGGTTCGGCATCGTGGGCAGTGGCTGGCGGGCCGAGTTCTTCGCCCGGCTGGCGAGGGCGCTGCCCGAACGGCTGGCGGTGGCCGGCGTGGTGACGCGCTCGGCCGATCGAGCCGCCCAGGTGGAGGCGGAGTGGGGGGTGCCCGCCTTCCGGACGGTCGGTGAACTGTGCGGCAGGAAACCGGAATTCGTGATCCCGTCGGTGCCGTGGGAGGTTACGCCCCAGATCGTACGGGAACTCGTCGAGCACGAGGTCCCGGTCCTCGCGGAGACACCGCCGGCGCCCGACGTGCGCGGGCTTCGGGAGTTGTGGGATGCCGTGGGAGGCGCGACGCGCGCCGGGGGCGGAGGACTCGTCCAGGTCGCGGAGCAGTACACACTGATGCCCGGCCACGCCGCTCGTATCGCCCTCGTACGGGAAGGCGTGATCGGCGAGGTCACGTCCGTCCAGGTGTCCTCGACCCACATGTATCACGCGATGTCGTTGATCCGGCACACCCTGGGTGTCGGTTGCGGGCCCGTGACGGTGACGGCCCGGGCCTTCACCGCCCCGCTCGCCGATCCGCTGTCCCCCGGCGGCTGGTCGGACGACCTCACGCCCAAGGACGCCGTCACCACTCTCGCTCTCCTGGACTTCGGCGGGGCCCGCACGGGCCTGTACGACTTCACGGACAACCAGTGGTGGAATCCGCTGCGTGCCCGCCGGATCGTGGTGCGCGGCTCGCTCGGCGAGATCGTGGACGACACGGTGGTGCGGATGGCCGATCCGCGCACGCCGGTGGAGTCCCCGCTGGTACGTCGTCGCACCGGCACCGACCTCAACCTCGAAGGGGCGGAGGTGCACCACATCTCGTTCGACGGGCGGGTTGTGTGGCGCAACGACCATCTGGGCGCGAGCCTGTCCGAGGACGACCTCGCCGTGGTGGACCTGCTGTGCCGTACGGGCGCATGGGTCCGGGACGCCGGCCCGGAACCGTATCCCCTGGCCGAGGGCTGCCAGGACCATCTGCTGGCGTTGGCCATCGAGGAGTCGGCACGTACGGGGGCGCCGGTGACGACCGCGGCGGAGGCGTGGGCGGCCCGCTGATCCCGCCGGCCGCGCGGCCTTCTTCGTGCCCGCCCGCGGCGCTCCAGCGCCCACACGCCAAGGGCTCCCGGTCGGCAACGCCTGGGGCCGGGACGACGTCCCGGCCCCAGGCGTTGCCGACTGCTGCTGCTGGTCGCGGTGGGTCAGTGCTGGCCGTGGCCGCCGTCGCTACGGCGGCGTTGGAGCGTGAACTTCTCGAAGACCGACAGCTCACCGGTGGGCGTGATGATGTTGTAGTAGGTGACGTGGATGCGGGTCATGTCACCGGGGTGACGGCCCGGGTCGACGGCGAACTCGGCGAAGCCGTACGGATGCTCCGCGTCGCGGACGCCGATCCAGACCGCCGTCTCCTTCTCCTTGACCGAGTTGTACTTGCCGACGTGCTCCATCTGGACGTATGCCGAGTGATGGCCATGACCGTCGGCGTCGTCGGTGGTGAAGCTGTTGTTGGTGATGCCGGACACGCCGCCACCGCCGAGGACCATGTGCGTCGTGCCGTGCGCACTGTCGATCACGTCGAGTGCGGTCTGACTCGGGTTGGGCGTCAGGGTGACGCTGCCGGGGACGACGCCACGCACCGCCAACGAGCGCTCGTAGTCGTGCTCGTGGCCACAGACCACCAGGTCGACGCCGTACTTGTCGAACAGCGGGCCGTACGCCGCGCGCAGCGCGACATCGGGGCCGTTCGCGGCGGTCGCCGAGCTGATCATCACCTGGTGCATGCAGACCACGATCCAGTCGATGTCCTTCGAAGCCCGTGCCGACTTGAGCTCCTTCTCCAGCCAGGCGAGCTGCCGACCGCCGGAGTAGCCCTTGATGTAGATGTCACCGCCCTCCTGCAGGGCGATGTCGTCGTTCTGCAGGGCGATCACCTTCACGCCGCCGACCGTGAAGGAGTACCAGAGGTTGTCGAGCTCGGGCTGGGTCTCGGTCGAGGGCAGCTCGAAGTAGGTCTGGTACGCGTCGAGACCGAGCTTGCCGTTGGCCAGCTCGATCTCATGGTTGCCCGCGCACGGCATCCACGGACGGAATCGCGCCGAGCGGCTGTTGTTGGTGAGGAAGTCGCGCCAGACGCGAATGCGGTCGGGCCCGGTGTTGGCGTAGCAAAGGTCACCGTTGAGGAGGTGGAACAGCGGGCCGACCTTCTCGACGCCGGTGACGATGTCGGCAGCGGCGGGCGTGGCGTTGGGCTCGAAGTCCCGGCCCGAGGCGTCGGCCGGGTTCGCTCCGGTCTTCCACGTCACGCTGGGCGCACCCTGGTCGCCGAAGCTGGTGAAGGTGAACGGAGCTCGGCCGGACGGCGCCGTGTGGAAGGTGCCGGCGTCGGGGGTGGCGCCGTCGTGCTGGGCCGCGTACAGGTAGTCGGTGTCGGCCTTGAGCTTGCTGAGCAGCGCGTGATGGACCCAGACGGTCCGCCCGGAGGTGCCGTCCACGTAGGTCTTCGTCCTCGCGTGCACTGTGGAGCCGAAGCCGCCACTCAGCGTGCCGTAAACGACCCGGGGGTTCTTGACGGCCGTGTCGGTGACCCACGAGACGACCATCTGGCTGCGTGGGTCGGCGCCGAAGGTCAGGTGCAGGCCCTGGACGGGGGTGGTGGCCGAGCCGGTGGTGAGACCGGTGACCTCCGACTTCGCCGGGACCGCCTCGGCGGTTCCGGCGCCGAGGACCAGTGGCCCGGCGGCGGCACCGGACACCGTCGCGCCGAACAAGCCGAGCGCGTTGCGGCGGGAGATTCTGGTTTGCTTGGGTTCTTTCGACATTCCGGGGGCCTTTCGCGTCGTCGGGTGCAGTCGCACACCGACCGGACAGCAGCGCTCCGAACCTGACAGCGGGCTGCGGCAGGTCAGCGGTGCGCGCACTCTCGGACGCTAGGAAGCACGGTCGACCGGAGCGGTGGGACAGGTATGAACGGCAGATGGCGGTCACCGCAACGGACGGTTGTTCCCGGCGGCTGGGGTGTGCGGGCGCGCTCCTGTGCCGTTTGGAGCCTGCGCCTGGATGGCAGTTGGCGGGGTCACTGGCATCACGGAGGCTGGGGGCACGCCAAGAATGTGTGGAAACTCGGGCGAGGTAAATACAGGGCAATCAGAAGCGGGCGATGGTGGAGATGAGCCGACCCGTCGGCGGTACCGTCGGCCGATGGAGCCTGATGTGTCGAATGAGTGCCCGCTTCACGGTGCTGGGGTGAGCGCGCAGAGCTTGGTGGGTCGTCGGCTCGCGGAGGTCGTCGGCTCGTGGCACCTGTACGGCCGTGATGCCCCCACGGGCCCGCTGGAGGTGTGGCTGATCGATGACCTGGGTGCCGCCATCCACTCCACGACCGCAGCGGATTGGTGTCTGATCGTTGAGGCGTCGGAGCCGCACGCCGGCTACGACATGGGCGACCCGGGGCGCGTCACGGTGGGGGTGATCGGTGAGGGGATGCCGTTCGCGGACCACGTCGGGGAGGATGTTGTGGAGGTGCGGGAGGAACACGCACCCAACACCGGGCGTGTCGCCCTCGAGCTCACATTCCCAACGGGTCGGGTCCGTTGTGAGAGCTGGGCTGGGGACCTCCGCTTGACCTCGGTGTGAAGACCTTGGCGTGACCGGTGTGATCACGACGTCAGAGTCGTCGTGGAAAGGCCCGTTCACGTGGGCTCAGCCCGAGGCTTTTCCGGAAGCTGGTGACCATGCTGCGACACGAAGGGGCAGACGCGAACCGCAGGGCCCGGCCGTGGAGCCGTCCGCTCGAGGACAGGCACTGCTGGTTGCCACCTACTGGCGGACGAACCTGACCATGCGCCAGCTCGGCCCGCTGTTCGGGGTGTCCCCGTCGGCAGCGGACCGCGTCATTGACCTCCTCGGGCCGATGCTCGCGCTCCACTCGCGCGAGCGGTTCGCCAAGGGGAGGCCGTGCTCATCGTGGACGGCACCCTCGTGCCCACTCGCGATCACACCGTGGCCGAGCGGTCGAAGAACTGCCGGTACTCCATGAACCACCAGGTTGTGATCGACGCCGACACCCGCATGGTCGTGGTGGTCGGCCAGCCGCTTGTCGGCGACCGCAACGACTGCAAGGTGTGGGAAGTCCTCGGCGTCCCGAGCCGACTGCCGCTGGAACCGATACCTCAATGCCACTCCGAGCAGCGTTCCCCCGACAGCGATCGCAGCGGACAAAGCCTGGTCCATGCTTCAGGACACCATGCCGGGCCCCGGCCTGCCAGAGCACCGACACCCTTCTTCGGCGGCTTTCTTCACCACCTGCGGCTCAAGATAACGGGGGAGTCCTCGAGCCCGACCCGCCGCTCACCACAGGCGGGCTCCGGAGGCGAGCGGCTTCCCGCCGGTGCTCTGAAGGCGTAGACGCTCGTCATGAAGCCGCACGGTCCACGAGCTCTGCCGCGAGCTCGGGGTCGGGCTTGGGGATGGTGCCGAAGTCCTCATCAGGCTGCGCCTCGAGGCGCTGCACGGCCTTGGTGATCGAGTGCGACAGCGGCAGGGACGAGGCGGGCCGGCACGCACGGTGAACGACATCGACGGTGACCACCTGGGGCACCATCGCCGTCCGGGACGGCGACGGTCCCCACAGCCAATGCGTCAGTGCCCGATCGGTCGTCGCCTGCGACCACGCGGCGCGCGCCAGAGGGTCCTGACCCAGGTTCCGCAGCAGCAGAGCTTGCTTGCGCCAGTGCTGCGCGTCGCGTAGTTCGCTGTGCTGCAGGTGGTGCAGGAACAGGCAGTGGGCCGCGGTGGGGGAGTCGGCGCCGGCGGCGAACTGCCACCAGAACTGCGCCGCCTCGTGCCGGTCGGCCAGGTACAGCAGGCACGCGAACGCGAGGGCGCCGGTGGGTTCGATGGTGGCCCGGTCGTCGACGAGCAATGCCATGGCCGCGATCGCCTGCGGGTCCCGGACCACCTGGGAGGACAGCAGGCCCAGTTCGGTGGCGGCCTGCTCGTGCAGAGCGGCCGGCAGGCCGTCCCGTGCGTCGGCCTGGCGGGTGTACGCGCCGGATGCGGTGCGGATCCACCGGGCGCGGCTTTCCATCGACTCGGCCCTGTGCCACACCACCCGCCGCGCGATGCGGTCCAGAGCCGCTCGCTCATCGAAGTCGGCGTACTCATCGGCCAGGACCTCCGCGCCGGCCAGCACCTGGTCGATGCGATCGGTGCGATCGGTGCGCTTGTTCCCCCGGTTCATCAATCCTCCTCGTTCATCTCTTCAGCGGCCCAGTCGATCCCCAGATCCCGGGCCAGCCGTCGGCGGGCACCGCGCACGTGGCTGCGGACCGTTCCGTACGTGATGCCCATCAGCTCGGCCACCTGCCGCATCGGGTAGCCGAGCACGAACCGCAGCACGATCACGTCGTACTGGCGCTCCGGCAACCGGGCGATCGCCGTGTACAGCCCGAGGCTGGACTCCAGCACGGCGAAGGTCCTACGGCTCCTGCGCCGGATCTGCTCGAACGCGGCGGTCTCCACCAAGGCGGGAGCGCGGCCTTGTATCTCCAGGCGCCGGGCGACCTCTTCCTTCAGCGCGGCCCAGGCGTAGCTGTCCACGTTCGGCTGCTTCAGCACGTGCGGCCACATCGTGGCCAGCTGAACGAACACGTCCTCGACGACCTGCTCGGCTGCGGGCCGGCTGTCCAGCTGCAGGTGGGCGTACCGCAGGTAGGCCTTGTGGTGCAGGCAGTAGAAAGCGGTGAAGGTGTCCGGCAGTACCGCGGTCAGATCGTCGCGCACGGCCTGATCGGCCCACGGATCCGGTTGCTGGCCGCTCATCAGTCGCGCTCCAGCGGCTGAACGTCGGTGCCTTCGTTCGAGGCAGCCGCCTCGCCGCGCCGGTGCTGCGCGGCCAGTTGGGCGGCGCCGACCCGCACGCCGGCGCTGAGCAGGCGCGTTCCCAGGGCGCGGATGTCTCCCGCGAAGACCCGGAGCGCCACCGCTCCGGTCACCACGTGAGCAGCCATATCGAGATCCACTGGCTGGAGTCCTTTCGTCGGCCGATGCAGCCCCCGCCCGGCACCGAGCGCTTTTGCCTTGCTCCTAGCCAAGCGAACGAGACCCGCAAGTGTGCACGCCGAACGCCACCAATTTCACCGAGCGTGCGCACGCTGTCACGCGCGCGCCCCCCTTGTGCGCGTCGCGCTCCGTAGTGCATCCCCTGCGACCTCAACGCCCTCCGTCTTACTTGAGCGCGGGTTCTTCGGTGCGGCGGCAGGTGTGGGCGCCGAAGTAGTCGCGCCGGGCCTGGATGAACGCTGCGGGGAGCCGGGGTATGCGCAGGGTGTCGTGCGGGTGCGCCGCCGCGGGCGGCGTGAGCCACGACCAGGCGCCGAGGGGAGTTGGGCGTCGCCGACTTCCCTGGCGGTGTAGGAGATGACCTTGGATGCGTACAGGGCCCGTTCGCCCTGGTCGGTGAAGCGGGCGGCGTCGCGTGCGCCGAGGACGGTCGGCGCCGGGCCGGGCAGGGTGGCACCGGTGGCTCGCAGCGCGGTGTGTCCGGACAAGGAGCGGGCGAAGACGGCCTCGGCGATGCCGGGCAGAAGGTGGGTCAGCTGGGTGGGGGTGCGGTGGTGTGGCGCGGGACGAGGGTGGGGGAGAACTTGATCTGGGCGGTGGGCGGGCCAGCCCCGCGGCGGGCCCGTCGAGGTCATTCGCCCCGGCGACCGCGTCCTGTTCGAGGCCAACCAAGAACACTGGCACGGCGCAGCGCCGAACCGGCTGGTGGTCCACCTGACCATCAACGAGAGCGACACCGAGCACGACGTCGTGCACTGGCTGACTCCGGTCACCGATCAGGAATACGCCACCGCGCCTGCCACCGACTGACGCGGGTCCTGAACCGACCCTCCCCACAGTCTGAAGAATCGAACAGTTCCTGAGTTCGGGCGACACGGGCCCCTGCCGAGAGTTCAGCAGGGGCCACGCTGTGGCGAACTGCATGCCGGCCGACCTCAGCTACCGTGACGGTTCGGCCTCACTTCAGATGTCGGGTGAAGAACTGGGCCGCGGCGTCTCCCGCGAACTGCGGGACGCCGGTGTGCCCGCCCATGTTGGCCTGCAAGGACTTCTCCTTGGAACTGAAGGCGTCGAACAGGTCCAGGGCTGCCTGCCGGTCGTTCCCCTCGTCGTCCCACTGCAGTAGGACGTGCAGCGGAATGGTGACCTGGCGGGCCTCCTCGAACATGGCGCGAGGCACGAAACTCCCGGCGAAGAGACCGGCGGCCACGATGCGCGGCTCGACCACCGCCAGCCGGATGCCGATGGAGATCACTCCCCCCGAGTACCCGACCGGACCGCCGATCTCGGGTAGCGACAGGAGGGCGTCCAGGGCGGCCTGCCATTCCGGGACCGCCTTGTCGACCAGCGGGAGGATGAGGGCGTCGACGATCTCGTCGCTGACCCGCTCGCCGGCCTCCATCGCCCGGCGCAGGTCGGCGCGGGCCTGCTCGGCGGCGGGCCAACGGGGCCGGTCACCGCTTCCGGGGAGCTCGATGGTGGCCGTGGCGAAGCCCGCCGCCGCGGAGTGCCGGGCCCGGTCCACCAGGCGGGGGTACATCTTGCGCAGCCCAAGGGGAGGGTGGCCGAGCAGGATCAGCGGCACCGGTGCGGATGCGGGTGTCCACAGGATGCCGGGGATCTCGCCGAGGGTGAATTCGCGTTCGAGGACGCCGTCGTCGAGGCGCTGCTCGGAAGTGAAATGCATGGTCGTGCCTTTCGGGAGTGCGCTGGAACGGCGCTCCCGGACGACCTGCTCTACCGCCCGACCGTGACCCCGGAGGGGAGCACCCATGTCGATACTGCGTTCACGGGTACCACCTCCTCGATCTCTCGCACGGCCTCCGGAAATGTAGCAGTGGGCTCCTCGTCCGCCTAACGGGTTTTTGCGGAGTCTCCGCACGGTCCTGCTGCCGTACCATCCGAGGCTCACGGCAACGGCGCAGGCGGCGACGACGAGGACGAGCCGTGCGGGTCAGCGGGTCAGGAACGGGATCATATGCCGGCCGAACCGAATGTCGTGGGCCGCGCCCGACAGGCGGCCTCGCCGAGGCCGGTCAGGCGCTACGGCAACCCTGAGACGGTCAGGGGAAGGGAAGTTGCCGCCGTCGCCCACGTCGATGTGAGCAGCCCCGCCTTCCGGCGCCGAGGGAGATCGTATACATCGCAGGTGCCCACGGCCGAGGTGGTCCGGCCGGGAAGGCCTGCGTGGGGGAGCGGCAACGAGGTCACACGTCCGGTGGGTTCGGCCGGTGCGGCGCGCAGGGCGAGCGGTCCGGGAGGTGCCGCGGTGGCGACAGAGCCACGGGCGCCGGCGATCCACGATCCGGTCGGCATGAGCGCTCCTGTCAGGGATGACGATGGTGCCTGGAACCGCTGACTGGGTGGCGAAGCGTCACGAGCGTGCAGCAGAGCGTTACCCATGTCAAGGTGCTATCCAACATTTGGGCGGATTCAATTCACGTATGACGGCGATCTTTTGACGGTTCGCCCAAAAGATTTTGATGACTCCGTCCAAAGCTCTGGACACCACTGGGGACCCCGATTAGCGTTCCAGCCGATCGACGCGATGTTGCGTCGACGTAACGCCAGTGCGGCCTTGCAACCCACCCCGCATGCCGGGGCCGTATGTGACGCGTCCTCACCGCCGACGAGAAGCCGAGCTCCCGCCCGCCGCACGTAGCGGGTTTCCGTCGTAACAGTTGTCCCGCACTCCGCAGCACCCCGCCGTGGCGGGGGTTCCCGGCCGCGGCATGTCGCCGTGGCCGTAGCAGCAGCAGAAGGGAAGCTCCATGAAGATCCGTTACTACCTTGTTGCAGCTTCGTTGGTGGCCTCGGGAGGGCTGGTCACGATTGCGGCGCCCGCGCAGGCGGCGCTGACGACCACCTGCTTGGGAGAAGGCGGAGCCGTCACCGTGAGCGGCGCCCTCGTGGTGCCGGCGGGCGCGTCGTGCACGCTGACCGGTACGAAGGTCAAGGGCACGGTGACGATCGAGGCCGGCGCCGACCTCGTGGCGAAGGGCGTCACCTTCAGCAGCACCGTCTCCGTCGGGGACAACGCCTACCTGGACATCACCGACAGCAGCGTCAAGGGCGCGGTGACCGAGCAGGGGGCCTTCGGCGTACATGTGCAGAACACCACGGCCAGTGGCGGCATATCGGCCGTCGAAGGCTTCCTGTACAGCGTAGACGCCACGGTCAAGGGAGACATAAGAGCCTCCTCAGGCGAGCTGTACATCTCCGGCACCACCGTCTCCGGCGCCGTCTCCGGCGACGCGAACCTCTACACCGACGTGTACGACAGCACGGTCTCCAAGACGCTCACCGTGAGCGCCAACACGCTCGGCGGTGTCCTGTGCGCCAGCGAAGTCCAGGGCGACACGGCGTACCAGAACAACTCCGACACCCTCCAGCTCGGCGGCGACGGCCCGCTCAGTTCCTGCGCGCAGGCCACCTACCTCGGCGGCGACCTCGCGGTCACCGGCAACAACGCGAACGCCGTCCTGGACAACACCATCGTCCGCGGCAAGCTCACCGCCACGGACAACAGCCCCTCCCTCCAGGTGGGCGAACTGGCCCGCGTGCGCGGCGGCATCGCCGCGACGACCACCGCCCCCTCGGCGTCGCTCGCCCGGGCCGCCAAGGCGGCCCCGCAGGATCGCGGTGCCGACCTCGCCGCGAAGGTGGCGGCGCGTACCGCGCAGGCGAAGGCCGAAGCGGCTGCCGAGGGCACCGGTCTGTGATCGCAGCCCGTCCACGGGCGAACAGCGCTCCGCGCCGTCAGCACCTCACACCTCACACCCCACTCTTCTTTGCCCCACCCATCAAGGAGTGACCGTGGGCCACCTGGACAAGTCCTTCGACCGCAGAGACTTCCTGCGGGCCACCGCCGCCACCACTGTGGCGGTCGCCGCCGCCTCGATCGTCGGCGCCGCGGCGGCGCCGTCCGCCTCCGCCGCGACCAGCATCCTGTCCATCCCGAAGGACCGCATCTCCCTGCAGCTCTACAGCGTCCGCGACAAGGTCAGCTCGCTCGGCTTCCGGGTCGTCCTGGAGGAGATGGCGCGCATCGGGTACAAGGAGGTCGAGTTCGCGGGCTACACGCAGAACACCTCGATCCTCGGCCGGCAGATCACGCTCCAGGAGATCCGGCAACTGCTGGACGACAACGGCCTGAAGGCGATCGGCAGCCACGTCGGCATCGGGGACTTCCGCTCCAACCTCCAGGGCCAGCTCGACGCGGCGGAGATCCTGGGCATGCCGCACGTCGGCACCGCCAACGCACCGTCGAACTCCAACACGGTCGCCGGCTACCTCGCCGCCGCGGAGGAGTTCAACGCCTGGGGGCAGGCCGCGGCCGCCCGCGGTCTGAAGCTCTACCAGCACAACCACGCCGGAGAGTTCGCCTTCGCCTCCGACCAGCCGTCGGTCCGGCTGTACGACGTCTTCCTGCGCAACACCGACCCGCGCTACGTCTACCTGGAGCTGGACGTGTACTGGGCGTACGTGGGCCAGCACCGCTGGCCGGGCTTCGACCCCGCTGCCTACGTGCGCAACCAGCCCTACCGGTACCCGCTGTTCCACATGAAGGACGGCGCCGCCAGCTCGGGGGCGGACGGCTACTCCATCGTCGAGTTCGGCGCCGGCGTCCTGCCGTACCAGCAGTTCATCCGGGACATCGGGGCCCGCGGCAGCCATGTCGGCATCTGGGAGCAGGACACCGCGCCCAACACCCAGCCCAACCCGCCGGGTTCGTTCGGCGCCGCGCAGCGCAGCTTCACGGCCCTGAAGGGGCTGCTGGCCTGATCGCAGGCACTCCACTGGGCACAGCCCGCCGTTTGCGTACCGCTGCCACGGCGCAACCGGCGGGCCGGCCCGGCTGCGCACCTCCTGACCGGCACAGACCAAGGAGACGCATCACTGTGTACCGTACCCTGAGAGGCCTCATGGCCGGGGTGCTCCTGGCGTCGCTGCCCGTGCTGGGCGGTCTCGCCTTGGCACCGGCGGCGCAGGCGCACCCGGACGACGCACTTGCGGCGCAGGCGAGCGCCGACCCCGCCGTGGACTGGTCGAACTACGAGAAGGCCACGCTCAGCAAGGACACCGGCGAGCCGATCGACCTCGCCGTGCTGCCCGATCTGCGCGTCCTGCACACCGCCCGCAACGGCGATCTGCGGATGACCGACCCCGGCACCGGGATCACCAAGGTCGTGAACCACCTCGACGTCTACCAGAACTCAGAGATGGGTCTGCAGACCGTCACCCTCGACCCGGACTTCGCGACCAACCACTGGGTCTACCTCTACTACTCGCCGCCGCTGAGCACTCCCGCCGGTGCGGCCCCCGAGCGGCTGCCGGCCGGGCAGACCGACGCGTACTGGAAGCAGTGGGAGGGCTACGACACCCTCACCCGCTTCAAGTGGACGGGGGACAAGCTCGACCTGTCCACCGCTCAGGAGATCATCCGCGTCACCACCAACCGCGGTCAGTGCTGCCACGTCGCCGGCGACGTCGACTTCGACGCGCAGGGCAACCTCTACCTGGCCACCGGCGGCAACACTCCCGCGTCGGGCCCCAACGTCAACGGGTACACCCCGATCAACGACGCGGCCACCTACAACCCCGGCCTTGACGAGCGCCGCGGCTCCGGGAACACCAACGACCTGCGTGGCAAGATCCTGCGCATCCACGTCCAGGACGACGGGACGTACACCATCCCGCCGGGCAACCTGTTCCCCGTCGGCACGGACAAGACCCGTCCCGAGATCTTCGTGATGGGCCTGCGCAACCCCTACCGGATGACGGTGGACAAGGCCACGGGCGCGGTGATGTGGGGCGACTACGGCCCCGACGCCGGGAACGCCGACCCCAACCGCGGACCGATGGGCTACGTCGAGTGGGACACCACCACCACCGCCATGAACAGCGGCTGGCCGTTCTGCACCGGTGACAACACCCGTCCCTACCGGGACTTCGACTTCGCCACCCTCACCCCCGGCCCCGCCTTCGACTGCGCCGCGCCGGTCAACGACTCCCGCTGGAACACCGGCCTCACCCAGCTGCCCCCGTCGAGGGCGGCCACCTTGTGGTACGGCGACCGCGACACCGACCAGCCCTGGCCGGAACTGACCGCCTTCCGCGGTCCTGGCGGCCCCGGCGGCCAGGCCCCGATGGGCGGCCCGGTCTACCACTACGACGCGTCCAACCCCGCCCCGGGCAAGTTCCCCGCCTACTGGGACGGCAAGGCCTTCTTCGGGGAGTTCTCCCAGGACTACGTCGCCGCCCTGACCCTGGCCGGCCCGGACGGACCGGTCACCAAGCTGGAGAACGTGCTCCCCAACAGCCAGCGTTCCGAGAACGGCATCCCGCCGTGGGACAACCCGATGGACCTGGAGTTCGGCCCCGACGGCGCGCTCTACGTCCTCGACTACGGCGACGGCTTCTTCCGGCAGAACCCCGACGCGGGCCTGTACCGGATCGACTACGCCGAAGGCAACAAGGCCCCCACCGCGGTGATCAGCGCCAGCCCCTCCTCGGGCCAGGCACCGCTCACGGTCTCCTTCAGTGCCACCGGTTCCACCGACCCGGAAGGCTCCGCCCTCACCTACCAGTGGGACCTCGACGGCAACGGCACTTTCGAGACCACCGGCCCCACGGCCACCCGCACCTATGCCGACAACGGCCAGCTCCGTGCCCGCCTCAAGGTCACCGACCCCGAGGGCAAGACCGGCCTGACCAGCAAGCAGATCACCGTGGGCAACACCGCTCCGACGGTGGCGTTCACCTCTCCGCCCAACGGTGGCTTCTTCACCTGGGGCGATGTGGTGCCGTACGCCACCCGGATCGACGATCCGGAGGACGGCACCAACGTCGACTGCACCAAGGCCGCCTGGACCCTCGGCCTCGGCCACAACCAGCACGGCCACCCGGTGAGCAGCGGGACCGGCTGCTCGGGGGCGATCACCACCCCGGCCGACGCGGGCCACGGTGACACGGAGAACGTCTTCGGCGTCCTCGGTCTCACCTACACCGACCGGGGCGCCGGCTCCGTGCCGCCCGCCACCAGCGACGCCCAGGTCGTCCTCAACCCCGCCCTCATGCAGGGCGAACACTACGACTCGTCCCAGGGCGTCGTGATCACCGATGACGCCACCGCGTCCGGACAGCGCAAGCTGACCGCCTTCGACAACGGCGACTGGATCGGCTACGACCCGGTGTCCTTCGCCGGCATCACCGGGGTGCAGACCCGCGCCACCGGCGCCGGCACTCTGTCGCTGCGTTGGGGCACACCCAGGTCCGACCCGTTCGCCACGATCACGGTCCCGGCGGGTGAGGGCTGGCAGACGATCAACACGGCGCTGAGCACGGCTCCCTCCGGCACCGGGCAGCTCTACGTCACGTCCTCCGGCGGCGTCGATGTGGACTCCTTCACCTTCCAGGGGTCCGGTATCGCCGACAGGACCCCGCCGACGGCGACGGCGGCGTTCAACCCGGCGCAGCCCACCGGCAGCAACGGCTGGTACACCGGCAATGTGTCGCTGACCGTCAACGCCACCGACAACGGCGCCATCAAGAGCCGGGAGTACTCGCTCAACGGCGGCACGACCTGGCTGAGCGCGAACAGCGCGGTCACCCTCTCCACGGAGGGGATGAGTTCCATCCGGTACCGGGCGACGGACACGGCCAACAACATCTCCGCGGTCGGCACCATCGCCGTTCGGATCGACCGGACCGGACCCACGGTGACGGTCACGGGCGTGACGGCTGACACCGCCTACGGGGACTCCCAGCGCCCGACGCCGGTGGTATCGGTCACGGACGCCGTCTCCGGAGGGCCGACCGCGACCGCGACGCTGGACGGTACGCCCGTCACGCCGGGGCAGCCATTGCTGCTGTGGCGGTTGCCGCTGGGTGACCACGACCTGGTGGTCACGGGTCGTGACGCGGCGGGCAACACCACCTCGCGCACGGTGCACTTCACCACCCGTACCTCCTTCGACGAGATGGACACCCTGATCACCCAACTGCGTGCGGAGAACCGGCTGACCGAGCAGGGCCGGCAGCGGCTGACGGTCCGGCTCGACCAGGCCCGGGCGCACGCCGACGCAGGGCGTACCAACCAGGCGGCCGCGGTCCTGGACCAGGTCGCGCAACTGGCCAAGGACACCGGACTGGTGACCGACGCGACCGCGCGGACCGCACTTGCCCGCGATGCCCTCGCCGTGAAGGGAGGCTTGGCCGGCTGATGCGAAGGGTGCTGCCCGGCCGTCACGGCGGGCAGCACCCTGCCGGAGGCTCCAGGGCCCACCAGCGGCCGTCGCCGGACGGCGGCCGCCGGGCCCTCAGGTGTGTCCACATGCCGTCAGTCCCGGACCGGGATTCGGGGCGGGTAACTTCTCGACACGCCGATGCTTTTTTTGTTTCCGATTTAACTTTCGGTGATCCGTGCGAAAGCCATTGACGCTTATGACGTAACGCCCCTAACGTTTTGTCACACATGCGGCTGATACCCAGGAAGTGAGCCTGTGACCATCCAGTACCGCGCGCTGTGCCTGTTGCGCGACCTCGGGCCGCTGTCGCGCGCACAGCTGTCCGACCAGCTGGAAGTGGCGAGGCCGAGGCTGCTCGCTGAACTCGACCGCTTGATCGCCGCCGGGAAGGTGCTCGAGGCGGGTCCGGCCACCTCTCGAGGCGGGCGCCCCTCCACTCTCGTCCAACTCGATCCCGAAATCCGGTTCGCGGCGGTGGACCTCGGGGCCAGCTCGATCGACATCGAGATCACCGACGGAGGGCTGGAACCGATCGCCTCCTATGCCGAGCCGGCCGATATCCGCAAAGGTCCGCGCGCGGTCCTGGACAGGGTCAACGAACTCCTCAACAAAATGGCGGACCAGGCCGGGTGCGCGCGGCTCGACTCCATAGGCATCGGCCTGCCGGGGCCGGTCAGCTTCAAGGAGGGGATCTCGGTCTCCCCGCCGATCATGCCGGGGTGGGACCGCTTCCCCGTCCGGGACACCCTCACCCGCGCGCACGGCTGCCCGGTCGTGGTGGACAACGACGTGAACGTGATGGCCCTCGGCGAGCGGTACGCGGGGGTCGCCAAGACCGTCGACAACCTGCTGTTCGTCAAGATCGGCAGCGGAATAGGCTGCGGTGTGCAGGTCAACGGCCAGATCTACCGCGGGTCGGAGGGATCCGCGGGCGACATCGGCCACATTCAGGTCGAGGCTGAGGGACCGGCCTGCTCGTGCGGCAGAACCGGTTGCCTGGAGGCCCTCTTCGGCGGTGTGGCCCTCGCCCGGGACGCCACCGAGGCCGCCCGTTCGGGTCAGTCGCCGGCGCTGGCCGAACGCCTCGCCGCGGAGGGCCTCCTCACCGCCGTGGACGTGGCGGAGTGCGCGGCCGGCGGCGACGTCACGTGCGTCAACCTGATCCGGGACGGCGGCCACCGGGTGGGGCAAGTCCTCGCCACACTGGTCAGCTTCATCAACCCGTCGATGATCGTGATCGGCGGCGGCGTCTCCGGCCTCGGCCACCTACTGCTCGCCGAGATCCGCAGCGTCGTGTACAAGGGCTCGCTTCCGCTCGCCACGGGTAACCTGCAGATCGTGCTGTCAGAACTCGGCCCGCGCGCCGGAGTTGCCGGTGCGGCACTGCTGGCCAGCGAACTCGACTTCCAGCGACATCTCTGACCGACAGGACGGATGCGCCGGCCGCCCGAGCCCCGGTACCGAGCCCCAGCGGCGTGGCCAGACCCTGCTTGCGCGCGCGTCCCGGGCCCTCGTCCGATCGGGCCGACCCAGGAGCACGCCACCGTGCCGCACGGGCGTCCGCGCAGCGCACCGTACAGGACCCGCTCCCCTGTCCGGCCGGGCGAGCGGTCGCCCCGGAGATGCCGGCCGTGCTCGGCTGGTACCGCTACAGCAGATGGAACCAGTGGTGACCATGGGTGTTTCCCCACGACGTGACGCTGCGAACCGCTGGTCCGCACGCCACCCCATCCCCGTGGGACTGGTGGCAGGAACACTGGTGACGCTGGCGTTCCTAGTACTGCACGGTGGCCTTACCGCCGGCGAGATGCTGATCGCGTTCATTCCCTTCTCAGTCCTCGCCACGCTCACTGCCCTCAGTGAGCGACACCGCCGAAAGAAGCAGCACCTGCCGCTCTGACGAGTACCGGCACGGTGCGGGGGCCGACCTCGGCCCCCGCACCGCGTTCGTGCGGCACGTCACCGGTGATTCAGTGAGTGAAATCGAGGCCCGGCCATGGCGTCCCGCCTGTCCTGCAGAGGCGCGCGCTGGCTCGGGCCTCCTCACCTGTGTCCCAGCCGCAGTCATCGGCTCTGGAGAACGCAAACACTTGCAGTCTGATCTCCGCGACCGCACGGAGATTCCCGCTCAACATGGTCTGACCCGGCAGGCTGGCAAAGGCGTCCAGCGCCGCCGCAGCAACCCGCCATGGCACCGTCGTGAGCCGCTGGCCATGGACCACCCCGTCCACGACCTGTTCAACGGCCTGCCCAGGCAGAAGTGGGAACGCCGCTCGTGCAGCGCCGGCGCCCACGGCCCGCGCGTCTTCGACTGGGCCGCGTGGAGGTCCGCCCCTGGCACCGCGAGGACCGCCGGCACTGGGTGATCGCCCGCCGCAGCGTAAGCCGGCCCCAGGAGATCTCCTGGACTCGTGGTTGCAGCCATGAACGGCGATGTCTCCCCATCCTTGCCGCGATGCAGATAGGAGCATATGCTCCTAAAGAGGGGTTCACGGTCGCCTGCTGTCCGCTGGAGGCGTGCGGCCCGGTCGTGCGGCCATCAATAGACGAAGGAGTGTTCGATATGTGTGATCTTGTCGCCATTGCCACTGAGGCGCACGGGGGGCTGGCGCGCTACAACCAGTTCAGCTCAGCGACCGCGCATCTCCGCGTCGGAGGCTCGCTGTGGCGACTGAAGGGGCAGGAGGGGGTATTGAGTCATACGGCTGTCTCGATCGACCTGTACCGGCAGAGTGTCAGCCACTATCCGTATACCGCGCCCCACCTGCGGACGTCCTTCACCCCGCACCGAGTGGCCGTCGAGACCTCCACGGGGGAGGTGACGGCCGAGCGATTCGACCCTCGTGCTTCGTTCCCGGCCGACGTGCGTGCTGCTTGGGACGATCTGCACGTTGCCTACTTCGCCGGTTATGCAATGTGGACGTACCTCACGTCTCCGTTCACGTTCACCTCGCCGGGATTCAGGGCTGTGGAACTGTCTCCTGTCACGGAACAGGGAGAGGAGTGGAGGCGCCTGAAGGTCACTTTCCCGGACCACATTGCGACGCACAGCCGGCAGCAGGTCTTCTACTTCGACTCGGACGGGTTGCTGCGCAGGCATGATTACACGCCTGAGGTCATCAACGCCGGACATGCCGCACACTACGTCGGCGAGTACAGGAAGTTCGACGGGATCATGATTCCAACCCAGCGGCGCGTCTACCGCCGCGGAGAGAACGGCACTGTGTTCCGGGACGTGGAACTCGTCACCATCGACATCGAGAGCGTCCTGTTCATCTGACACGCACCCCACGGCGCTCGTATATGGACGTGCCGCGCAGGTCAGCCGTAACCGGACAGATGATTGAGCCGTTCGTGAGAGCGTGAGCATCAAGCCGTGGGTCCGTAGAGGACGAGTTGTGGGCAATGATCGGGCCGATCCTGCCACCTTGGTCCGAGCATTAGGCCAGTGCCCGACCGGCTGTGCCTGCAGGGCATCCTGTTCGTGCTTTACACGGGGATCGCGTGGCAGCAACTACCGAAGTACGAGGGTCCGTGCGCGGTGGCCGGAGACTTGACTGGCGATGGCGCGACGATGTCGAGGGCGCCCGTGCCGGGACGGGGATGGAACTGAGGGAGTAGACCGCGGATCCGGTTGGAGGTGCGGGTGGCCTCGGCCGTCAGGTCCTGGTCGATGCCGACCAGGGCGGTGAGTTCCGGCGAGCGCGGCGTCCGCGATGACAGCGGCATCGTTCTGGCTTCGCCGGGCTAGAGGTCGGCGATCCAACCCATGGCGACCCGTCAGCCCGCATCGCGGCAACGGTCAGCGAGAGGAATCCTGTCGGGGCAGACTTGTCTACGACCACCGGCACAGTGCCGAACTTCGCGGTGAGTTTGTCGAACTCTCATGTGAACCGATGTGCCGGAGATCATCCGCTGGTGACGACCACCAGCGCACTCGACGTGCGGGGCAGCAAGGGGCGGATCTGTTCCGCGTCACGGACATTGTCGAGCACCAGCAATATCCGCCGGCCGGAGAGCAGACTGCGATAAAGCGCTGTTCGACCCTCCAGGTCGGATGGGAGCAGCGGCGAGGAAACTCCGAGTGACCGGAGAATCGATCCGGATGCCTCGATCGGAGCCATGGCCGGGCTGGATGAATCAGATCCGCGCAAATCGAGGTATATGTGCCCATCGGGAAAACGATGTCCGATCCGGTGTGCCCAGTGCACGGCAGGGGTGGTCATACCCACTCCGGCCATGACGACGATCACGCCGCTCGCTGTGGCGGTGGCGCCTTGTGCATCGGCAGCCAGCAGGGCGTCGAGCACGGCTAGTTCGTTGTCGTAGCCGACACACGCTGCCGCGTCGGCGGGCGGCGGGGCCGCCTGGGGTGGCGACACCTCGGGGGCGGTGTCGGCCGTGTATTCCGGGAGGGTAGAGCCGACAGCGGGATCGGGGAATATGTCCGACACCAGCAATTCAGCGTCAGCTTTTAGGACACGTTCGTGGAGAATTTGCAGCCGGGGATCGGGATCTATGCCCAGGTCCTCCGAGAGGAGATTCCGTACTTCTCGGTACACCGCAAGC
Source organism: Streptomyces sp. NPDC001902 (assembly GCF_042891295.1). Taxonomy (NCBI): domain Bacteria; kingdom Bacillati; phylum Actinomycetota; class Actinomycetes; order Kitasatosporales; family Streptomycetaceae; genus Streptomyces; species Streptomyces sp. NPDC001902. Next base: position 3,791 of record NZ_JBIATA010000023.1, on the reverse strand, counting down.
GCCTCGGCCTGCCGCCCGGTTTTGCAGAGGGAGAACATGAGCATCTCCCTGAATCTCTCGTTCAGTGGGTCTTTGGCGACCAGATCGTAGAGCTCCGCGGTGGCCTCACCGAATCGGCCGAGCTCGTATTCCGCGTTGATGCGTCGCTCAACTGCGACAAGGCGCAACGCCTCGAGTCGGTTGCGCTGCGACATGGCGTATGTTCCGGGAATTCCGGCCAGCGGTTCTCCGTGCCACAGGTCGAGAGCATCGCGGAGGTGGGCTATGGCTCTGGTGTGGTGTCCTGTTTTGGCGGCCTCATCCGCCATTGCAAGCCGTTGACGGAACACACTTAGATCCAGTCGGCTGGGGGAGACTCGCAGTGCGTAGCCATTACCCGTGGAGACGATGACCGAGGCTCCCGCGTCGTGTGCCGGTCCCAGAATCTTCCGCAAACGGTGTATGTAGGTACGAATTGTCTGCTTAGCCGTGCGTGGCGGAACTTTTCCCCATACCGCCTCGACCAGCTCGGAGACCGAGGCATGGCCATTCTCTCGCAGTAGAAGCGCCGCAAGGACCGTGCGTTGCTGACGGGATCCCAGTTCGATCTCTGTCGAGCCGTGTTGGGCGCGCAATGGGCCCAACACGGTGAACCAGAAGTGTTCGCTCACGTCGGCACTGTTCCCTTTCGAAGTGGTGCGGCCCACCCCGGACCGGTGGCATACCGAATCGGATGCCGGCGGATGGCAACAGTCGTGTGCTGTCGGTCTGAGTGAAGCTTTCCGGCGCTCGGCTCAGTGTGTCGTTCCGCGAAGCTGCTCACGATAGGAGCAGCCGAGGCGGATGGCGTCTGCCATCGCGCGGCACGGCCCAGCCGCGCCATAGGCTGGGCCGGCGAGCGCACCTGCAGCCACGGCAGTGCGAGCGTCTCATTGGGTTCCCATGTTCACGCTAGGTAGACGATGTGACCGGCGCGGATGTGACGACTCGATGGTGGCGGACCGAGGTGGATCTCTCCGGTTGGCGTACTGCTGCCTCGGGTAGCCGCCGCAGTTCTGCGCTCCGAAGCGGTCAACGTTCCGTTCGCTGTCGGGCAGCTTGATCGAACTGCGGCCGCCGAAGGAGCGTGGATCTCCGCGATCACGCGGGTGACAGCGGAGTGGTCCCGGAGGCCTCTCAAGGAGGTGATGGTGCAGCCGTGGGGGAGCAGGCGCAGGTGGAGATCGGCACGTATCTCGTAGCGGATCCGGGGCCGCTCGAACTGGTGGGGCAGGCGAAGGTCTGCTCGACGACCCAGCGGGGCCTGCTCAGGCCGTCCGTGGGCCGAACCCTTTTGGATCCCAACGGGCAGAGTTCGGGTTGCTTCGCAGCCGACCGTGCCAGACGGCCCAGGAGACGGCGCCTGGGCTGGGCGCTGAGACCCGCCTGGCGATCGTCGTCTCAGGACTCGTCGGCGAGGAAGTGTTCGGCGAGGGGGGTGCCGGCGAACTTCTTGTTCATCTCGCGGGAGAAGAGCAGCAGTGTGTTGCGCGGCCGATGGAGCACCGCGAGTTCCTGGGCCTGTCCGTCGGCGTTGCAGGTGACGGTGACGACGACCTTCATGGGCTCGCCGAGGACCGCGGCGTCGTAGATCTCGAGGAAGCCGTTGTCACCGAAGTCTCCGGTGAAGCTAAAGTCCTGGAACTCGTACAGTTCGCGGGCCTTGACCACGATGGCGCGAACCGCTTCCGCGCCACGCGCGGTGCCGTTCATGGCGGCGCCTTCCAGGGTGACGTCGTCGGCCAGGTTGTCCAGCCACCACGGGTAGTAGCTGAGTCCCTGGCGGTCGGTGTCACTGCTTTCCGCGTTCGCCATGTCGTGTCTCCTTCGAAGATCCGGCCGGGGCGGGCCTGCGTGTCGATCGGTTGCCGGTGATTCCGGCGAACAGATACGAGCATATGCTCCTATTTCTTCGGAGGCAAACCTGTGATGCGAACGGCGCGGCACCTGTCGGGCTCGGAGAGTCATCGCTGCAGGTGGCGGTGGGGTGGGCTCGGCTGGCGTCACATGCGAGTGATCATTGCGCTGCATGACAAGGTGACCCGCAAGTCTGTCCGTCCCCGGGGTGCTGCTGGGCATCGACATCGCAGGCCGCCGAGGTGCTCGCGCTGCGAGGTGTGATCGACGGTGGTGCGCATGGGCGAGTGGGCTTGTCGGTGGGTTTCGTGGACCTTGAGGCGCGCTGATCTTGTTCGCCTTCTTCGGTGGGGTGGCCCCCGGCCGAGGTGATCGCGACTGAGGTCGAGGTCGCCGTCGTCCGGCAGCTCCTTCACATCGGAGATGTGCGGGAAGCAGGTATCGATGCCTCGTTGCACGTGGCGGTCGCATCCATGCACCAGCCCAGGTCGCCGGGCGCCAGTCCGTAGCGTGCAGTTCTTCTTGCCGCAGGTGAACGGTCTTCGCCCGCCGATGACTTCCTGTGGCTCAGGTGGCGTGTGCATTCGGTCAGTTGGGAGGCGGTGTGCCAGTCGGCGTTACCGATGATGAATTCGCTTGGCGGCCTTGCCGGGTGCGAGCGGACGTTGTCTGTCCGGACGCGGAATTACTGGGACGGTTGCTCGCCCAATGGCGTCTTCACATCCGGTCGAAGCGAATGGGGCGGGCGGGGAAATGATGAATTCCGGATGGATTACTTCGCGGAGGAGGAATGGAGGCTGTCGGCCGTCGTGCGATATCACCGCAGGTGGTGCCTGGTTTGCGCCTGCCTTGCCGGACGGTGGGCGGGTTGGGGTGGAAAAGTGGCTTCATGCCGGAGATAACTTGCTGGTTGACGACCCGTTTACCATTCGTCTATCCAAGATCAACCCGTTGACACCCGCTCGGGGCGGGTGCTTCGCTGTGCGGCGCACCCCAAGTCCGCCGTGAAATGCACGCTTTGGCGCGGGGTGAATGAACGAGAGGAAACCGTGAAATTCACGTCCAAGAGACCTGCGATCGGCACGGTCTTGGGAATCAGCATGCTGCTGGTCGCCGCTACCCCGTCGGTGTCCGTGGCACTCTCCGCGCCCACCGGCACGGCATCGTCGGCCACGCCGTTCTCGGCCTCGGCCTTCGGAACGGGCCCCGAGGTCAAGGGGACTGCGGCCGGGACCGGCGTGCACCGGTGGATTCCACTGATCACCGGTGACCGGATCGCGGTGAACGCGAAGGGCGAGATCGTCGCCGCGCGTCCCGCCAAGGGCCGGGAGGACATGCCCATCCGGGTGGAGACCCGTGACGGCCACACCTATGCGGTGCCCGACGACGCGCGGAGCCTGGTCCAGAACGGTCGGGTGGACCGGCGTCTGTTCGACATCACCACGCTGAGCGCGCCGGCTTACGCGGACCGCCATGACCTGCGGCTCATCGTGATGTACGACGCGGCCCGTCCGGAGGCGCGGACTGCGCTGCGCTCCACCGGCGGCGCTGACGTGCAGCGGACGCTGAGCAGCATCGACGCCGACGCCGTCAGCGCGCCCGCGAACGGCAGCGCGGAACTGTGGTCCGCGGTCACCAACGGGTCCGCCGACGCGATGAAGCGCACCGTCGCACCGGGTATCGCCTCGGTGTGGCTGGACAGCGTCGTCCAGGCGAGCCTGGACAAGAGCGTCCCGCAGATCGGCGGACCCGAGGCGTGGGCGGCCGGTTTCGACGGCACCGGCACGCGTATCGCCGTCCTCGACACGGGAGTGGACACCACCCATCCCGATCTGGCCGGACAGGTCGTCGAGGAGCGGAACTTCTCCGACTCGCCGGACACCGAGGACCGGTTCGGTCACGGCACGCATGTCGCA